>DFDU01000120.1 GCA_002369325.1 Lachnospiraceae bacterium UBA3820
CCTTGTCTGTCAATAGTTTCTCTACCAACTTGACAGCTTCATTTGCATCCTTTGAATATCCATCGGCACCGATTTCATCGGCAAAGTTCTGACTTACCACCGCACCGCCTATGATTATCTTATAATCAAGCTTGTTTTTTCTTACATAATCGACCACATCTTTCATTCTCATCATGGTCGTTGTCATAAGAGCCGAAAGACCTATTACGGATGCATTATTGTCCTTTGCCGCCTTTATTATCACATCAAGAGGGACATCTTTTCCGAGATCAATTACATTATATCCGTAATTTCTAAGCATAAGGCACACAAGGTTTTTACCGATATCATGAATATCTCCCTCAACCGTAGCCATAATTACCGTTTCCTTTGAAGGTCCGCTGTTTTCTCCGAGTAAAGGCGTTATGTAATTAATCGCCATATCCATGGCTGTCGCCCCTGCTATAAGCTGAGGCAGGAAATATTTTTTCTTTTCAAAGAATTCTCCTACCTTATTTACAGCCGGAATCAAATCATTATCTATAATGTCCTTGGGATTTCTGCCCTTTTCCAATTCGGCCTTTACATCCGATACGACAGTTTCCTTATTACCTTTTACGACATCTATATAGACTTTACTTCCTTCAAGACTTCCTGTCTTTTTTTTTTCGGAATCGGCAGCCACATTGGTTAGAGCAACTACATTTTCCACATATCTGTTATCGGATTCTTCTTTTGCCTTAAGCAAATCCGATGCAAGAGCCGCATTCATAAGCTGTGACTGTTCCGGATTACATATAGCCATGGTAAGTCCTTTATCTATAGCCATTGTAAGAAATGCTGTATTGACATTAATTCTTTCCGGAAGACCGAAGGAAATATTCGAAAGACCGCATACAGTCGGTATTCCCAGTTCATTTTTACAATATTCGATAGTTTCAAGTGTTTCTATGGCAGCCTTTTTATTGGCTCCAACCGTGGATACAAGTCCGTCTATAACAAGATTTTCTTTAGGAACGCCTTCTTCTTTTGCTACCTGAAGAAGCTTTCCTATTATTTCTTTCTTTTCTTCAACACTGTCCGGAAGTCCCTTATCAGAAAGCGGAAGAAGGATACACATGGCTCCGTACTTTGCCGCAATCTTCATAAGCGGTCTGCATTTCTTTTCTTCATAAGAAATAGAATTTATAAGTGCACGTCCCGGATAAATCCTTAATGCCGCTTCTATGACATCAATATGACTCGAATCTATACAAAGAGGTAAATCGGAAACACTTATTACCGTATATATGGCTTTCTTCATCATTTCAAGCTCGTCAATACCGTTTGTTCCCATATTAATATCAAGAATATCAGCTCCGTGCTCGGTCTGGCTCTCTGCCATATCGGAAACCATATCAAGCTTTCCGCTTCTTAATTCTTCCTGAAGCTTTTTCTTGCCTGTAGGATTAATTCTTTCACCTATCACAAGAAATCTACCGTTTATATCAAGCTCACAAATCCTGCTTTCGCTCGAAAGAACACCTTTTGTCTTACACAAATCCTCTTCCGTAAGAACCACATCTATATGCTTGACTGCTCTGCTTAAAGCTTCAATATGCTTTGGCGTTGAGCCACAGCATCCACCGATAAGTCTGACACCTGCCTCAACAAGTTCTCTTCCGTATCCGGCAAATTCGGCAGGAGTCATAGGATAAACTGTACTTCCGTCTATAAACTGCGGAAGTCCGTTATTAGGCTTGGCAAAAACAGGAACTTTGGCATATTTAATCATTTTCTTTATAAGCGGAATAAGTTCTTTCGGACCGGTAGAACAATTAATACCTACCGCATCAACACCGAGTGATTGAAGTACAACAACAGAAGCCTCCGGTGTAGCTCCAAAAAGAGTTTTTCCGTCCTCATTGAAGCTAAGGCTTACCATAACAGGCAAATCACAAACCTCTTTAATTGCAATTACAGCTGCTCTTGCTTCCGCAAGACTCATCATCGTTTCAACCACAAACAAATCAACGCCTGCTTCACAAAGGATTGACGCCTGCTCCTTATATACGTCCACAAGCTCTTCAAATTCCATATCGCCTACAGGCATAAGCTGTTTTCCGGTCATGGTCAAATCACCTGCCACATAGCCTCTGGATCCCTCAAGCGAAATAGCTTTCTTTGAAAGCTCTACAAGTCTGGTATTCATTTCGACAATCTTATCCGAAAGGCCGTATTCCGCAAGCTTGATTCTGTTTCCGGTAAATGTAGGTGCAAGAAGTATATTACTTCCCGCCTTTATATATGCTCTTTGAAGTTCAAGCATATGTTTTGGGTTCTCAAGAATCCATTTTTCAGGACATACACCCATAGGCATACCTTTTTCAAAAAGATTTGTACCTGTGGCTCCGTCAAGTATTACTATTCTGCTTTCTATAAGTTTTTTAAATAATTCTCTGGTCATTATATCTTTTTAATAAACTCCTTAACAAGTCTTGTAAATTTATCCGAAATCATATCGGCCGTAGCTTTAACCTCTTCATGGTTCAATGCGGTTTTACTGATTCCTGCTGCCAAATTGGTAATGCATGAAATACCCACAATCCTCATACCCATATGCATGGCAGCCATAGCCTCGCAAGCCGTACTCATTCCTACCGCATCCGCACCGAGAGTTTTATACATCTTTATCTCGGCAGGCGTTTCATAATTGGGACCGGTTGTTTGAAGATAAACTCCATCCTTTATATCAATATCAAGTTCTTTTGCGGTAGCATGCAGTATTTCCAATAATTCTCTGTCATAAACCTTTGACATGTCGGGAAATCTTACGCCGAGCGAATCATTATTTTCTCCGATCAGCGGCGACGGTACAAAGGATGTAATATGATCATTTATAGCCATAAGCGTTCCCGGTTCAAAACTATCATTAATTCCGCCTGCAGCATTTGTCAGAAGTAATTTCTTTGCTCCCATAAGCTTCATAATCCTAACAGGCATAACAACTCTATCCATTGTATATCCTTCATAATAATGAACTCTTCCCTGCATGGCAACCACATTTTTATCAAACAGTTTTCCGATTATAAATCTTCCTTCATGACCTGAAACCGTAGAAACCGGAAAGCCCGGTATATCCTTATATTCTATGATTTCTTTATTCTCAATACACTCAGCGAAGCCACCGAGTCCCGAA
Source organism: Lachnospiraceae bacterium UBA3820 (assembly GCA_002369325.1). GTDB lineage: Bacteria > Bacillota > Clostridia > Lachnospirales > Lachnospiraceae > Coprococcus_C. The sequence goes on from DFDU01000120.1 coordinate 3,158, forward strand.
CCCAAAATAATAGCAATTTCAGGTTTTTTTACAAGAATTTTATTTATATATTCCAATGCTGTATTTAATTCTTCTTCAACTCTTGTCACTTATAACACCTCACATTTTAAAATATAATTTTTTCCCCATAAAGACTAATCCAGATAAGTAATTTCATCCTCCCAATAACAAACAACAGGCATACCTTTTTCAACCAATTGGAATATCTCACCTGCTGCCTCAAGCGAAAGATTTATACAACCGTGAGAACCGTCATATTTATAATAATCTTCACCGAATTTTGATTTCCATGTAGCATCATGCATTCCGATACCGCCGTTAAAAGGCATCCAATATGCAACAGGAGTCTCATATCCCGGACCTCTGAGTATGGCATGCTGCTGAGTATATGTTATCGGATAAACTCCACCCGGAGTACCCATTCCTCTGCTTTCGTTTCCCGATACACAAAGCGTATCATATACAACCTTGCCGTCTCTTATTATATATACATGCTGATCGGTCAGATCGATTTCCACATAATTATCGCCTATATCATTCATATCACAAAGAGTATATGCATCTGTAATACAGGCAGGTTCCTTTACGAAATCATGTTTCTTAATCATCTCATCATAAAGTTCTTGTTCTTCTGCTTCTTCATCAATCTGCCAACCGTAATAACCGCCGCTTATAAGAATATGCTTTTTATCATGGGTATAAAACTCTCTATCCTTATGATATGTTGTAAATTCTTCTGCGAACTTCTTTGCATAAAGCCTGACATTGGTCTCGCTTATCTCAACATTTCCGTTTGAATCTATATATGCCATCTTGGTAAGCTCTTCTTTAGGTATTTGATAAATATACCCCTTAAAATCATACTGAGCTTTTATATCAAGGTAATCCTCAGCCTTTTTCATTGTATTTTGTATAGAATCCGATTCCGATGTAATATCGGCAATCTTATAGCAGTCTTCATTTTCTATAACAAGTTCTGTTTCAAAATTATTTATGGCATCCACATATGCATTTTTTACAAGTTCGTAATCAAGAACGGTTCCGTCGGTTTCCTTAATAAGCTTTGCCTCTCCGTCTTCAAGCCTTACATATGCATCCTCCGGCTCTATCATATTATTTCTGTCCAGATAATATAATGAGTTAAGATATTTATCAAGATTTGTCTCCGAATAATCAAGCTTATATCCCACTTCCAAATCGCTATCCTCAAAGAAATACATAAACCAAATGAACGGATTTTGTTCTTTTTTCACCTGTTTCATACTTTTCTTAAGAACAACTTTTCCGTCGACATCAGCCGGCTTCATAACTTCACTTCCGTTTCTGTAATCTACGGTAAGGGTATATCTGTCGGCATCCTTTTGAATAAGATCATTTGCTTCATTTATACTTTTATATGAAACATCGATATCGTTAATCTTTGAATTACCAACAAAAAAATTAGCACAATAAACCACGCCTCCAAAATAAATCAATAAAATTGCAGACAATGTAATTAATAGTGCTTTTTTCTTTTTCTTCTTCTTTTTTTTGAATTTTTCTACACTCGGATCTATAAACGGAATAAGGGAAATATCATCCTTCTCAACTTTTTCTTTTGATTTTTCTGTTTTCCCTGTCGTTTCTTCTTTTACTTCTGATTTTTCTGTTTTACCAGTCTCTTCTTCTTTTACTTCTGATTTTTCTGTTTTACCGGTCGCTTCTTCTTTTACTTCTGATTTTTCTGCCTTATCAGACTCTTTGCTTACAGGATTTTCTGCTATATCTTTGTTTTCGTTTTCAACCAAACGATTCTCTTTTTCATCAGCAGCCTTTGAATCCGCCAGTTTTTTTTCTTTAATTTCGTCAAGAACCTCATTCATTACTTTTTCTTTAAGTTCTTTTTCTTTGTTATCTGTGTGGTAATCCATATTTTTTTATGCAAAACAAAAATTGCAATCCCTTCATAATACTTTATATTGTGTGCACCAATAGTCCGTAACACAAAATATAATATATTATAATTTGTTTTTTTTCAACAAAAATCGAAAAAAAAGCCTTAAATGTTATCATTTAAGGCTTTTTAGCTCCGGTATGTTCCATGTCGTTAACTATTTTATTTGTTGCCTAAACACTTTATCCTTTATTTTTATAAGTTAATTCAATTCAACAACCAATATTTCCGGTATATTATTAAACCGTATTTTTATGGAATGTGAACCGATTCCCCCAGATAAAAGCATTATTTTTCCATTTTTTTCATATTTTCCGTAATCATAATGAGGAAAAAGTCGAGGTTTTGGTGATATAACTCCACCGATTAACGGAAGTCTTACCATACCTCCGTGCACATGACCTGAAAATGTAAGGTCTGCTCCCCATTTTGCATAGCTATCAAAATAATCGGGATTATGAGCTATAAGCATGTTAAATATATCTTTGTCCGATTTTCCTATATATTTTTCAATATCTTTCACATCAGGTCTTAATTTAGAAAACCTTTGATAATAGGACAAATCAATATCAAGTCCGTAAATATTTATCTTCTTATCAGCTCGGTTTATTTCTATTTTCTTATTATTCATAAAACAAAAATCATGTTTCCCTTTATGATTTTGAATTATTTTATAATAATCATCCCAATTATCCTTCAGCAAATCCTTAACCATCATACGTTTTTCATGGTTTCCTATTCCGTAAAATACATCAGCAATATCAGAAAGCTTTATTATATTCCCGGCTGTTTTTATATTTTTTTCAAAATTTTTGGTATTAGCAACCGGCATATCTCCCGCAAGAATTATAAAATCAGGCTTTAGCTCTCTTATTTTATTAAACAGCTTTTCATTATCATTTCCGTAAAATGCATTATGCAAATCAGAAATTACAACAAGCTTTGTATTTTTAAATTCTTCCGGGATTTTTTTATTGAATATTTTATAACGAGTCACCTTGAATATTTTGTGTTCCCTTACACTTTCAATAATAATTATTACGAGTGCCGTAAGCATTATTATCGAAATACAGGATATAATTTTCAGCATATTTTCTCCCTATCAGGTATATTATTCCATAATCCCTATTATTTTACCATAAATGTCTTTCCAAATAAAGACTTTAAGCTTTGAATATAAGAAATTTTTTCAACATCCTCGGATGAATAAATATATTCTTCATGTATAACATTTCCATCGTAAGAATATTGAACCACACCCAGAATATCTCCTTTAAAAACCGGAGCTTTTATATCATTATATAATATGATTTCTTTAATTACTCTTTCAGGTTTTTGATTTATTAGCACAAATTGATTATTTTTTATCGGTTCAACCCCGGCATAATCCTTTATACCGTTATTTATCGGGATTTTAAAATCAGTTGGAAGGGTTTCGGTATCATTATAAAGTGTGCATTTTGCAAAGCCGTAATCCAAAAGTTTTCCTGCTTCATTATTACGTATTTCCTTGGTTTCGGCTCCCATTATTACCGCAATAAGTTCGATTCCGTTTCTTTCGGCTGTTGCGGACATACAATACTTTGCCTGCGAGGTATATCCTGTTTTTAGTCCGGTAGCTCCCGTATACTGATTTAAAAATTTATTGGTATTTGCAAGGTCAAATCTGTTTTCTCCTCTTTTTGTCCTGTGAACTATCGAATCCATCCATATAGTTGAAAAATCCCTTATTTCCTTATGTTTTGTAATAAGTTCCCTTGACATTATTGCTATGTCTCTCGCAGTAGTAAGATGAGTTTCATTTTCAAGTCCGCAGGCGTTTGCAAAATGAGTATTTTCCATACCAAGCTCTTTTGCACGCTCGTTCATCATACCGACAAAGGCTTCTTCACTGCCTGCTATATGCTCTGCCATAGCAACCGCAGCATCATTTCCCGATGCAATTTCAATACATTTTATCATATCCTTTACCGTCTGTTCTTCTCCTGCTTCAAAAAAACATTGGGAACCACCCATGGAAGCAGCATGTTCAGAAACGGTAACTATGTCATCCATCGTTGTACTTCCGTCATCAATTGCTTCAAATATCAGTAATAGTGTCATTATTTTTGTAACCGATGCCGGTCTTAACATCTCATCGGCATTTTTTTCATATATTATTTTGCCCGATTCAGCCTCCATTACAATTGCGGATTTTGATTGAAGTGAAAGCTCATCGCCGTTTATTGAATCGTTTGTATCGGTATCTGTCTCATTTAAATTTACTTCTGACGAATTAACTTCTGTATCCGTTGATTGTCCCGTATCGGAAATATTATCAGCATTTCCCGCATATGTAACCTGACAGTTTAATGTCAGACAAAGAGGTATAACCGAAACTGCCAATACTCTTTTTAATCTGTTTAATATTTTCATATATATTATCCTTTAATTTATTCTACAAATAATATATTTAAAATTTATGTTTTTTATGATAATACTTCATGTATATTGATTATTTGCTCATCCGGTTTTGGAAATATAATAAAAAATTTTAAAAAAAAGCTTGACTTTTACACTTTAATCCGTTAAATTGTAAAAGTGAATCAAATGAATTTAAATAATATACATCAAGGAGATTATTGTTATGAGTATTAAACTTGTTAAAAAACTGCCAACCGAAGAAGAATTAAAGCAGATGCTTCCGCTTGATGAGAAGCTTGCAAAAGTAAAGAAAGACAGAGATGAGGAAATTAAAAAAATATTTGACGGACGTTCGGACAAATTCTTATTTGTTATAGGACCCTGCTCTGCCGACAGTGAAGAGCCTGTTATGGAATATATTAACAGACTTGCCGATCTTCAAAAGGAGGTTTATGACAAGATACTTGTAATACCGAGAATATATACAGGTAAACCGCGTACTACAGGTGCAGGCTACAAGGGTATGGTTCACCAGCCAAATCCAAACAAGGAAACCGATATGGCGGAAGGACTTATATCCATAAGAAAGCTTCATCTTCGTTGTATCAAGGAAACAGGTATGGCAGGCGCCGATGAAATGCTTTATGCAGAAAATACACATTATGTTGATGACCTTATCGCTTATCACGCTATCGGAGCACGAAGTGTCGAGGATCAGATTCACAGACTTACAGCAAGCGGTATCGATGTTCCTGTAGGTATGAAAAACCCTACCAGCGGTGACTTAACTGTTATGATGAATTCCTGTCTTGCGGGTCAGACGAGCCACGTTTATATGTACAAGGGATATCAGGCAGAAACCTCAGGAAACCCTTACACTCATTGCATTTTAAGAGGAGGTCTTGATAAATACGGTACAACCGTTCCTAATTATCATTATGATGACCTACTTCGTCTTGTAGATGCTTACAGCAAATTTGACCTTGTAAACCCTGCATGTATTGTTGATGCAAACCACAATAACTCCGGTAAGAAATGGGCCGAACAGCCTCGTATCGTTAAGGAGGTTCTCCACTCCTGCCGCCATAATGAAGATATCAAAAAGCTTGTTAAGGGTGTAATGGTTGAAAGTTACTTAGAGGACGGGAATCAGCCGATTGGCGGTGGCGTATTCGGTAAATCAATCACCGACCCATGTCTTGGCTGGGAGAAAACACGTAAGCTTCTTCTTGATGTAGCAGAGCTTTTATAATCAGCATATAGTATTGTAAGAAAATATGTACGGGTGCATATATGTGCGGAATTGCCGGTTATTATAATCCTAAGATAAACTTTTCCGAAAACCCGAAGAAAAATATTAACATACTGAATAATATGATTAAGACCATGAAGATGCGCGGTCCCGATGAGGACGGTTATTCTGTTATAGGAAACTGCTGTCTTGCCCATACCAGACTTTCAATAATAGATTTGAAGGACGGAAAGCAGCCGATGAAAGTTTCCTGTCATGGTCTTTTTTATCATATTATTTTTAACGGTGAGATTTATAATCATCCTGAAATAAAGGATGAGCTTTTAAGTCTCGGATATGTATTTCATACCAAATCGGATACCGAGATTATCGCAAATGCATTTATTCAATGGGGAGCAGGCTTTGTAAAGCGATTAAACGGTATATTTGCCATTGCAATCTATGATGAAAAAAGAAATATGCTCTATCTCTTTCGTGATCATTTCGGTATAAAGCCTCTTTATTATACAAGAATCGGAGATACAACCGTCTTTTCTTCAAGAATAGATACTCTTTTTGAATATCCGCGAGTTAAACCCGCTCTTGATATAAAAGGCTTTAATGAGATATTTACAATCGGACCTGCCAAAACCTATGGTAGCGGCGTATTTTCCAATATAAACGAAGTTCTTCCCGGCGAATATATCGTTATCTCTCCGGAATTTTTTAGTAAAAAACAATATTACAAAGTTGAGAGCAGACCTCATACGGACAACTACAGTGAAACTATCGATAAAACAGCTTATCTTATTGAAGACAGTATTAAGCGTCAAATGATTTCCGATGTTCCGATATGCACATTTTTATCGGGCGGTATTGATTCCTCTCTTGTATCATCCGTGTGTGCCAAACATCTGAAATATGGCGAAGTTCTCACAACTTACTCATTTGATTTTGATGAGAATGAAATACATTTTAAATCAAACAGCTTTCAACCGACACAGGACAGACCTTATGTAGATATCATGAAAGATTATCTTCATTCAGATCATATTTACCTTTCATGCAAATACGAAACCCTTGCAGATTTATTATATCCATCCGTTGATTCACGATGCCTCCCTACGATGGCAGATGTTGATTCCTCTCTTCTTTACTTTTGCAGTGAAGTAAGTAAAACTCATAAAGTTGCTCTGACCGGTGAATGTGCGGACGAAATATTTGGCGGTTATCCCTGGTTTCATAACGAAGATATGATTAAAGCCGGAACATTCCCTTGGATGCGGGATATTTCTTTCAGAAAATCTCTGCTCCATCCCGAATTTGCCGCTGTTCTTCAAATGGAAAAATATATAGCACACGCATATGAAAAGACTATATCAGAGGTAGATATAATCCCTTCGGAAAATGAAATCGAAACACAAAGACGTCGTATATCCTATCTGAATATAAGATGGTTTATGCAGACACTTCTTGACCGTATGGACAGAACCTCAATGCAAAACGGTCTTGAAGCAAGAGTTCCTTTTGCCGATCATCGCATAGTCGACTATGTATTTAATATTCCATGGGAAATGAAAGCCAAAGACGGTATACCAAAAAATCTGCTTCGCATGGCTTCAAAAGGATTTCTTCCGGATGAAATTTTAAACAGACCTAAAAATCCATATCCTAAAACTTATCATCCAAAATATGAAGAAATACTCGTAAAAAGACTTAAAGAAGTGATTAATGATACTTCTTCTCCTATTCGCTCATATCTAAACCTCCCTGTAGTGAACAGGTTCCTTGACTCACCTAAGGAATACGGAAAACCGTGGTACGGACAGCTTATGGCAGGACCTCAAATGGTCGCATATCTTTTACAGATAAATTATTGGATGAAAAAATATAATCTATATTTATAAGCATTTGTAATACTTTAAAACAACAAAAAAGGACTTACACTTTGCAATCCCTTGAAGTTCCCGTCAAGGCTTATGCAATATGTAAGTTCTTTTTTATAAATATATGTGATTCAATTAATATCTTAATTTTTTTTTTGCTTCATAAAGCTTTTTGTCGGCATTATCTATAAGCGTTTTAAGCGGTGTTTTTTTATCTGCCTTTGCTATTCCGACGCTTACAGTAAGCTCATAAGGTGCACGAGCAGCATCATTTAACTCTTTTAATTTTATTGCTATAACAGTTTTAAGCTTTATTACTTCACTTTCATCGTCGGCACTTAACAATATAACAAATTCGTCACCGCCGAATCTCGTTATACTCGCACGTCTGCTTAATCCTTTACAAGCAATCCTAAGTGCATCCGCAATTCTTATAAGTGCCGCATCACCCTCTATATGTCCGTAAGTATCATTAATGCTTTTAAATTTATTGGCATCAATTATAACAAGATACTTTTCCATACTGTCATCGGAATTATTAATCCATTGATTGTATTGATAACTAAGCTGTTTTCTGTTGTTAAGCTTCGTAAGCGGATCAATTGAAATCATCTCATCCAGCCAGTTAAGATACATAATAAGTGTAACTATAGAAAGTGCAGCACACGCTAACGGAAGATACGGATATTTAAATTGAAGTATACCCGCTCCGGCAGGAGCAACCGGGAAAAGTGCAAGAAGAATCAAAAGCTTTCTTTTACCGATCTTATCCTTTTGAAATATACCTATAAATGCTCTGATACATGTAAAAAATACATATACATACGATAAAAGATATAAGGTAATAAAAAGCGGTCCCCTGTGATATACGCCTTCTGCATCAACATAAAACAGCATACCGTTGAAAATATTTATACAAAGCAATATCCATACAGCCCAAACCAATACAGATGATTTAAGAACACGTTTTCTGCTTTTTACAAATTCCGATTCCTGCATATATTCAAAATAAATAAACCAGAAAAAGCACATAAGCGCCGTAGAAAAGAAATAGAATTCTTTTGCCAAAAGCATTAACCCTTTGTTTTTTGGCAAAACTCCTTCTACCATCATCACATAAAGAGTATCCGATAAAAAGAAAACCATCTCTGAATCTATTGCCATTCCAAAATTTCTTTGTGCAACCATCTTGGAAATTCCATTGGTTTTATATCTTATGATACCTACAAGAATAACGGATATTAAGTTAATCTCCAAATACATTATCGCATAAGTCATAATCTTTTGCCTTTTCTTTTCCCCCAAATAGTATTTACTGTTATATTCTCGTTCCCATAAAATAAAAGCCCTTACATTCGTCAAGTCTGACATTTACAAATTGGCCGATTAAATCGGCATCTCCTTTAAAATGTACAGTAAGGCTTTCCTCTGTCCTTCCGGTCATAAGACTATTGTCCTGTACGTTAATTTCTTCGACAAGTACTTCTTTTACCTGTCCTTTATATCTGTCAATATGATTATTTTCATTAACAGCCTTTAAAAGCCTAGGAAATCTTTCTTTAATCACTTCATCCGGCACCTGGTTATCCATTGCGGCAGCAGGCGTTCCGGTTCGTTTGGAATATATAAAGGTATATGCCTGGTCATATCCGACCTTCTTTACTATATCAAGTGTATCCTCAAAGTCTTTCTCGGTTTCTCCCGGAAAACCGACAATTATATCAGTTGTAAGTGATATATCAGGCATAGCTTTCTTAATTTTATCTACAAGCTCAAGGTAGCTTTCCTTTGTATATCTTCTGTTCATCTTTGTCAATATCTCAGTCGAGCCTGATTGAACAGGAAGATGTAAATGTTTACATACCTTAGCCTCACTTGCCATAACCTCAATGAGCTCATCCGACAAATCCTTAGGATGACTTGTCATAAAACGTATTCTTTTGATGCCGTCAACCTTACATACTCTTCTTAACAGTTCAGGAAAGCTTATTCCACCGTCGTATGAGTTAACATTTTGTCCAAGAAGCATAATCTCTTTTACGCCCACCCTTGCAAGTGCTTCAGCCTCCGCAATTATTTCCTCCGGCTTACGGCTTTTCTCTCTGCCTCTTACATAAGGAACGATGCAATATGTGCAGAAATTATTACATCCGAACATAATATTTATTCCTGATTTAAAGCTGTACTTACGTTTCTTCGGAAGTGCTTCCACAATCAAATCATTCTTTTCAAGTATCTCAATGACAGGTTTTCCCGTTGACAAAAATGTATATACAAGCTCGGCAAATTTATAAAGATTATGAGTGCCGAATACAATATCAACAAAACGATACTTTGATTTAATGGTTTCTATAACATGAGGCTCCTGCATCATGCAACCGCAAAGACAAACTATCATTTCCGGATTTTTTTGCTTAAGATTCTTAAGATGTCCCAAATGCCCGTACAGCTTGAGATTTGCATTTTCTCTTATGGTACAGGTATTGTAAATTATAAGGTCGGCATCTTCATTTTCCGTTTCTTCATATCCTATCTCATCAAGAATACCTTTGAGTTTCTCAGAGTCATGTGAATTCATCTGACAGCCGAACGTAACCACACAATAGGTAAGATTGCGACCAAGCCCGGCTTTTTTATCAAATATTAGCTGTTTACAGGTATTTATAAAATGAAGCTGTCTGTCAGGCTCCATTAAAAACTCATCCGATTTATCATTTAAATTAGTGTTCATTTTTCATCCTATTCTATGTTTAATATAATCTAAATCTTCAAGATTATTAAATAATATTTAAATTACGCTGTCAAGGAAACTCTTTAATCGCTCACTCTTAGGATTATCAAGCACCTCTTTCGGTGTTCCGTCTTCCATAATTTTCTTTTCATCTATAAATATAACTCTGCTTGCAACCTCTCTTGCAAATCCGATTTCATGAGTGACGACAACCATAGTCATGCCGCCCCTGGCAAGCTCCTTCATGATGTTAAGAACTTCATTTACCATTTCCGGATCAAGAGCTGATGTAGGTTCATCAAAAAGTATGATGTCCGGATTCATGGCAAGTGCTCTCGCAATGGCTATACGCTGCTTCTGACCTCCCGAAAGCTGAGAAGGATAAGCATCCTGTTTATCCGAAAGACCGACTCTTTCAAGAAGCTCCTTTGCCCTTTGTTTAGCCTCTTCCTCTGTCATTATCTTGTGTTTAATTGGTGCAAAGGTTATGTTTTTCTCAATAGTCATATTGTTAAACAAATTAAACTGCTGGAAAACCATACCCATCTTAGGTAATACGTCATATATTTTTGTTTTCTTATCTGTAATGCAGATATCGTCAAAATATATATTACCGCCTGTCGGCTTTTCAAGAAGATTTAAGGTTCTTATAAAGGTACTTTTACCGCAACCGGAAGGTCCGATAACAGCTATAACCTCGCCTTTCTTTATTTCAATATTAATATCATCAAGCACAACTTCATCACCATATGCTTTTTTAAGATGTTCAGTATATAAAATAATATTATCTTTCATTTTTCTTAAGTCTCCTCTCAAGTCTTGACACCAAAGATGACAAGCCTACTACCAACACAAGATAAATAAGAGCAACAAGTAAAAGCGGGAACATTGCCTCGTAGGTAATGCTTCTGATAATCATTCCGCCTCTGGTCAAATCATTTAATCCGATATAACCGCTTATAGATGTTTCCTTAAGAAGTGTAATAAATTCATTGGCAAGTGCCGGTAATACATTTTTTAACGCCTGCGGAAGAATAATATGTATCATTACAGAAGTATATTTAAGTCCCAGACTGTGTCCCGCCTCAAACTGTCCGATATCTATAGACATAATTCCCGATCTTATTATTTCGGCAACGTACGCAGCCGAATTCAGACCAAAAGCTATTACAGCCACAAACATCTTATTTATATTAACGGAAGCAAAAATAACATAATATATAATTATAAGCTGAACCATAACAGGAGTTCCTCTTATAATCGTAAGATAAAGCTTAACAAAAAGATTGGAAATTTTAAAACTGCCTTTTTTATCATGTGTAACTCGAATTACGGCAAGAATAAAACCTAAAAATACACCTATAAGTCCGGCAAATATTGTTATGACAAAGGTATTACCAAGACCCTCCAGAATATATTTATATCTTTGTTCTTTGATAATATTATCATAGAATTTATCCGCAAACTCCTTTGCACTGCATCCTGTCAAAAAAACGGATGAGAACATTAGCATTAAAATAGAAATTATGTATTTTTTTGATTTTTTATTTAAGTATTTCATTTGCATCTCCAATTACTATTTAATTAAAATATATCACCAATATAATATAAAACTGCTATTCGTCAAAGGTGTCGCATGCGCAAGCGCAGCGACACCTTTACTTTCATACTGTATAATACTGTTTATCGGTTATTATTTGTCATAAACAATTATAACCTGTCTTGACTTAATATAAGAATCCGAGAAATTAGTACTCTTTAATCTTTCTTCGGTAATTGTAAATCCGGCTAAACCTATATCGGCCTTTCCCGAATTAACCGCATTAATGATAGCATCAAATTCCATATCCTCAACCTCAAGAACCATGCCAAGCTTATCTGCTATTGCATAACCAAGCTCTACATCGTAGCCTGTAATTGTACCGCCATCATAATATTCATATGGTGGAAAATAAGCATTTGTAGCCATAACAAGTTTCTTTCCGTCTTTTACAGTCTGAGTATAATGAAAATCTCCGGTCTTATTTATATATGTATCTTCGATTTTTGCAAGTGTACCATCGGCCTTTAATTCTTCAATAGCCTTATTTACATCATTTAAAAGTTCTTCGTTATCCTTTGCAATAACAGCTGCATAATCTTCATCGGTAAATTCCTCATTTAAAATCTTAAGATCGGAATTCTTTTCAACAAAGACTTTCGCAGGCTGCTCGTCAATTATAACAGCATCAATCTTGCCCTGCTTTAATGCCTCAACGGCATCAACACCGGCATTATATCTGATAACCTTAGTTCCTGCCTCATCACCTTCATAATCAGAAGCATAGATATCACCTGTTGTTCCAAGCTGAACACCTATACGAGCTCCTTCAAGATCATCAATTGTCTCAATTTTTTTTCTTTTGGTTCCACATGCGGTTAATGCAAAAATTGACAAAACACATACTGTCAGCAATAAATACTTACTTTTTTTAATCTTCATAATCTTTTCTCTCCGTTTTATTAAATTAAAATTTTTAAAACATTGCAATTATATATCATTCATAAAGAAAATTCCATACAAATCGTAATATTTTTTATCATTCAATCTTAAATTTATTAACTTCATCAAAAAGTGCATTTGAAATATCGTTACTTGAATCGGCTTCACCACCGATTTCTTTAAGTGATTTTGACATATCAACCGATTTTTCCGTTGCATTAACAACGCTTTCAGCCGTACCTTCAACTGTCTTTGCTACAGTTTCCGTAGCCTTTTTAATTCTTTCGATATTTTGTGAAACACTGTTGCTTAATTCTTCAAAATCGGTCATCATTTTATCAAACTTCTCAGCCGTATGTTCATAATCGGTACTTGTTTCAACAAGTTCATTATATCCATTCATGGTAACCTCATGAATAAATACAATCATATCCTCTGCTTCCTTTGCAAGTTCATTTACGGCCGCAACCACCTCATCTGATACCGACTGAATCTCGGATGCCGCATCTGCCGAATTCTGAGCAAGCTTTCCAATCTCGCTTGCAACAACAGTAAAACCTCGTCCCGCCTCTCCTGCTCTTGCAGCTTCAATACTTGCATTAAGTGCAAGAAGATTTGTCTGTTCTGTTATGGCAAGTATGTTACTTGTAAGAACATCTATCTGAGAAACTGCTCTTGACTTTTCAATCTTGGCATAAATCGACTGGGCCATCTTATCA
>DFDU01000048.1 GCA_002369325.1 Lachnospiraceae bacterium UBA3820
CAGTTAAGAGGACGTTCCGGACGTCAGGGTGATCCCGGTGAATCGAAATTTTATCTTTCACTTGATGATGACCTTATGAGACTTTTCGGTTCCGAGAGAGTTAAGTCAATCTACGACGCTTTAAAAATTCCTGAAGGAGAGGAGATTCAACACAAGACAATCACAAACTTCATCGAGAAGGCACAGAAGAAAATCGAGTCAAACAACTTTGCCATAAGAAAGAATCTTCTTGAATACGATCAGGTCAATAATGAACAAAGAGAAGTTATATATGCCGAGAGAAGACGTGTTCTTGACGGTGAAAATATGCGTGATGTTGTGCTTAAGTTTATGCAGGATACTGTTGAAAAATATATTGATACAACCTGTTCTTCGGACTTATCGCCTGACGCATGGGAGATTGAAGAATTAAACAGATTACTTATACCTATTGTTCCTTATAAGAGAATAGAGCTTACCGAAGAGGAAAGAAAGTCGGGAGATGTAAATAAGCTTAAACAAAGACTTAAGGAAGAGGCGGTTAAGATATATGAGGCCAAGGAAGCCGAATTCCCTGAGCCGGAGCATATAAGAGAAATAGAGAGAGTTATTCTGCTTAAGGTTATTGATAAAAAATGGATGGCTCATATCGATGATATGACTCAGTTAAGACAGGGTATATCACTTCAATCCTACGGAAGCAGAGATCCGCTGGTAGAATATAAATTTGCGGGTTATGATATGTTTAATGAGATGACGGCTTCAATTCAGGAGGATACCGTCAAGATGCTTATGCATGTCAAGATAGAGCAAAAGGTTGAACGTGAAGAGGTTGCCAAGGTTACAGGAACCAACAGAGATGATTCTGCCAAGAAGGGACCTGTTAGAAGGGCAAGCGCAAAGATAGGAAGAAATGATCCGTGTCCTTGCGGAAGCGGTAAAAAATATAAAATGTGTTGCGGAAGAAACGCATAACATCTGATATAAATATTATTAAGGTGGTGATAAGGTGGTTGAACTTGATAACTTAAGACTTTCTCTCAGAGAATATAAGAATCCACTGGAAGAATTGAGGGATTCACTTTGACATCGCTAATAAAGAAATTCGAATCAAAGAATTAGAGGCCAGGATGGAAAGTCCCGACTTTTGGAATGACAATGACGAAAGTCAATCCGTTATGAAGGAGCTTAAGAGTCTGAAGAAAACGCTTGAAGAGTTTTCGGGTCTTCAGGGACAGGTTGAGGATATGGAGACTCTTATCGAAATGGCTGAGGAAGAAAATGACCAAAGCCTTGTAGACGAGATTACAGAAAGTTTTGATGAATTCAGGAAAAGCTTTGAAAATCTTCGTATAGCCACACTTTTATCGGATGAATTCGATGAAAACAATGCCGTGATAAATATCAATGCGGGTGCCGGAGGAACGGAGAGCTGCGACTGGGTATCAATGTTATACAGAATGTATTCCAAATGGGCTGAAAAGATGGGCTTTGATATAGAGGTTTTGGATTATCTTGATGGAGACGAGGTAGGCTATAAGTCGATAACATTTCAGATAAACGGCTATGATGCATATGGCTACAGTAAATCCGAAAAGGGTGTTCACAGACTTATCAGAATGTCGCCTTTTAATGCAGCGGGTAAAAGACAGACGACATTTGCCGCTGTTGATGTAATGCCGGAATTAAATGATGACGTCATCGTTGAAATAAATGAGGATGATTTGAAAATTGATACATACCGTGCCAGCGGTGCCGGAGGACAGCATATCAATAAAACATCATCGGCCGTCAGAATAACACATCTTCCTACCGGAGTTGTGGTGCAATGCCAGAATGAGCGTTCGCAGCACAGTAACAAAGACAAAGCGATGAAGATGTTGAAAGCAAAACTGTATATGATTAAGAAACAGGAAAACCTTGATAAGATATCTGATATAAGGGGAGAAGTAACCGATAACGGATGGGGAAGCCAGATAAGGACATATTTTCTTCAACCGTATAAACTTGTTAAGGACCATAGAACCAATTGTGAGACAGCCAATGCGGATGCAGTGTTAAACGGTGATATAAATTCTTTTGTAAATGCTTATTTAAAATGGATTAAGTTGAAGGCTAAGGAGGACTGATTGGGATGGATGAAAAATTTATTGTTTTTTTACTTAACAACAAGAGATATTGTGTCGATTTATCAGCGATAAATGGCATCGAAAGCGATTATTATATGGTTGGTGTTCCTACAAGCGCCCCATACATAAAAGGAATAATCCATCTCAGAAATGAGATAGTGCCTATATTTAATCTTAAGGAAAGATTTGAGCTTGATGAATCTGAAAAAGGAACTAATGTGCAGCTTCTTATATCTGAGACACATGGAATAAAGCTTGGACTTGAGGTTGATGATGTACTCGGGATAGTTTCTGTTGAAAAAGAAGACATTAAGAGTGTTCCGGGAGTGGTTAAAAATGAAAATACAGGTTACCTTGAAAAAGTCGTAAAGGTTAAGCTTCAGGGTGATGCTAAAGCCGATATAATACTTTGTATATCGGTTGATAAACTTATTTCCGAAGAAGTATTCGATGAGCTTGCAGAGCTGCTTGAAGAAAATGTCGGAGAAAATGATGGTAAGATAGAGGAGATATAAGATGATCAATATTGCAGTACTCGGATATGGAACCGTAGGCTCGGGAGTAGTCGAGGTTATCGAAAAAAACAGTGACAGCATCAATGTAAGAGCAGGTCAGGAAATTAATATTAAGTACGTTCTTGATTTAAGAGATTTTCCGGGAGATCCCGTTGAAAAGATACTTGTTCATGATTACAATGTTATTTTAAATGACCCTGAGGTTAAGATAGTTGTCGAGGTAATGGGTGGAATTAATCCTGCTTATCAGTTTACAAAGGATGCACTTCTTGCAGGAAAGAGTGTATGTACTTCAAATAAAGAGCTTGTTGCAAAGCATGGTGCAGAGCTTCTTGAAATAGCCAAGGAGCATGATACCAACTTCTTGTTTGAGGCCAGCGTTGGTGGTGGTATTCCGATAATAAGACCTATAAATCAGTCTCTTACTGCAGATAAGATAACTGAAATAATCGGTATATTAAATGGTACTACAAACTATATACTTTCCAAGATGACTGATGAAGGAGAAAGCTTTGATGCCGTATTAAGACAGGCTCAGCAAAAGGGATATGCGGAGAGAAATCCCGAAGCTGATGTGGAGGGGCATGATGCCTGCCGTAAGATTGCAATTCTTACTTCTTTGGCATACGGAAAGCAGGTTGATTATGAGGATATATATACGGAAGGTATCAGCAATATAACAAATGCTGATATAGAATATGCAAAGGTAACAGGTACTGTTATTAAGCTTCTCGGTATTACGAGAGTAAAGGATGATGTCATTTACTCAATGGTTGCACCGTTTATGCTTGATAAAGAACATCCTCTTATGAATGTAAACGGTGTATTTAACGGTATATTTATACATGGAAATGTTTTGGGCGATACGATGTTTTACGGAAGAGGAGCAGGAAAGCTTCCTACGGCCAGCGCGGTTGTTGCAGATGTTGTTGATGCCGTTAAGCATCAGGGAACAAATATTATGACCATTTGGGAAAAGGAAAAGATTACACTCGGAGACGTAAAGGATTTTGAGTGCAGATTCTTCGTAAGAGTTAAGGATACAAATTCAAAAACACATATTGAAGATGTTTTTGGAGAAGTAACATATATTAATAGTGATAAGGTGCTTGGCGAGGTTGCATTCCTTACAGCCAACATGAAGCAGGGCGATTTTGATAAGAAGATTCGTTCCTTTGACCTTATCTCGCGTATAAGAACAACATTATAATTGGCTAAGTAGGAGGACGATATGCTGATAGTTAAAAAGTTCGGTGGTACTTCTGTCGCCGACAAAGAGAGAATTTTTAATGTAGCCAGAAGATGTATCGAAGATTATCAAAAGGGTAATGACGTAGTCGTAGTTCTTTCCGCAATGGGAAAATATACCGATGAACTCATTACTATGGCAAAGGACATCAATGAGATTCCGCCAAAGAGAGAAATGGATATGCTTTTCACAATAGGTGAGCAGATGTCTGTTGCACTTATGGCGATGGCTATGAACAAGTTAGGAGTTCCTGCTATTTCACTTAATGCATTTCAGGTTGCGATGCATACAACATCCGTATACGGAAATGCAAGGATAAAGCGAATTGACAGTGAAAGAATCAGACACGAACTGGAACACAGAAAGATAGTTATAGTTACAGGCTTTCAGGGCGTAAATAAGTATGATGATTATACTACACTTGGCAGAGGCGGTTCTGATACAACAGCTGTTGCTCTTGCTGCAGCACTTAACGCAGATGCCTGTGAAATATATACGGACGTAGACGGCGTTTATACTGCCGATCCTCGTAAGGTTCCGACAGCAAGAAAGCTTGATGTAGTAACCTATGATGAGATGCTTGAGCTCGCTACACTCGGCGCAGGCGTACTTCATAATCGTTCGGTAGAATTAGCAAAGAAATTCGGCGTACAGCTTGTTGTGCGTTCAAGTTTAAATACTTCAGAGGGAACAGTCGTTAAGGAGGGTTCAAAAATGGAAAAGATGCTTGTTAGTGGAGTTGCAGGAGATTCTAATACAGCAAGAATAGCAATTATAGGATTAAAGGATGAGCCGGGTGTTGCATTTAAATTATTCAATAGCCTTGCTAAGCACAATATAAATGTAGATATGATTCTTCAGTCTGTAGGAAGACACGGAACAAAGGATATAAGTTTTACAACCGATGAAGACAGCGCAGACGAGGCAGCTAAGATTATCAGTGAGAATTTCAGTGAATATGAAAGCGTTGATGTAAATAAGGAAGTTGCAAAGGTTTCAATCGTAGGTGCCGGTATGCAGACCAATGCAGGTGTTGCTGCAAAGATGTTTGAGGCACTTTATGATGAGAATATCAACATCAGAATGATATCAACATCAGAGATTAGAGTTACCGTACTTATCAATGAGAAGAATCTTGAGAGAGCTATGAATGCAATTCATGAGAAATTCAATCTCGGAGAAAACTAATAGTATGATAAGAAACTTATGTATTTTGCATAAGCAATGATATAATGACAATTTTATGTGAATACAGTTGTGCATAAACGGTACAACTGTATTTGCATATATATACATCTTATTTCAAACGAAAGGGTGGCATATATGAAGAGAGAAGATTATATAACCTGGGATCAATATTTTATGGGCATAGCTATTATGTCGGCGGAAAGAAGCAAGGATCCGGGAACACAGGTAGGTGCCTGTATAGTAGGAAACGATAACAGGATTCTTTCCATGGGATATAACGGAATGCCTGCCGGATGTGATGATGACAATATGCCTTGGAACAGAGAAGGGTCGGCTCTTGAAAGTAAATATATATATGTTTGCCATGCGGAACTAAACGCAATCCTTAACTATCGCGGTTCGGGTAATCTGAAAGGCGCAAGATGTTATACAACACTATTTCCGTGTAATGAATGTGCAAAGGCAATAATACAATCGGGTATAACGGATGTTGTATATCTCTCGGATAAATATCAGGATACGGACAGCACGATTGCATCAAAGAAGATGTTTGATATGGCAGGTGTTTCTTACAGGGCTTATGAAAATAAGCATAGAAAGATAGAACTTGAATTATAATGTGGCAAAGGGGAAGAAATGACAGATACAAAAACCAAATCGGTCAAAATGACATTCAAAGCATTATACAGCTATGTATTAAATACAAATTACAGAAATATCATGGGTATACTCGGAATTTTGTTAAGTGTCGGAGCAATAGTTGTCCTTTCGCTTGGCTGGAGTCAGCTTTCGATAATGCAAAAGGTCATATTTTTTATAGTGGCAATAGCATTTACGATTCTTAATCCGATTTCTCTTGCATTTAAAACAAGAAAACAATTAAAGACAAGCCCGTCATATAAACAGCCTCTTGACTATACATTCGGAAGCGAAGGAATAATAATAAGTCAGGGAGAATTAAGTCAGGAAGTAAAGTGGAGTGATATAACAAGAATTATGCTTACCAAAAGTATGATAGCCATATATACCGGTCCAATGTCGGCATTTGTAATTCCGACATCCGAGCTTGGAAAAGATAAAGGAAGAATACTTTCAACGGCTGTTCAGTTTACGGCCGATTATAAACCGGTGCTCAGCAGAAACCTTAAGCTTTACCAAACCGGTAAGGGAATTTAAAAATATCACTTAGGTTTTGCAAATTCAAAATGATATAAAGAACAGGAAAAAATGATGGAAAGCTATAAAACAGAAGATACATTTGAAATAGGAAAAGAATTGGCAAAGAAAGCTGCGGCAGGAGAAGTATATTGTCTTTACGGAGATTTGGGTACGGGAAAAACCGTTTTCTCGCAGGGCTTTGCAAACGGACTTGGAATAAAAGAACCGGTTAGTAGTCCGACTTTTACGATACTTAAAGAATATTATGAGGGCAGACTCCCGTTCTATCATTTCGACGTCTACAGAATCGGTGATCCCGATGAGATGGACGAGATAGGTTATTATGACAAAATAGACGGAGACGGCGTGTGTCTTATAGAGTGGGCTGAACTTATCGACGACATTTTACCGCTTCATTACAAAAAAGTAATAATAAAGAAGAATGTTGAAAAAGGTTTTGACTATAGAAATATAACGATAGAAGATATATAATAAAAATAAAAAAGGTATTTGGAAATGAAAATTTTGGGATTTGACAGCTCGGGAATGGTTGCAAGCGTTGCACTTGTTGAGGATGATTTGATGGTTGCCGAGTATTCGGTAAATTATAAAAAAACTCATTCTCAGACATTGCTTCCGATGTTTGATACCATAGTAAAGATGACTGAGCTTGATTTAAATGAAATAGATGCAATTGCGGTTGCAGCCGGACCGGGTTCTTTTACGGGCCTCAGGATAGGTGTTTCAACTGTTAAGGGACTTGGACTTGCAATCGATAAGCCTGTAGTTGCAGTGCCTACATGCCATGCGCTTGCTTACAATCTTTGGGGAAGTGACAGACTCATCTGTCCTATACTGGATGCAAGAAGAAACCAGGTATATACTGCATTGTATGAATTCAAAGACGGTAATCTTGTTACATTGAAAGAACAGGATGCCATGGATATAAATGAATTGATAGAAATAATAAATGAAATGGGAAGACCCGTTATTTTTACCGGAGACGGAATACCTGTATTTAAAGACAGAATAACGGAGACCATAAAGGTTGACACCTTATTTGCACCGGCACATCTTAACAGACAAAGAGCCGGAGCGGTAGCGACCCTCGGAATGATTTATTTCAAAGAGGGAAAGGGTGAGACTTCGGATGATATAAAACCTATATACTTAAGAAAGTCTCAGGCGGAAAGAGAACGAGAGGAGAAAAATGGACGTAGACAGTTTGATTGAAAATATTGCCGATATTGAGAGCAGAACATTTTCGGATGCGTGGTCGGAGGAAAGTATAACCGACTCCATGGAGCAGGATTATAATATTTTATTTGTTGCATATGTGCTGGATAATGATGTACGTATCAAAACCATAATCGGAGGACCTGATTATGATAAATTAAATGATATGCATATTGCGATTAATAAAGATAACTTTGTAGATGAAGAGGATTATGTTTTTGCCGGATATCTTATGGCAAATATTATTATTGATGAGTCCGAACTTTTGAGAATAGCCGTATCTTCCGAACTCCAAAGAAGAGGTATAGGAAGAAGTCTTATGATGGAGTACCTCGAGTACATAAAGCCGTATTGCAAAAGAAGCATACTTGAAGTAAGACAAAGCAATATAAAAGCAAGAAGGCTTTACGAGGTTTTAGGTTATAAAAATATTTCGATTAGAAAAGATTATTACAACGCACCGGTAGAAGATGCGATTATTTACGAATGTAAAATTAAAGAAACTAATGAATAGAAGTTTTAGTTATAACGAATGAAATTTTGATTATTTTGAGGTGGGACATGTTAGATATATGCTTGCTTGGAACCGGTGGTATGCTTCCTCTTCCTTACAGATATCTTACATCGCTTATGGTAAGATACAATGGAAGCAGCATACTTATAGATTGCGGTGAGGGAACACAAAATTCAATCAGGATAAAGGGATTAAGCTTTAAACCGATAGATGTTATTTGCATAACACATTTTCATGCCGATCATATAAGCGGACTTCCGGGTATGCTTCTTACAATGGGAAATGCCGAAAGAACAGAGCCTCTTACCATGATTGGACCGAAAGGACTTGAAAAGGTTGTTAATTCACTTAGGATAATAGCTCCCGAGCTTCCTTTCGAAATCAAATTCATAGAGCTTGAAAATGAGAGTCAAATTATAGATATTTGCGGCCTGAAGATAGAGGCGTTCAAGGTTAATCACAGAGTTACCTGTTACGGCTACAATATAATACTTGACAGAGCCGGCAAATTTGATGTTGAAAAAGCAAAGGCTCTTGGACTTCCGGTCAATTATTGGAGCCTTCTCCAAAAAGGAGAGACAGTAACCCATGAAGGAAAAGAATACACAGGCGATATGGTTATGGGTGAAGCCCGAAAGGGACTGAAGTGCACATATTGTACGGATACAAGACCTATACCTTCGATTGCGGATTTTGCGAAGGACGCGGATTTGTTTATATGCGAGGGCATGTACGGAGAAGATGACAAGATTGATAAAGCAAAAGAGCATAAGCATATGACTATGAAGGAAGCTGCCAATCTTGCGAAGAAGGCAGAGGTAAAAGAAATGTGGCTTACACATTTCAGCCCTGCAACGAACAGACCGGCGGAATTTGAAGATATGGTCAGGAGTATATTTCCACATGCGGTAATCGGTAAGGACCGAATGGACAAAGAGCTAAAGTTTGAAGATTAAACGTTTGATTAATATATTACAGGGAGGCTGCCTATGAAAAAGAAAAAAAGATCTCTTGAAAATTTTAAATTTATAATAGTGGCAGTTATATTGGTCACGGCAGTTTTGGTTTACTTTAATCATCTCGGAAATAATTCTTCAAAAAGAAAAGAAAAAGTGACAAAAAGTGAAATGCAGGAACTTGAAACATATGATTTTATAAGTAATTACCCAAAGACACCGCGAGATGTAGTTAAAATGCATTGTCGATTTTTTAAGCTGTTTTACGGAGAGGGAGTATCCGATGAAGATCTGGTTGTTTTAAATCAGCAATTGAGATATCTCTATTCACAGGAACTCATACAACTTAATTCCGAAAATGATAATCTGGTAAATTTAAAAAAGAATATTACCAAGATGAAAGAAGAAGGATATAACTATCTTGTTTATGAACTTCCCGAGGCCAGTCAGGTAAAGTACTATACAAGTGAAGGAAGAGAGATGGCGGCGCTCGAGATAACGCTGACGCTTGATACTTCCGATTCAAAAGCATATATGTATGTTGTTTATGTCCTTGTGAAGGAAAATGACAATTGGAAGATATATGCGTGGGGCGCACCTGATATGTCAAACCGAAATGTCGATAATTGATTTCGTTATTGTTTAATCGTGATCAAAATAATTATAAATGAAGGACAAAAAAATGAGTGTCAATATACTTGCAATAGAATCCTCATGTGACGAAACTGCGGCAGCAATCGTTACAGATGGACGAATCGTAAAATCAAATATTATTTATTCACAGATAGAATTGCATAAGTTGTACGGCGGTGTTGTGCCGGAGATAGCCTCCAGAAAGCATGTAGAGAAGGTTAATCAGGTCATAAGAGCTGCTATTGATGAAGCTAATATAAGCTGGGATGAAATAGATGCTGTAGCCGTAACATACGGCCCCGGTCTTGTCGGAGCTTTGCTTGTCGGTGTAAGTGCCGCAAAGGCGATTGCCTACGCAAAGAAAAAACCTTTGGTCGGTGTGCATCACATCGAGGGTCACATAGCGGCAAATTATATAGAAAATGCAGATCTGAAACCGCCTTATATGTGTATGGTCGCTTCAGGCGGACACTCGCATCTGGTTCATGTACTTGATTATAATAAATATGAGATTGTCGGAAGAACAAGGGATGATGCGGCCGGTGAAGCCTTTGATAAGGTGGCGCGAGCTATAGGTCTTGGCTACCCGGGTGGCCCTAAGATTGACAAGCTTGCAAAAGAAGGAAATCCGCATGCTGTGGAATTCCCACGTGCGCATATGGAGGATTCCTATGACTTTTCATTCAGTGGGCTTAAATCAGCTGTGCTCAATTATCTTAACGGCTGTCAAATGAAAGGCATAGAAGTAAACAATGCGGATATAGCAGCTTCGTTCCAAAATGCGGTTATAGATGTGCTGGTAGATAACTCAATAAATGCGGCAAAGGCTCACGGATGTAAGAGCGTGGCTTTGGCGGGCGGAGTTGCTTCCAATTCATCGCTTAGAGATGCGATGCAAAAAGCCTGTGAAAAAAACGGATTTGCATTTTACAAGCCGTCACCGGTATATTGCACTGATAATGCCGCAATGATAGGAGTCGCAGGTTATCATGAATATATGGCCGGTGTACGTCACGGCTGGGATTTGAATGCGGAACCGAATTTGCCGATGAAGACAATATAATACTGATTGGATACTTGATGTGAAACATATTTACGTAACTATTGTTTTGGGGTTACAAGGAGAAATGATATGGCAGTAGCTGTGGTTCTTGCGGGCGGAAGCGGCAGCAGAATGAAATCTGATGTTGCAAAACAGTATATAAAAATAAATGACAGGGAAGTATTATACTATCCTTTATATACATTTCAAAATAATGAAAATATAAGCAGGATTATCCTTGTTACAAGAGATACTGATATTGAGTTTTGCAAAAAAGAGATAGTAGCAAAATACAACTTTGATAAAGTCAGTGATGTTATAGCCGGAGGAAAAGAAAGATATAATTCTGTTTATAATGGCATAGTTAAACTTGCTGAATATAATAAACGTAGCAGTGATATAAAATATATTGACAGAGATTCTGTATATAATGAAGATGATGATATCGTATTGATTCATGACGGAGCAAGACCGTTTGTAACCGATAAAATGATAAATGACGTAATAGATGCTGTAAAAAAAGACAGAGCATGCACGGTCGGAGTACCGGTTAAGGATACGATAAAGGTAATTGATGAAAATGGTTTTGGAATTGACACGCCGGACAGAAAAACGCTTTGGCAGATTCAGACTCCGCAGGGATTTGAAATGAAGCTTATTAAAGAAGCGTATGATGCGATGTTTGCCGGGAAAGAAAAAAAAGAGGGTTCAAACCACAATATAACTGATGATACCATGCTTGTAGAACTATATAGCGGTGTTCGATCAAGGGTTATACTAGGAGCATATGAGAATATAAAAATCACAACTCCGGAGGATGTGGAAACCGCAAAATCCTTTATAAAAAATTTCTTTAAAAAAAATTAAAAAATTAGTTGACAACATACTCTCTTTTTGATAAGATAATCAAGTCGCTGAACGAAACAGCGATTTTTAATTGCAAAAATAATAAGCAGAAAATGTTATGGAGAGATATCGAAGTGGTCATAACGAGGCGGTCTTGAAAACCGTTTGTCCGCGAGGGCACGTGGGTTCGAATCCCACCCTCTCCGTTTTCTTTTTACTCAGCTCGGAGAAGTACCCAAGAGGCTGAAGGGGCTCCCCTGGAAAGGGAGTAGGTCGCTAATACCGGCGCGAGGGTTCAAATCCCTCCTTCTCCGCTATCAATCAGGCAGACGCATCTGCCTGATTTCTTTATATAAATAAACCGCCTTGCCTTTGATTTGGGATCGTCGGTTT
>DFDU01000017.1 GCA_002369325.1 Lachnospiraceae bacterium UBA3820
CTGAGACCAGCCGTTTTTCTTTCTTAATCTGATAATTTTATCTGCCATTATCATAATTAGCTCCCTCCTTAGCTATTGATTTAATTTGGCTGTTGTTTTGCTTCAACCGTTGAGCTAATTTAATCATTTTTTTCGGTTACCTACTACCAACCGGCAGTTTGAAATGTGTCAACCGGCAGTTGCAAAGTGCGTAAAATCGTCATTTTTTATACAAATTCAAAGAATTTGCAAATCATTCACATTCTATGTCGATAGATTTATTTTATACGCCGTCAATCTCTTTTTTACACATTTTTCCGTCATAAAGAAGTCGTCTTAAAGTATCGGCGTCTTCATTTTTTATGGCATCTCTGTATTCGGTCAGAGACTTTATAAAGCAATCAAGCTCAGTTAAAAGACTTTCCTTATTCTCAAGGAAAAGCTCCGTCCACATTTCCTCGTTTAACCATGCCACCCTCGTTAAATCTTTGTAGCTTCCCGCTGAAAAACCATCATGGTCCCTGGCAGTCGGGCTCTTAACATAAGCATTTGAAACCACATGTGCCATCTGCGAAGTAAATGCGATCATCGCATCATGTCTTTTTGCGGAGCAAATCGTAAATGTACCGAACATTATCGGTGAGAGAAGCTTCTTCGCACGATTAATGGTTTCCTCATCATTTTGATTCTCCGGTACAAGTACCATAGCCGCGCCGTTATACATATTTTTCATGCTGTATTCATAACCCGAAAAATGTCTTCCTGCCATAGGATGTCCGCCAACAAATGTAAAGCCGTACTTTTTTGCGATCGGGAAGCATCTTTCACATACATAACCCTTTACACCGCAACAATCAATTACCATTGTTTCCCTTGATATATATTCTGCCATTTTTTCAAGATATTCCACACTTGCCTTCGGATAAAGCGCTATAAGTATAAGATCGCAGCTTTTGATATTTGCCTCGTTTAATTCCCCCGATATGGTATTTTCTCCAAAAGCGCTCTCCATAACCTGTTTATTTATATCATAACCGAGCACCTTGTGCTCATCATGGTTGCTGTATGCCTTGGCAAATGAACCACCTATCAAACCTAAACCAACTACACCGACTGTCATTTTTCTTCCTTCTTTCTATATAATATTACGTTTCATCAGGTTATATATGTACATCGCAGGCACGCTTGCGCTACCCTCCGACGTAACAGTACTAAACTCTTTGTCCGCAGAAAAATTACTTTTTACTTCGTAAAGTAATTTTTCTACTGCCAAATCGTTAAGTACTGACGTCTCCAGAGTACCTGCTTATGCACAAATATAACCTGATGAAACTGTTCTTTGATACGTTAAATTATAAAAATATAATAGATTAATTGGTTTATATAGTCAAGAAATACGGAAGGAAAACATGATTAATATTTCGAATTTGTGGCAAAACTTTTGGAAGAAAGGTGGGTTTATTATGAATATGAACAGGAAAACCAAGATTTATGTGCTGGTTCTAATATGGGCGGCGATTTTATTGCAGCTCTTTATCAATTCGTCAATCGACAGAGAAAAGAAGATGGTTGAACAGGTTATGAGTGAAGATATAAGCAATCTGACCGAGGGTACGGTCAAGGCATACGCCTATTACGGAAGCGAAGCATTAACCGATGCCGTAAGGGAAAGCATGGTTCAAAAGCTGGCAAAGGAGCTTGGAATAACCTCGGGTTACGGCGTCATAAGCAAAATTGACGAGACGGCAAACAGTGAGATAACAACTCTTTCCAAGTATGGTGAGCAGGCGGATACCGTGATAAAGGTAATCACACTGCATACAAAAGATAAATACGATCAGGAATCAATTGAAGACTATGTTATGGTTGAAATCAATCTAAAAGGAAGTAACGGTACAGCGGCTTATACTTATAAGAAAAAACTGGCTGATATATACGAAAAACTCGGAATGAACGCCAATACCAACATTTATCTATTAAGTCAGGAAAAGGGTAAGCTTTTGGATGAGGAAATCAATGATTATATAAACCGGTTTCTTGAAGAAACCAATGCGACCGAAATAGACCGTACCGAATTTGACAATGTAATCTGCATTTACGGTTACAGCAGGGATATCGACGAGTTCGTTTACCAGAATAATAAACGTGTCAACGTCAATATCGCCTTTTCCTATGATGGCAAGGAGGATATAACCTACATTCACAGGGCTGTTCCTTTTGTGGATAAATCATTTTAGTTTAGAAAAAAATGTTGACCAAAATGCTTAATTTTCCACTTGACATTTTTCCCAATGAAAACTAAAATCAATCTTAAGTTTATAAAGACTAAACAGGCTATGATGAGACGAGTACGATAAGGACGCTATACAGAGAGAATTCCACAGACCGCTGAGAGAGAATTTATAAAACGCTTATCCGAAAACTACCTCGGAGCCGCCTGTGATAAAAAGCAGGCCGTTGATTACGTTATAATCTAAATTGAGGGCTGTCGGAAATTTATTTTAACAAATCTCCGACGGAATCAGGGTGGAACCGCGAATAATCGTCCCTGATGCAGCAATGCATCAGGGATTTTCTTATATATACGAAAAAACCTGTGCATAAAAATTAAACTAATACCGGAAAGGGGAAAAACTATGATTATCACATTAAAAGATGGTTCTTCAAAGGAATATGCCGCACCGATGTCTGTCATAGATATCGCAAAAGACATAAGTGAAGGACTTGCAAGAGTTGCCTGTGCAGCTGAAATCGACGGAAAGGTTTGCGATTTAAGAACAGTTATCGACAAGGATGTTTCACTTAATATCCTTACATTTAACGATGAGGCAGGAAAAAAAGTATTTTGGCATACAGCAAGCCATATACTCGCTCAGGCCGTTAAGCATCTTTATCCTGATGCAAAATGCACTATCGGACCTGCTATAGATAACGGATTTTATTATGATTTTGATATGCCTTCGCTTTCAAGAGAGGATCTTGATAAGATCGAGGCTGAGATGAAAAAAATCGTTAAGGAGGGGGATGATATCACTTCATTTACTCTTCCAAGAGCCGAAGCCATCAAGCTTATGGAGGAAAAAAATGAGCCATATAAGGTAGAGCTCATAAACGATTTACCTGAGGATTCAATAATCAGCTTCTATACTCAGGGCGATTTTACCGACCTTTGTGCCGGTCCTCATATAATGAACACCAAGGCAGTTAAATTCTTTAAGCTTACTTCTTCTTCCGGTGCTTACTGGAGAGGAGATTCAAACAAGAAAATGCTTACAAGAATATACGGAACTGCATTTACCAAAAAAGCAGATCTTGAAGAAAGACTTGAATTCCTTGAAAATATTAAACTTCGCGACCATAATAAATTAGGTCGTGACATGCAATTATTTACAACTGTTGACGTAATCGGCCAGGGTCTCCCGCTCTTTATGCCTAAGGGAACCAAGATTATTCAGACTTTACAGCGCTGGATTGAAGACCTTGAGGATTATGAATGGGGTTATGTCAGAACCAGAACTCCGCTTATGGCAAAATCAAATCTTTACAAGCTTTCCGACCACTGGTTCCACTACAAGGATGGTATGTTTGTATTAAACGACGATCTTATGAGCGATGAAGATGCATTGGAAGACCAGAAGCTTTATAACGATGCTTCCGTTGCCATGAAAAATGCACAGGATAAGGTATATGCCGATAAGGACGGCAGAGAAGTTATGGCTCTTCGCCCGATGACCTGCCCATTCCAGTACTTTGTATATAAGGCAAACCAGCACAGCTACAGAGATCTTCCTTACAGAATGGGAGAAACTTCAACACTCTTTCGAAATGAAGATTCAGGCGAAATGCACGGACTTACCAGAGTTCGTCAGTTCACTATCTCAGAGGGACACCTTGTATGTACACCGGAGCAGATAGCTGATGAGTTCAAAAACTGTGTTAAGCTTGCCAAGTACTGTCTCACTACTCTCGGCCTTGAGGATGATGTTACTTACCGTATGTCCAAATGGGATCCGGAAAACAGCGAAAAATATCTCGGAACCGCAGAAGACTGGGATAAGGTTGAGGGTGCCATGAGAGATATTCTTAATGATATCGGGCTTGAATATACAGAGGTTGCCGGTGAAGCTGCATTCTACGGACCAAAGCTTGATATACAGGCAAAGAACGTATACGGAAAAGAAGATACCATGATTACCATTCAGCTTGATATGTTTCTTGCCGAAAGATACGATATGTATTATATAGATGCAAACGGCGAGAAAAAACGTCCTTACATCATCCATAGAACCTCTATGGGTTGCTACGAAAGAACTCTTGCATGGCTCATTGAAAAATATGCCGGTGCCCTTCCTACCTGGCTTATGCCTGAGCAGGTACGTATTCTTCCTATCTCGGATAAGTTCCATGACTATGCGGAAGAATTAAGAAAGAAACTTCGCGAGGCAGATGTTAAGGTTACGGTTGACACAAGAGCCGAAAAGATTGGTTATAAAATCCGTGAAGCAAGACTCGAGAAGCTTCCTTATATGCTTATAATCGGAGCAAACGAAGCAGAAAGCGGTACCGTATCAGTCAGAAAACGTGGTGAAGACGGTGACTTAGGTTCAATGAGCCAGGAAGACTTCATCAAGAGAATAACAGAAGAAATAAGAACCAAGGCAACAAAACAGGCATAATTAACTATGTAGTTTATTGTAATTTTTTGTTTATTTTTCTGACATAATATGATAAAATGAATTTGATGTATGCATTTATGCAGACATCAACCTAAAATTATATAATAAATATAGAAAGTGAGGGTTAATTTATGACTTGTCCAAGTTGTGGATCACAGCTTCCTGACGGAACTGATTTTTGCCCAAATTGCGGTAACGTAATTCCGGCAGATTCAGCAAATGCCGCTCCTGCATTTAATCCAAATGATGTAGTCTTCAGCGGTGCAAATAATGACAGCTACTCTTCAGCACCTGCCAAGAAAAATTCCAGCGGAGCAATTATAGGTATCATTGTTGCAGTAGCAGTTATAGCATTTATTGCTGTATACTTTGTATTAAACGGAAAGTACATGGGTACTTACGAAATCGACTCAATGATTATTACTTACCAGGGAGAAACAATGACTCTTTCAGGTTCGGATCTCGGTATTACCGGTGATGAAATGAAGATAACTGTTGGTTTGTTTAACAAGGTTACAGTTGTTTCAAGCGGTTCAAAGGGAACAGGAAAGATTAAATTCAGTGGCGACACTGTAACACTTAGTGATTCTGAGGTTTCATTCAAGGGAAAATATGATAAGGATGCAAAGACTATATCAATTCCTTTCTCAGAGTTTACAAAGTATCTTTCATCATCAGACTTATCTGCTGAAGACCAGCAGACACTTGATATGCTTAATATGTTTGATGAAATCACTCTTGTATTCAAGAAGAAATAATTATTATATAATAAAAAACTCTTTATCCTGTCGGTATAAAGAGTTTTTTTATTACTTAACTATACTATAAGCAACTATGCCTGAGCTTTCTTTATTTTTAAATACTTTACAAAATCCGCAAGGGTTACAACAATATATATCGCTATACCTGCAATACAAATAATCGGTCCAAGACCTCGTCCGTAAGAATAAACATTTGACTGATTTAAGGTTTTTGCCATATCCTTAAGATCTTTCATTGAATCAAGCGCACTTACATATTTTTTTTCATACCAAATCACAACAAAAGCAACTATCGACATAACCGCAGGCACGAGTCTGAAAACAAAATTATATCTAAGCTTCCACATAGGCTTGATATATTCTCTCGCTGCCACAAGAAGCATTATAAAGCCCGAAGCCAGAAGAAGTATCGCCATTACAAGTATGGTTGTCGAACCCAAAGCAAGCGTCGAATAATTTCCGTTAGAAAGTATATTGTTAGGTTTTGTAGCCATACCAAATAAATTGGCTTTATTTTTATTTTTATGCAGCATTTCCCATAACCATACAAGAAACGGAGAAATGTAAACGGCAACAGCACTGATAAAAATCAAAAGATTGCTCAAACTTGTTCCCAAGGATTTTACAAAGCCCAAAAGATTTAAAAACGGTCCTTCGTACTCCGCATCTAAATCTATTTCTTCTCCTACAGCTACTATTTTAGCTTCATTTGCTGTCTTTGATACTTTCTTTTGAATTTCTTTTTCCTTTTTATCAAATTCCTTACTTGCTTTTTTTATATCATCCTTTGACATGTTTATAACAACCGGTTCATCCAAAGGTGCCATACATTCAGGACAATACGAAAGTGTTTCATCCGTAATCTCCTTACCGCATTCTTTACAAACCATAAATATTTTCCCCCTTTTTATGTTCCTCGTAAAAACATATTTCTTCTGCATGAAAACTTTCCAGGTTATTATAACACATAAAAAAGAAAAGGAATAGAATAAATCCATTCCTTTTCAAAAATAAATGTATTGTAATTAATTAGATTTTTATTTCTTAATCATCTTAAATACACCAGGTACAGCTGCAATTAAAGAAGCAATGATTCCAAATACAGGACCTGCTCCGTGGCTTGCTTTTCCGCCCCAAGCTTTAACCAAATCAATCATAGCCTTGAGCTTCTCGCCTTCTTCTTTACCCCATGCAAATGAAAGACAAAGTAAAAGGATAACAATTATAAGTGCTGCTGCAGGTAAAATAATGTCCAAAAGTCCATTACCATTGATTTTCTGCTTAATATTATTTAAGGCAGGAATTCCTTCAGCTATGTTCATAACGATAATAGCTGCTCCAAGTGCCATAAGTATTAAACCAAAGAGAACATTCATAGCTCCCATCTGGAAAAGGAAATCACTTTCAGTCTGACCCATCATTGAAACCTTTAACCATGGGAAGAAAGGATTGATTAAAAGGAGTGCTCCTCCAACGATACCTGCAATTCTCATTGGCTCCTGCTTAATAATATCACCGATACTTCCTGCTGCTACGGATGAACCGAATCCACCCATTGGCTGACCATAACCTGTCTGCTGGTATCCGGTCATTGGCTGCTGACCATAACCTGTCTGCTGGTATCCCATTGGTTGCTGGCCGTAACCTGTCTGTGGATATCCACCCATTGGCTGCTGATATCCGGTAGTCGGCTGCTGTGGCTGTGCAAGATTAGCACCGCATACAGGGCATACTGTTGAACCATCCGGTATCATCGCACCACATACTGTACAATTCATTTATTTTCCTCCTTGTTTGTTTGAAAATATATAATTTGAAAGTTTTTAACCTTCATAATTATTGGATTAATAATTTTTTATTTCTTTACTAATTTAAGTACTCTAGGAACTGTTGCAAGGCCTGCACCTATCCATCCGAAAATCGGTCCTATGCCATGGTTGGCATGACCTTTTAATCCGCTGTAATAGGATTTTGCTTCCTTAATGTAATCTTTACCTTCTTTAATTCCTTCCATCAAATCCTTATTGAAAAATGCAACAAGCATAAATACAAGCGCAAGTACAATAAGACCAAACTCAACATATATCAAATATGAATTATTCTGCTTAAAGCTGTTCATGCTCGGTACAAATTCCATAATATCCGACAACAAAAGAACTATGCCTACAATTAAAATTATTACGGCAAAAACCACAAAGGAAGACTTATCCATATAGTCCTTACCGCCCAGCTTGAACATATTGGCAGTTTCCTTTTCTGATTGTCCTGCCGCTTTCGCTGCAACCGAAAACCAACTTAATATCGGTGTCAGTAAAATAAATAACGCTCCGATCATCTGGATCAAAGTCATCAAAGGAGAACCTGCCGAAGTTCCCTTGAAGCTTCCTCCCATACTCGTGCCGTAAGCCGGCTGAGGACGGAAGTTTTGTGGCTGTCCGTAACCCTGCTGTGGCTGTCCAAAGCCCTGTTGCTGTCCGAAGCCCTGTGGTTGTCCGTAACCCTGCTGTGGCTGACCATAGCCTTGCTGTGGTTGTCCATAGCCCTGCTGTGGCTGACGGAAGTTCTGTGGTTGTCCGTAACCCTGCTGTGGCTGACCATAGCCTTGCTGTGGTTGTCCATAGCCCTGCTGTGGCTGTCCAAAGTTCTGTGGCTGTCCATAGCCCTGCTGTGGTTGTCCGAAGCCCTGTGGCTGTCCATAACCCTGCTGTGGCTGCTGATATTGAATCATATTTCCACACATCGGACACACTTGTTGACCGTTAGGAATAACCGCACCGCATACTGTACAATTCATATCAAACCCCTCCTATTAAATTATATAATTTTATAGCTTCCGAGTATTAAAAAACCACAATACCCTATTCTAAAAAATAATAGCATAATACTGCCATTTATTCAAGAAAAACAAGCAATTTTTGTATATATTAGTTTTCTATTGCCAAATCTGCCATAAAATAATACAATTATATTAGTTGTTAGTTTTATAAAGACGTTTTAAAACAAGGTGAATTCATTTATGAACATTAAAATGCAATGCTGCGGCATTATTATTTTATTCGTAATTTTCATATTTTATCAGAGAAAAAGCAAACTGCACCTTAAAACAGAAAAACTCTTCTTAAGTATTTTTGTTTCTGTCACAGTAAGCCTTTTTCTCGATGTTGCTTCCATGGTTTCTTTATTTTATATAGAAGACCTCCCGGGAGTATTCGTTGACGTGTTCTGTAAAGCTTACCTCGTTTCTTTAATATGGGTTTGTTTTTACGGTCTTTTATACGTTTGCTCAGATATATTCGTACAAACACAGCTTTATCAAAAGAGAGCCAGTATATTTTACACTATACTTACTCTGGGAACCGTTCTGGTGTTAGCTCTCCCTATATATAAAAATACGGATGATATATATTTATCTTTTACATACGGTCCAAGTGTCCTGGCAACCTATGCCTTATGTGTAGCATTTTTGGCAATAACCATTTTTCAATTATATCATCACAAAGAAAAGATTAATCCCAAACGAAGAAAAGCCGCATTTTCCTGGCTGGTAATCTGGATAACAGCTACGATTATACAATTTATTTTCAATAAACTTTTGCTGGTCGGCTTTGCATCTTCAATAGGTGTTTTGGTTATCTACCTAAGCCTTGAAAACCCCGAAACAAATATAGACCGTCGTACCGGTCTTTTTACGCCAAATGCGCTTAATCAATACTTAAGACAGGTATATGGAAGCAATACCGATGTTTCGCTTATTAATGTCATTATGTCCACGCCATTTATACCAAACGACCGTACAAAGGACGCATTAATTTCCAGCGAAGTACTCGAATTTGCCTCTACCGTAAGTACAGGAATTGCATTTTCCGATAATGCGGGAAATCTGTTTTTTGTTACAAAACAGGAAAACTATGATACCTTGCTAGAAACCATTGATGACAGATTTAATCAACCTTGGGGTCCGAATAAGGATTATATAATAAGCCCTAATATAATAGGCTTACCGGCTACTAAAATTTGCAAGACCGCAGAAGACATCATACCATGTATCAATTATGCGTACAAAAACAATATCGACCTTGCGGAAACAGGTATGCTTGTGCTTGACGAAAGCATTGCAAACTCGATGTACGAAGAGCAAATACTGGAGCAGACAATATCCGATGCAATTAATGAGGATCGAATTGTTGTCTATTATCAGCCTATTTACTCAATCAAGGAAAAACGCTTCGTATCGGCTGAAGCACTTGTAAGAATAGTAGATAAAGACGGGTCCATCATCCCACCGGGAGAATTTATAAACTCAGCAGAACAAAACGGCTCGATATTAAAGATCGGTGAGCTCGTATTTAAAAAGGTATGCCATTTCATTTCAAGCAAATATCCCGAAAATTACGGCTTGGAATATATTGAAGTAAACCTCTCAACCGTTCAGGCTTCATATGAATTTTTGGCAGACAGCTTTATAGAGATAATGGAATGGTATAATGTCGATCCGTCTATGATAAACCTTGAGATAACCGAGTCAGCTTCCATTTATGAAAAGAAACTTATGCTTGATAATATGAAAAAGCTTATTGATTACGGAGTAAGCTTCTCACTTGATGATTTCGGAACCGGTAATTCCAACCTGAATTACATCGTAGACATGCCGGTAAGACTCATAAAATTTGACAGAGATATGATTATGTCATACTTTGAAACCGGCAAAGCCAAATATGTTATGGACGCCGCCATGCATATGATACACGGTCTTAAACTTGAGATAGTTTCCGAGGGAATCGAAACCAAAGAAATGCTTGATACGATGGAAAACCTTGGTATCAGTTACATACAGGGATATTATTTTTCAAAACCTATTCCTGAGGATGAATTCATAGAATTTATGGAAAAAAATAACAGTCCCGGCCAACGGGAATAATTCCATATTAAATATAAAAATCAATCTTGGAGGATTTTCAAATGAATAATTATCTTACAACAAAGGTTACGGTTAAAAAAGCATCAAATGTGATTCTATTAACAATTTTCGGAATACTTTTTATCACCGGAGTAGCGATTCTTCCCGGACAGTTTGCCGACAGTACTTCACAGGGTATTATGGCAATTGTACTGGATGTAATCTTTTTAATTCCAATCATTAAAATCTGTCTTTCATATGTTTATATGTCTAAAGCACGCAAATATGCATATGTTTTTTCAAACAACACCGACACCACCATAACCTTCAGTGAGCTTCGTCAGCATCTTCACGAAAGCAATGTCGAAGACGAAATACAAAAGCTCATTATGAAGGGGTATATAAAAAATGTGGTTGTTGACTTAAATACAAATACGCTTGTACTTACTTCAGATAAAGCAAACACAGCAAAGAAAATCTATGTCGAGGTTACCTGTAAGGGCTGCGGAAACGCCGCAACCATAGTAAAGGGCGAGGCAACCAAGTGTCCGTATTGCGACAGGGCACTTATGGGATAATTTTGAATTCATTTTTATGATATAAATATAACGCAGCAAATAGATATAACATATCATCAATTTGCTGCGTTTTTTTATTTCATATCCAGACTTACAAATTTCCATCCCAACCAAATATTTTCAAATCAACTTTGTTGTCATTTACTTCAATACCATCAGCCTCAAGAAGATTTTTCTGCACATCCGCTCCGCCAAATACAAAGGCTTCGGCAAGCATTCCTTTAGAATTTACGACACGATAACAAGGTATATGGTCAGGATCGGGATTTTTATGAAGTGCATTTCCGACCGCTCTTGCCATCTTCGGTTCTCCGGCTACAGCAGCTATTGTTTTATATGTCGCAACCTTCCCCTTCGGAATCTTTTTAACTGCCTCATAAATCCTTTTTGTCGGACTGTCCGAAATCAAATCATAGCTTTCGGCTATCATCATTTTTATTTCCTTATCAGGCACGGTTCCGTCAAGAATAATTGTATTCCAATGCATCTTATTTTGATGATATCCCGGCTTGACCGAAGGATACATCTGTCTTATAAAATAGGCCTTATCCGGATCAACCTTAACATTTAAACAGATATAACCATCCTTTTCATAAGTCCACAAAAATGCTTTATCATTTCCCTTATATCGGACCAGCTGCCAATTCGTGTCATGAAAGGGCGCATCCTGATATGTGTCCGAAAAGGAAAGTCCGTATTCTAATGCCTGTTCTCTGGTTTTCATAAGCATTACCTCTGTGTCTTTTATAAATTATAGAACGTATTATTTAATAGTTTTAGAAAAATAATATTAAATAGTTACATAAAAATATTATTAAATAGTACCGGTTGATTTTAAATAGTCAAGAAAGCCGCTGCATCCCTCTGAGACATCGGCATACGTCGTT
This sequence comes from Lachnospiraceae bacterium UBA3820, assembly GCA_002369325.1. Classification (GTDB taxonomy): domain Bacteria; phylum Bacillota; class Clostridia; order Lachnospirales; family Lachnospiraceae; genus Coprococcus_C. Next base: position 11,779 of record DFDU01000017.1, read on the forward strand.
TCAAAATCTCCCGTATACCAGGGGTCCGCCACACTTCTCGGTCTTTCGGTATAATCCATAAGAAGCGAAATTTTTCCATCCGGGTCTCCACCGGTTATCCTTGGCATATACCTTGCATTTTCCGCATCCATTCCGATAATATAGTCAAAATCCCGGTAATCCCCTTTAGTCAAAAGCTTAGCTCTCTTTCCCTTACAGGATATACCATGCTCCGCAAGTATTTTCTTCGCCGGCGGATATACTTCACTTCCGACACCATTCCAGATTTCATCAGTATGTGTCGCCCTTGACTCTATATGAAATTTATTTGACAATCCTGCCTTTTCGACCATATCCTTAAATACAAACTCCGCAATAGGCGAGCGACAGATATTTCCATGGCAGATAAAAAGTATCTTAATCATAAAAAAGCCTCCGTTTCACTTCCCTCATTCGTAGTAAAATCATAGTAGAAATCGGGGTGTCTTACTACTCCCCAAAGGGGGTCATTTGAAACCCTCAAAACTGCTCAATGGGGCTCATTTTTTCAGAAATCCGTCAAAGGGGGTTCATCGTTAAAAGGTGCTAAATTATCTTCCGATATAATCTATTAACAATCTGCTCATTTGATCATTACTACCTGGGAAGTCCGTACATAATTACATATATCACAAAAGAAATCACATCAATCAAAACAAATATTCCTAATATAATACCTGCAATCTTAATTCCTTTTTTTGCTTTTTTCTTATTATCTACCGTCAAAACATGTTCTTTTATGTCGCTATATAATTCTGATTTGACTATATGCTCTGATGGTTCTGCCAATTTCGGTTCTTCACCCTTCACCAGTTCATCTAAGGACACCTCAAACAAATCACTTATAGCAACAAGTTTTTCCATGTC
>DFDU01000046.1 GCA_002369325.1 Lachnospiraceae bacterium UBA3820
TATTCATATGATGATGTTCTCTTCCGAGAAGCTTTCCTTCTCTTACAAAGAAAACGGTAACTACCGCATCCTTTTCGTTTGAGGCACAGGCGATAATATCCCTGTCTTCACCGTTAGTAACATTCATCTTTTGCTTGTCCATTATGTGAATTATGCTGTCAATCAAATCTCTTGTTTCCGCAGCTTTTTCAAACTCCATCTCATCTGCATAACTCTTCATCTTCTCTTTTAACGAATTTACTGTATCTTTATAATTTCCGTTCAAAAAGCCAATTGCTTTTTCAATGTTTTCTTTATATTCTTCCGATGAAATGTGATTGTTACACGGAGCACTGCATTGACCAATCTGATAATAAAGGCACGGTCTTTCCTTTCCGATATCACGAGGTAGATTTCGATTACAATTACGAAGCTTATAGAGTTTATTAAGAAGCTCTATCGTGTCCTTAACCGCTCCCGGATTAGTATATGGTCCGAAATATTTGGATTTATCGCGTTTCATATTATGGCTAAACAGTATTCTCGGAAACGCATCATTTACGGTAATTTTAATATATGGATATCCCTTATCATCCGTCATCATGGTATTGTATTTCGGACGGTATTCTTTTATAAGATTGCACTCCAAAACCAGTGCCTCCATCTCTGACGAAGTCACTATATATTCAAAATATGCAATCTGCGAAACCATCTTAATAATCTTCGGAGAATTATTATGACCATGACCTTCTCGAAAATACTGTCTTACTCTGCTATGAAGGTTGACAGCCTTTCCGACATATAGAATATCATCATTTTCACTATGCATAATATAAACTCCCGGTTTGTTCGGAAGCTTGCTTAATTCTGTTTCAATATCAAATATTTTATCCATAATGATTTACCTTAAAAAACGCCTTGCCTAGCTTATCGCAAACTCGCAACTTTCGTTGCTCGTTTTACGTTACTCGTCATATAGAAAAAACCTCGTGCATGCACGGTTTTTTCTGCATGCCGAGCTTATCGCGAAAATAAAGGGGGTATTTGAAAATACCCCCAATATATGATAAAGGTTTTTTTGTGTCTTGATTATAATAAATCGGCTCTTAATTTCTTAATTACCTGAAGAGTCTTATCTCTTAACTCTTCTGCATCATAGAGTGCCATCATTGTATTTCTGTCAATCTTGGCAGCTATAACGGCATCAAGCCAATCATTTACATATGACTGAACGTAAGCAACGTTCTCGTCTGACTTATCCTTAAGTGCTACTATTATATTATTTAAATTTTCGATTACAGTAGGTGTTGAGTTAGTGTTGGAAACAGGTGTCTGTGTACTCTCGTCAGACAACTCAATTACCTTACCTGTCTTGGTAATGATAACCTTCTTGTTAGGTGCGGATTCTGTCTTTGATGAACTGCCGCCCTTCTTATCAAGAAGCTTCTCAACTACCTTTATCAGACAAACAACACTGTATGTACTCTCCTCAGGAGTCTGCTTAACATTGCCTTTCTCAGAATATTGATGCCACATCCATTCGGACTTAAGAAGCATCTCTTCAATCTTTGTATCCGACAAAAGCTTAGCTAAATCAGGATCCAATGCAGGTGCTGAAGCCTTACTGAATAATCCTCCGCTTTTCTGAACCTCAGGCTTCTTATATTTAGCAGGCAATACTATTTCGTTAAATGTCTTTATAAGAAGTTTTTCAGCAGCCTTAGGATCGTAGCTGTTACTTATAATATTTACCCTGCCGCTGTTAAGACCGTTTACGATCATATCCTCAGCTGTCATAAATACAAGAGCCTTCTGTCTGTCATCAAGCAACTGTTTAATCTCATAATTTGTCTTAGACTTTTCAAGTATTGAATTCTTTCTTACCTTAAACGCCTTAATCTTCTCCTTAACACTGAAGAACAACTTAAGCAACGTAGGATTCGCGTTAACATAGTTTCCTATCCAGGTAAGCTCAACGTATTGGTGCTCTATTTTATTTGAAATTTCATATACGTTGTAACCATCAAATATTACATTCATTGTTGTATAAAGTAAATCAAGTATCTCATACTTTTCTTCCCATGCACGTGAAGAATTATCCTGGCTAACAAGATCCTTTATACCACACTCGTAAAATACAAGATTGTATTCGTAGAGTCCTTCAAAAACATTTGTCTTATCCTTAAGAGATGCACCAGCTCCGAGAATCTGAAGATTTTTCTTCATCTCAGGCTCATTTTCAATATATTGATAAACTTTCTTAATGAACGAACAAACTTCAGAAATAAGTGTATCAATCCTCTTATTGTAAATCTCCTGCTTTGATATAGCGTTTACAACACTTCTGCTAAGTACTGTTGTATTTTGAGGTGAATTACAATTTCTGATAAGTTCCTTAAAGCTTTCATATACTGCCATATTATCAATCGGTATATATTCAGCATTAAGTCCATAGAATTCAAATGCCTTATCAAAATCCTTATTGGTAATATATGCATTAAACAATCCAATAGAGAACTGAATCTTGTAGTCATTTCCTACGTGAGGGTCTTCAACAACATAATCGAACAATACTTCAAGATTGTTCATATAAGACTCTGAATTGATATCAGATGTAGGTATACCCATTTCCATGATAACATTTATCAAATCAAGGTAACCCATAACTGCTTTATCAAAGTTCTTAGGTCTGTCATCGTCCTCAAGAATCTGATAGCTGACATTTATAAGAAGCGGAGCAATACGCTCACCTATAAGTTTCATAGCGTCAACAAATTTTTCTCTCTGATACAAATATATCAACCATATACTGTAACGATATATACCTGAAGTACTGATAGGTGCATCAATATCAGAAGGATCTATATCGCCATATACAAATCTGAATAACGGTTCAATCCATTCTTCAATTTCATAACGGCCTGTAGCTTTAATATTTGTGTCAACAAATTCTCCAAGTTCATAAAGCTTTGAGCACTGAGCTTTTACTTCATCATCAACCATCATACTGGACAAATCGAAATTGCTGTCCTTAAGATAATCAATAACTAAAGCATAGAATCCATCTTCAACCTGTTCATTAAGGAATCTTATGAGAAGTGCTTTATTATTAGAAGCTGCGATTGACAAAACATTATTATCCGAACCTGATGTTATATTAGCCGGTAATGCCATAAGATATCATCCCCCTTATAAATCTTATTCACTTTAATAATTTTATACCATTTAAAACTAAAGTGTCAACAGATAATTTGGCAATTTTTAATAATTGGCATTGTGCATAATTAACAAGTTTTTTTTAACAATTTTATTTTAGGTTTTTATGCAATATGTCAATAAATCATTTTTATACTTCAAAACCTGCCAATCGTAAAATAGCCAACGCATTAGTTGTTGTACATTTTCCACTACGAATTTTGTAATCAAATTTTAATTCGTCATTATCATAATATTCTTCAAAATGATAATTATCCGCTCTGTTTTTATCTTTGTCTTCTATATCGCAGAGCTCAAAATCGTGTGTAGAAACAAGCGTAATACATTTTTCACCCGCCAATCTTGTTATGGCTTCGCGTGCGCCTACTATACGATCCGCTGAATTTGTTCCCTTAAAAATTTCATCTATCAGGCAAATCATCGGAATATCTTTTTCTTTAAACTTCGCCATTGCCTTTATTCTCAAAATCTCAGCGTAAAATGTTGAGATTCCGTTTGCAACATCATCCATAACTCTCATCGAAGTAAAAATTTTCATATAATTTGCCTTGAATTTTTTTGCGCAAACCGGCGCACCCATATATGCCAGTACAAGATTCACTGCTACTGTTCTTAAAAACGTCGTTTTTCCGGACATATTGGAACCGGTTATAATTGTGGCTCCTCCGGATAATTTTATACTGTTTTCAACAACCTTTTCCGGATTAATAAGCGGATGAAACATCTCATCTGCCTCAAATCCTGCTTTTTTGTTATCCTCATATATTCCTGCCCATCCGGTTTCACGTATACATCCCAAAACAGACAGACTTAAAAGATTTTCCGTTTCAGCTATAACATCGAAGGTCCTAACAAGGTTTTCTCCAAATCTTTTTTTCCACTTTGATGTAAAATGTGCAATATGATAATCCCATAGGAACAAACCGGTAAAAATAATATGCAAAAACGGATTATATGAAATATTATATGCCTGACTGATTTTCTTCAATGATTTGAAAGCATTAACAGCTCCGCATTCTCCGGAAATATGTTCCTTTAATTCCGTGATAAGCGCGGATTCAAATTTTTCATTTTCCAACAAAAGAAGCATATCCTCATATTCTTCGATGGCCGGTCCCATAGAATAAAAGGGAACTATGGTATTTTCGGTTATACCCGAAGTAAAACCTGCCAACGCAAGAATCGCGATAAAGCCGGCAAGCGGAATACCATAATTAAAAAAGCCAAGCACACTTAACACTATCAATGCTATTTCAATCATCGGAAAAACAAATTTTGCCACTTCAATCCATGCAGGCAGAACTCCTGTCTTATCGTCATCGCAATAATTCAAAAATCTATCTATATCCTGCTTATGTTTATTCTCCGATAATCTGATTCCCGCAGACTCAAAGGCAATAGCAAATTCTTTCTTTTCCATAAGCTCGGCTACGGCATCATTTTTCTTTTTTAATTTTGATAAATCAAAATTTTTTAATTTTAGATTGTCAGCAAAAAGCCTTCTTCCCTTTTCGGTATGACATACATTAATAAGTTGAAACAATGAGTCCTTTCCCAAAAGATCTATATCTCTTGAAACAGTATCATCATCCTCAAGGAACTCCTTTCCGGTATCGGAAAAATTTCTCCACTGCTCCGAAAACCTGTCATTATATCTTCCGACTGTTTTTAGCTTGCTTTTTGTTTCCTCCTGCTTTTTTACAACCTCACCATGAATTCTGACAAAAAGCAAAAAAGCTGCCAGCAAAAGTACCCCGAAGATTCCGGCTATCACCAGGTCATCAAATATACCTATAAGCAAAAGAGCAAGTCCCAACAAAAAAGAAAAAATGCGAAGCGTGGAAATATGAGAAAACTTTTTTTCAAGGAGCTGCTCCTCTTCAGAATAAATATTAAATTTTTCATTATAAAATTTTTTATTGTTATTCATCTTTACCATTACCCGAAGCTTTAATATTTTCATCTTCGTTATTTTTCTTAACCATTGCAAAGAAAATAACCAAAAAAACTATACCTACGATTATAGTCGCAATACCCAGCACAACCTTGCCTATTACACACATTACAATACCGACTATTATCATAAGTATGCTGCACACAAGAAAATTTTTTTCTGTTTCCAATAGTTTTCTGTTCATATCAATACCTGCCTTATTATTATAGTCTAATTGTAACACATCTTTTAAATCAAGGCAATTTTCAACTGTTAAAAAAGCTTTAAAATTCGGTGAAAAATATTTGATAACAAGTAATTTATACGCTTGATTTTTAAATATACTTGTATTAGAATATTATTTACATTAGATGTTGAAACTATATATGTGAAAAGGAGAGAAATCAATGGGTAAATTAATAAAAGGTTTAGTTACAATAACTGCCGCAACAGCTGCTGTTGGTGGATTATGTTATGTATTCAAGGATCAGATCAAAGAAAGCAAAGTATATAAAGACCACAATGTTGATGAAAAAATCAATAAAATCAAGACTTCCATAAATGAAAACGAAAAAATCAACAAAGTTAAAACCTCTATTAAGGAGAACGAAACCTTCAATAAGGTAAAAAATACAATCAAGGAAAAGATGCCTAAGTTTTCAGAGAAGGAAGAGGATTATGTAGATGAAGGCGAAATCTTCTTCGATGACCTGGATGCTGCAGCAAGCGACAGAGATTATGTTTCTCTTGCAGGTGAAGAAAGCACCGAAGAGACATCTGAGGCTTCACCATCGGAAGCATAATAAATTAAAAACATAAAAATAAAACGGCGGAACCGCCGTTTTATTTTTATGTTCATTATCATTCTAATCATCTATATCCGCTTTAAAAAGCTTCTTATGCTCGTACATTGCATTATCGGCACGTTCATATACCGTATGTGCATTCTCGTCAAGTGCACATGAATATACACCCATTCCGCAAGCTAATGTGACAAAGTCCTTTTTACGATTACTCTTACTTATATTCTTAATTGTTTCCAAAAGAACATTTCTGTAAATATAATCTTCACCGGTAAGAATCAGGGCAAACTCATCTCCTCCGACTCTGTAGACCGGACTGTGCTTGTACGTATCACAAATAATCTTAGCGGCATCTTTAATATATTCGTCTCCCATGCGATGGCCCCTATCGTCATTCACATCATTTAAATCATTTATATTGCAAATAACGATTGCAAATTCCTGAATAGTTATACTGTTTCTTAGTTGTTCATTAAGTTTTTCCTCATCGGCAAGATATGCCGCTTTGTTTTTTAAACCCGTCAAAGCATCTTTTCTTGCAAAATTGAGCATTGTTTCCATCTCAAGCTTCTTCTTCATGGAATCATTAATATTTGTAACTCCGATAATCACATGTTCATTATCCTTTTCAGAATAAACAGCACGTAAATTAACATACTCGGGCTTTTCATCGATCATTAACCTGTAGGTTATGGAATAAGGCGATTTTTCATTGAGATCCCTTAAAAAATTTTCCTTTTGCATGGCATCAACCATCATTGAAAAATCTTCTGAAAATATATTATGCTTCAGATTTCGCTGTGTATCTCCGAAGAAATCCGTTCCCTTGGTATCAAATTTAAGTTGAGTATATTTCTCGCTTGAACTGTATTCTTCATATTCCCCTGTTGTCAAATTGACATAATAAATAACCTCATACCTGACAGCAAGAGCTTTTGCTATCTGACCGTAAAACGCCTTATCTTCATCAAACTCAACAAAACGTCTACTCTTTAATTTACCGGCCATAACCTCATTGTAATTCAAAGTATTATTCTCTTTTTCCATATCGCAATCCCCAATTTAAAAAATAATTTACTACAAAAATCATTATAACAAACGTTTAAATTTCTTTCAAGACAAAACAAAACAGAGAAGGATAAAATCCTTCCCTGTCTACGTTGTATATTATTAGGGCTTTTTTAGAAAAAGCAATGGTTTCCAATTATCGTATAACTTCCCAGACTTGAAGTATCAACATTATACAACGGTCTGAATGACATATATCCACCGATATTATTCGTTCCTGCACATGCTTCCCTCGCAGCCTGCAGACAGCTTGGTGAAACATATGTATTGAAGCTTGCACTGTTAACTACCGTAAATTGTCTTGGAGCATATACAACATCACTCATTGTACTTCCCCATCTTCCCGACTGTAATCTGTTAAGGATTACATTTGCAACCGCAAGCTGTCCTTCATAAGACTCATTACCACATTCAAGTGTCATAACTGCTGCCATAAGATAAATATCTTCTTCGCTGAGGGATACGCATCCTCTTGCTGTAACCTCAACACTCGTCTGATTGTCAGTCGGTTGAGCCTCGGTCGTCGGCGTTTCTGTTGCAGGTGCCTCAACTGCCTGAACCTCAGTTGTCTTCGTGTTCTCTTTCTCTGCATCCTGCTTTTTATCGTCAGAGCTTTCTTTCTTATCCTCTATTTCCTCATCCTTCTTGTCATCCGAACTATCATCCTTAGAATCGGAATAAGGGAGTGCTACCGGATAGCCCTCTGTAACTTCAATATAATCAGCATTTACATAACCCTTATTACTACTGTCTACGGAAATACATACCCAATCCGTAACAGCATCTGTTGCTTCTTTATCAACATCATATACAACACCTGTATAAGCTGCGGCAATAACATCCGAATCCTTTGAAGCTTCTTTACGGATATTAACTCCATCTTCCGTTACAACAGCCGTAATATCATAAAAGTCCTTTGCATAATCAAAAGCATCGTTACCGGTTTTTACAAATTCGGCATTTACATATCCTGTAACATCACCGGATGTAATATTTAACCAATCTCCGTCAACCGAATTAACAACAGCAACGGCACCGTTATCCATCTTTCCTACGATTAAAGAATCCGTATCGGCTTTCTCTCTTACATTAACATTATCAGAAATTGATACACACTTATTTTCAAACTCTTTATAAGCTTCCGTGAGCATCTCGGATTCTCTTGCCTCTACATCTGCATTACTTCCGGCATCCATATCAGCCATAAGTATACCGATTGACGAAGCATCCATTGTGCTCATTTCACTTAAATAAATAACCGTCTGCTCATCCTGAGCTTCTTCAACCGCAACAGTTTTCACATCATCTTTTTTATTATTTAATGCCAATGCTCCAATGCCGTATATACCGGTTCCGATTGTTACTATAATAGTTGAAGCTAAAATATTTCTTACTATATATCTGCCGTTAAAAACATTCTTTTTTAAGTAAATTTTTGCATTCTGTAATTTAAGTTTAGTCCTTTTGTTCATGATAAATCTCCACAATTTTGTAACATAATTACAATTTAGTTTATTAATGTTACGATTTTGTTACAAAATGATGATACCATATTCCAAAAAACATGTCAACCAATTTGTTACAATTTTGTTACATAATTTGTTACAAATCAGTTGACATTTTTTGTTAGATATTCACATTATTCAGCATATTAAGGCTGTTTTATTTATACTATAAAATATTACAAATTCACGTAAGCTATCGCTGCCATACCCGGACCCACATGTGTTCCAATTATAGGTCCTATTGATGAAATAAAAATGTTTTCTTCCTTTGCTCCTCTTTCCAAAAGCATTTCCTTAAGCTTTTCAGCCTTTTCCAAAGCGTCGGCATTTCCTATGTTAAAATGCACCACGGAAAAATCACTTATTTCTTCATCTACCCTGGAGATAAGATAATCAAGTGCTTTTCCTGTTCCGCGTGCTTTGGATTTAACAATGAGTTTTCCTTCTTCATCCACACTTAAGATAGGTTTGATCTTTAATGCACTTCCTATCATAGCCTCAACAGTCGATACTCTTCCACCTCGTTTGAGATGGAACAAATCCTCTACCATAAACCAATGTCTTGTCTTATATCTGTTCTCCTCTACCCATGCCTTAAGCTCATCTATGTTAAGTCCTTCTTTTTTCTTTAAGTCGGTTTCATATAACAGAATACCGCCTCCTACACTTGCAGAAAAAGAATCAATTATTTCTATTCTGGCATCCGGATATTTGTCAGTTACCATATCCGCCGCTATAAGAGCAGATTGAATGGAACCGCTGAGACCGGAAGTAAAGCAAAGATATAAAATATCCTTTCCGTCCTTTACAATATCCTCAAAGCACTTCTTGTAGGTATCCGGATTGATCTGAGATGTAACAGGCATGGATCCTTTTCTGATTTTATCATAAAAGTCCTTTATGTTGCCATCTCTCTCATCCATATAAAAAGGAACAACCTCATCATTTATTGAATACGAAAACGGCAAAAGCTGTACATCCATGGTTTTTAACACTTCAGGTGCCATATCTTCCGTCGTATCTCCAATCAAAACAAAATCCTTCATATATTTACCCTCCCAATATTAATTATAAAAATAATCTAATCCATCCGCAATACCTTTCACTATGTCATTGCGGTAATTCTCATCCATAAGATTTTGCTCATCCTGAGCATTGCTAAGATAGCCGAGATTTATTACTGCTACCGGTAACTGACTCCAATTTATGGTTGTATATTGATCAGTTTCATATATTCCATGATTAACAGCTCCCGTTTTTTCAGTCATTCCCTGCAGTATCCTTGTCGCAAGTTCCTTACTGTCTTCGTAAAGAGATGCATTATACGGACTGTCACTCGGCATAATTATCGCCATAACTCCTGTCAATTCCGTATTTGAGCTGTAACTCATTTGAATTCTTATAAATGCAGTTGCACCGGAACTGTTTGCCATATCAGCTCTGGCTTTATTTGTAAGATCCACTTCATTTTCGGTTCTTGTTAACGAAACCGTATATCCTCTGCTCTCCAATTCCGTCTTTAGTGCTTCGGCATAAATTAGATTAAGTTCATATTCCTTTGAATCAAATGTTGCCCCGGTATATCCCGAAGTCGCACCCTGTTTTGTTTCCTCGCTTCCCGGTCCAATCGGATCCTGAGAAACATTCGGATTTGTCTGATTTGCCGGATCAATAATAACTATCTTTTCAAGCTTAGGCTCTTCTTCAGAAGTTTCTTCAGAAGTTTCAGGTTCATTTTCAGGTCTTTGGTCAGTTACTTCAACAAGGTCGGAATGAATATAAAAGCTTGTATTATCTATAAAAACTCTTGTCCATTCCTCATTATATCCGGTTCTCTTTAATAATTCTCCTCCTGCAAGAAGCGAATAAATATTTGCATCCTTCGAAGGTGATACTCTGACATTAATCGTATCTCCTACAGTAATAACATAATCGTCAGCAGGATAAAAACCTTCCTCATCCTTTGGTATCTCGGAAGTCGCAGCGGCATCAGTGCCTGTAGCCGGTTGATACTGTACAGTTTCTACAGTTGTTTGTTCAGTTGTATTTTTGTTATCATTTTTACCGCATGCAGTGAAAAGAATCATACTTATTGTCATAAGACAATATACAATCTTTCTTTTCATTTACGCTCCTCCTTCTGTCACTCCAAACAAGCAATCGTTTATTTTCAAAAAACTTAATTTATTTTATCACAAGGTCGAATCAAAAACAACATTTTCAATTTCTTTATCAATTACCGACTGCCTTTCAGAAAGCATCAGCTTTGAATAATATTTATTATAGTCTTCGCTTCCAAACATGCTTATATATCTTGAGCTGTATCTTCCCGCAGTAAGCTCTGTTACAAGTATAAGCATTTCATTGTCCCTCGAAAAAGCCTTATCAGTAAAATCAAACAAATTGTGCAAACGAAGGGATGTTTTACTTGCCAAGTTTTTCATGTTTAAAACCTCTTTTTCGTATTTTTCCTTTAAAGCATTAAAGATTTCTCCATTATCAAATGAAGAACCATTTTTATTTGAATTGACAGACGAAGTACATTTGGATGAAAGCGTCTCGCATGATTTTTTCAAAAATTCTATCATGCGTCTTTCTTTTATTTTTGTATCATCATCCAACGAATTCGCCTTAAGTCTTTTTTTGTATGCATCAATTCTTTTATTCTTTATTTCAGTTACATAATCCAAACCACTATCCGAATTTCTAATTGTCTTCAAAACCGGCATAAGTTCCGAAAGAAAATCCGAATAATCAATTACTGCTTTTATATCACTTAAGACGGTTTCCAAAAGCATTCCCATCAGCGAAATCTTTTCGTCAACAGGTGCCTCTTTTGCTTTGGCAACAAGCTCTTCAGATACACTTCCGTCAAGCAGTTCATTTATCATATAATCCTTTTTATATTTGTTATACAAATCATAAAATGCCGCAAATTCCTTTACAACGGTGTCATTTCGAATATATTGTTCCACCAGTTCTTCGCCGATTTTTATGTTATCCTCTTCATATAAATAAATAATTTCCGATAAATCCTCCCAGCCTCTTGCAGTAATATACATGCGACCTTTTGCAGTTGTTTCCATATAGTAAAAATAATCCCTATTTATATCAAGAAAGCTTAGAATTGCGCCATGAATTCTTTTTTCAAGCGCATATTTCTTCCATGTAGAATAATCAGCCTCAACATTTATAACCTTTAGTCTGTCAAGAGTTACCACATCAAACTCCCTTACGGACCTGTTATACTCAGGCGGATTTCCGGCTGTTACTATTACCCAGCCCTCGGGAATCTTATGTCCTCCAAAAGTTTTATATTGCAGAAACTGAAGCATGGAAGGTGCCAGAGTTTCCGAAACGCAATTAATCTCATCAAGAAAAAGAATTCCCTCTTTTATATCACTTTCGTCCATTATCTCATAAATCGAAGCAATTATTTCGCTCATCGTATATTCGGAAACATCATATTCCATGCCTTCATAATTCTTATGTTTTATGAAAGGCAAACCAAGAGCGGACTGTCTTGTATGATGAGACATAGAATATGAAACAAGTGCAATCCCAAGTTCACTTGCAATCTGTTCCATAATTGCGGTCTTTCCTATACCCGGTGCACCCAGCAAAAAAATCGGTCTCTGTCTTATAACAGGTATTCTGTAATCTCCGAATTCATCCTTCTTAAGGTACATCTTAACGGAATCCTTTATATAGTCTTTTGCCTGTTCAATATTCATAAAGCTCATCCTCCATAACTATCTGCATTGCCCAGCCCGGAACCTTCGGTCTTGACATATCTTCATAAAGAAATGCAAACAACACTTCATAATCCGGTACCCTTTCGGGAAATATCCCAAATCCGTCCGTAAAATAAATCAGCCCTTTAAGATTTGTAAACTCATTTTCGGATTTCAGTTTTTCCACATATTCAAAAACAGGTGTAAAATCCGTAGCTCCGCTCCCCTTAAGCTTTAATTTTTTCATAAATGAATCAAAATCTTCTGTTGTCTCTATCTTTTCGTCCGATTGAATCCTGTCATCACATTGAACTATATGAATGTTGACCTTATTAAAAAAGCTTTCTTTATTTCTGATAATATCATATGTCTTAACAAGAAACTTTTCTATGATATCCTTATCACAGGAAGCCGAAGTATCAATTGCGATAACAAATTCCTTTACCTTCTTATCCTCTTTATACTCTAGGGGTTCAATAAGCGGCATATTGCCGTATGTTTCAAGTCCGTAAGTATAATATATATAATCAAATTCGTCATTATTTACGGTTATTTCCTCATTCATAACCATAAAATGTTCAAGCATATCAGCATAATTATATCTTTTTCTTACAGCGTAGTCTATATTTTCGGTTATATCATCAAGAAGATTTTTATTTTTTGAAAAATGCGAAATCTCAGTTCTGATTCTTCTTGATATTTTTTCCCAATCCTCTTTTGTAACAATTATTTCTTCTTTATCATCTTCCTTGACCGTATTATTATCAAACCAATGAAGATGTTTATCGATCATGAAAAGAGCTTTGTATTTTTCCTCCGCTTCCTCTGTTATACCTATAGTTTTAAAAAATCTGTAAATTCTGTCAGCCGTAAAAACCGGAATATTTTGCTTAAGTGTTTCTATTACCTTTCTCCTTTCTTCGTCATCGGATAAGGCTGCTGCGCCAAAATCCATATCAAGAATGATATTTTCCACAGCAATATCGGCAGCCAGATTCCAGCTTTCTTTATCCAGTTTATTTATATTAAATCCATGTAAAAAAACATTATGCAAAAGAATATGCATATAAGCCCTGACTGCGATGTTTTTCTCATCTTTATACCTTATCAAAAGATATACAGGATCAAACACAAGCATATTATCTTCATAAAAAAAGCAGCCCGTGCCCGGTTTTGACATCGATTTCATGCCTGCAAGAGCAATATCAAAAAATCTGTATCTGATTAAAATATTATCTCTTGCAAGCTCCATCAGCTTATATGCATATTCTTCGAATTCCATATTTATCTTCCTTTTCTTCCATCATATTCAAACAGGCTGTTTGAAACCACATCACTGCAAGTATTATACTTTATTTCGAAAGATAAATAAATGTTTTTATATTATTGTACTCTTGAATTTTTTATATACAATTCTTCACCGGAATAATCAAGAGTTATTATATCACCCTGGTGAAGCGCATTACTTAGTATTGCTCGTGCTACTAAGGTTTCGACATTTTTTTGTAAATATCTCTTAAGGGGCCTTGCACCGTATATAGGATCATAACCTGATTCGATAATGAAATCTTTTGCCGCATCGGTTACCTCGAGATGCAATTCCTTATCGGCAATTCTCTTATTAAGGTCAGCCACCAAAAGATTTACTATGCCTCCTATAGATGCTTTATCAAGCGGCTTAAACATAATTATTTCATCAAGTCTGTTTAAAAACTCAGGTCTGAAATGTGATTTCAACATATTCATAACCTTCTCATTACAATCAGGCTTTATCTCGCCGCGTCCATCAATTCCTTCAAGCAAGAATTCCGAACCGATATTTGACGTCATTATAAGTATGGTATTTTTAAAGTCAACCGTTTTACCCTTTGAATCTGTTATACGACCATCATCAAGCACCTGAAGAAGAACATTGAATACATCCGGATGTGCCTTTTCAACCTCATCAAATAATACAACCGAATAAGGTTTTCTTCTTACTGCCTCGGTAAGCTGACCGCCCTCATCATAACCAACATATCCCGGAGGAGCTCCTATAAGCCTTGCCACACTGTGCTTTTCCATATACTCACTCATATCAATTCGAACCATATTATTTTCATTATCAAAGAGTGCCTCAGCAAGCGTTTTAGCGAGTTCGGTCTTACCTACACCGGTAGGACCGAGGAAAAGGAATGAACCGATAGGTTTTGTCGGATCCTTTATACCTGCTTTTGATCTGATAATAGAATCACTTACAAGCGATACCGCCGTATCCTGTCCGACAACTCTCTTATGAAGCTCTTTAGCAAGATTTAGAGTTTTATTTCTTTCACTTTCAGTCAGCTTTGATACAGGTATCCCTGTCCACTTAGAGATGATTTTTGCTATCTCCTCATCGGTAACACATTCATGAACAAGTCTGTTTTCCTTTTCGCTTACATTTGCTTCAAGCTCTTCTATTTCCTTCTTAAGCTGCGGAAGCCTTCCGTATTGGAGTTCGGCCGCCCTCTCTAGATTATAATTTCTTTGTGCTATCTCTATTTCATTATTGATATTTTCAAGTTCCTCTCGAAGACTTCTGATATGTTCAACTCCGGACTTTTCATTTTCCCATACAGCTTTCATCTGTTTGGATTGTTCACGCAATTCTTCAAGTTCTTCCTTTAAGGATTTTAGTCTTTCCCGACTCAGGTTATCCTCTTCGTTCTTAAGTGCCGCTTCTTCTATCTCAAGCTGCATGATTCTTCTGTATATTTCATCAAGCTCTGTCGGAAGAGAATCAAGCTCGGTCTTTATCATGGCACATGCTTCATCAATAAGATCTATAGCCTTATCAGGAAGAAATCTATCGGTAATATATCTGTCCGAAAGCGTAGCTGCGCTTACTATTGCACTGTCATTTATCTTAACACCATGGAAGACTTCATATCTGTTTTTTATACCACGCAGAATCGAAATCGTATCCTCAACCGTAGGTTCATTTACCATAACAGGCTGGAATCGTCTTTCAAGGGCAGGATCTTTTTCTATATATTTTCTATACTCATCAAGAGTCGTTGCACCTATACAATGCAGTTCCCCTCTTGCAAGCATAGGCTTAAGCATATTGCCTGCATCCATCGCTCCTTCGGTTTTTCCCGCTCCGACTATAGTATGAAGCTCATCGATAAAAAGAATTATCTGTCCGTCGGAATCCTTAACTTCATCAAGCACGGCCTTAAGTCTTTCCTCAAACTCACCCCTGTATTTTGCTCCGGCCAAAAGGGCTCCCATATCAAGTGCAAATATATCCTTATCTTTAAGTGAATCAGGAACGTCACCTCTTACAATACGCTGTGCCAGACCTTCTATCGCTGCAGTTTTACCGACACCCGGTTCTCCTATAAGTACAGGATTATTTTTCGTTTTTCTTGAAAGAATCCTTATTATATTTCTGATTTCGGCATCTCTGCCTATAACCGGATCAAGCTTTTGTTCTCTTGCCCTTTCCACAAGATTATATCCGTATTTATTAAGCGTATCATAAGTCGCCTCCGGATTATCGCTTTCTACCTTCTTATTTCCTCTTATTCCGGCAAGTGCCTCAAGAAATTTATTTCTCGTAATGTTGTATCCCAATATAAGACCTTTAACCGCCTTATTCATTTTCTCAAGTATACCGAGAAAAATATGCTCTACAGATACATATTCATCCCCCATCTGTTTAGCTTCCTTTTCGGCTTGAATAAGTGCCTTTGAAAAATCAGGACTTGTAAAAAGCTTTCCACCCGAAACCTTCGGACGATAGGCAACCAATTTCTCGGCCTCCTTTGAAAAGCTCTCGACATTTACTCCCATATTTGCAAGGAGCTTGGCTATAAGGCTGTCGTCAACCGTCAGCAAACTATACAAAAGATGCTCCTGGTCTATCTCCTGATTGTTATATTCATACGCAAGCTTCTCACAGTTTTCTACAACTTCCAACGATTTTCTTGTGAACTTTTCTGCATCCATACCAATCCCTCACTTTCTATTAGCAATAATACCACAGTTATAATATTATTGCACAAATTTATAAATTATATCTGTTCTACTACAACTATAACACAATATTATTAAATGTCAAGAAAAAACAGAGATTAAATAAATAATCTCTGTAAATAATCTGTATTCTTTTAAATATTCTTTGATGAAAGCTGTTTTTTCAGCCGTTCAATCTCGGCATCTTTCTGTTTTATCTCCCCATCTTTCTGCTCAATTATAGATCGGCTTTCCTCACGTCCTTGTTGAAGACCTTTCTCTATTCCTTTCTCTATTCCTTTTTCTATTCCGTTCTTATAGCCATCCTCATATCCCTCTTCACGAATTGATTTTTTATATAATTCTTCATCAAATTCAAATATGCTCATAGATACCACCTCAGCCTTGTTTGCCAATAAGAAGTCCTTCAATATATCATGTGTTATACAATAGTCCACCGCGAGTGGAACTGCATCCTCAAGAGAATAATCCTTTAAATTATCTCTTACCAGATTCACATATTGCATATATTGAAATAATGTCGGACATTTTCTTTTTACCTCTTCATTATAGCCTGAGTTAATATTTAATTGCAACACTTTTAACTCAAGGTTTATCTCGTCGGTTTTGTGCTTATAGGATGACGAAAGGCATAATTCATCCACCTCCGGCTGCTCATCCTTTCCGTTATAAAAAACAAAAAATCTAGGATTCGGAAGCTCGATAAGTTTGCTGCCATAAAGATTCTTTTTGACAACCAGCTTTTCAAGCTGTCTGGTTATATACATAAGAAAACGAAGCGGCATATTGGGATTAATGCTTGCCTGCTGTTCGAACAATTGAATATTCATATCAAGCAGACACGATACATCATTTTTAAATGTCATATAAACCGCATTTTCAAGTGTTACAATCTCAAGTTCATCTTCATTTGTATACTCGGTATCATTTAAAGCATTATAAAGAGTAAGCAGTTCCTTCTTTGAATTAAACAACATACGAAACACAGTATCCTTATATTTTCTTACAACTCTTTGTGCATTAACAATTTCTTCTTTCATAAGCAAACCTCCCTAAAAAACAGTACAAAAATAACATGTAACCCTTAAATCAAAATCAAATAAGTTACACCGATTTTTATTAAACTAAAGCAGGAAATCTTCATCTGATTGATGACAGATGATTCGCGAATCAAAGATCAAAAACTGCTATGCACGAATAATAACACTCTAAAAAAACAAACGCAAGCCTATATTTGGCTACACATGTAACCATATGTAAACACATTGTTACACTCCGAGCAACACAATAACATAAAAATGTCATTTACAGTTTCTTAGTTTACATAAATGTGCAACAAATCGTGTCATTAATTGTTTTCTAATTCAATTATTTACCAATCCGTGGCTCTTTATTTACACCCTCAATATTTAACCACGCTGCAGCGTGTCGGCTGAATATGCAAAAAAAGGAGCCAAAGCGCGTGACTCCTTTTCATATTACAAATTAATTTACATTTTCAAATCCGTAGCAGGCCTCATCAACAAGCTCGCCTGTGGAAGAATCATATATTCTGAACAATGTCCAATAGTAACCATATACAGGTTGCCATACAGTCCAGAGGCAGTTACCATCTGCTCCGCATCTTCCTGTAGTATATACCCAAGCATCCTTACCCTGCATATAAAGGTTACAGTCAAGTATAAGCATCTCGTATTGGTACTTATGATTTGGATTATCATAGCTTTCTATGCCTATAAGATATCCTCCGCCCTCACCGGTGTAAGGCATCTGGCAGATACCCTTGATTTGCTTATGATATTCCGTACCGAAAGCGTATTGTATCTCTGTCTCAGGTTGTCCGACTATTCTAGCATAACAAACAAATACATATCCGCCGGATTCTTTAGGAGTCCAATTCATCCAGTTATTATTTTTTGTCCATGGACTTACTTCAAACCAATGTTCAGGATCGTTGTTATTACATCCAACCCATTTGTACTCCACTACATCTGACGGATTACTCTTTTGAATATTTATACCTGCCTGAATTGACGGATAATTACTTGCGCAGTAGATACCGGTTGGTGAGAGTGTTCCAGTGGATGGATTGTCATAATATTCGTATGTACATGTATGCTCATCACTATATCCGGTAACAACTCCATCTTTGATAGTCCGGCTTATCCAGTTAGCTTCAATAATATCTCCATCCGAATCATATTTATTAGTATAAATATATTCTGTTGTACTTGTTGAATTAGTTGATTTTTCTGTTCTCTTTGTCAGATTTCCCCTTATATCATATTCATATGTTTGAGTTAAACCATCAGTTGTTAATTTTACTAATTTTCCGTTACTGTATTCACATTCAAAAGAACTACCTTCTTCCGAACCGGATATAATGTTTCCGTCTTTATCAAATTTATATTTATATTCTCTATCAAAAAGCGTTCCATCTATATCTATTTCAATTACATTACCTTTCGCATCGTATGTATATATATGCGTATATGTATCTAAACTGTCCTTTTGAATAATTTTAGTCTTTTTGTTTTTATTATCATATTCATATTCAAATTTTGAAGTATCCGTATCAGTTAATACACCTGAATCATATTTTTCTGATACTATGCTCGTAATATCTCCGTTATCATTATATTGGTATTTTTTTAAATAACTAGTCGAATTATAATAATAACTTGTTTCCGTCTCAAAAATATTTCCTTTATTATCATACTTAAATACTATTTTATAAATTCCATCATTATCTTTATAAATTCTATTTCCTCTGTTATCATAACCGACTTCAATCTTACTATAATCATTCTTCACTGTTTTTATTTTTTTTACAGTATTCACAAGACAATTTTCAGTTACAACATACCCCGAATCATAGCCATAATGCGGATTTCTCGGATCATAAGAACTATATTCAAATTTAGGATAAAACCTTATATAATCATCCAGAAGATAATCATTTTCCTCGAACTCATCATTAATATCCGAAGGCTCATCGGTTTCCGCCTTATCTGAAAATGTCGCATCACTATCTGTCGCACTTTCCTCTGCACGTACAGTATTACAATTCAAACCGCTTCCCGACATAAGAACAGCCCCGCAGATTGCCAAAGCTACAAATTTCTTTAATCTCATTAACATTTTCCTCCTATTAACCTCATCACATTAAAATATAAAACAGTATATTTAATACATTGTTCATTGTACCCCCCCCCGATAGAATTTTGTCAATATAGAATTCATTGAGGCTTACATAGTCCCTATAGATTGCAAACGCATAATCACTCCAAAAGCAATCCGGCTCAAGGCAGCACTGCAAGTGCTGTTTTTGAGCCACAGGTACAGAGGTTCCTTCTGATAAGCAAAAGTAAATCTGACATAAAATATAAATAGAGGGTAATTTACAACATTTGCCCAATTTGCTTCAAATCAGAAATGAAGATTCGCAGTTCTTTACTCAGAAACCGAATTGTCTGAGCGTAGCGAGTTTTCGGTTTCGTGTAAAAGAACAAGAATATGAATGTTCTGATTTAGCAAATTGATGGCACGTTGTAAATACCCTCTATTTATATATTTTATGTCTTATGAAACCCTCATATCAGAAGGAACCTTTGTACCTGTCCCCCCACGAGGAACGCCAAAAACTTTTACTCCAAATTAAGCTTATGCTTCGTCAACCATCCTGTAATTGTCACAAGTGCAGCGACACCCAATACTTCGAATGTAGATATCACAGCAAAGAATCTGTTGGCAATCTCAAAGCTGAAATTCTTTGAATTTTCAATACTTTCAAAATCCGAAAGCAATCCTGTATCTCTCAAAATTACAAGGAAGAAAATCGAAAGAATCTGAAAAGCCGCGTAAAAAATAATCATTCCCACAATCGACATAATCTTTTTATTATTTGAAAACGAATGACCAAAAGCATATGCTGCATTAAACATCCATTGAGACAGAAGCATACCTGCAAGGAAGGTTACCAAAACAAGAATGATCAATGTAAGAACAAGCACATTTGAAACATCCGTGGTGATATACCCCACCAGGTCAATCAAAACGTCAAACAGCTTATCATATATTTCAAAATCCATAGCAGCAAGACAAATTGAAAACGGAATAACTATTGCTGCACTTATATAAGTCAGGATATCAACTATAAGTCTTCCTATCATCAAGGTCGAAGTCTTAACCGGCAAAGTATTCGTAAGATAACCCTGATCCTTAAACAAACGATTTCTAAAATCAACCAAAGGATAAAGAAAAACCGCAAGTAACGCAAATATAACAACAAAACCATAAACAACCTGCAGGAGACCTACAAACAAAGCAACATACTCATTAGCAATAGCATCTCTTGACTGATCAAGAACATAAAAAATAGGGCTGTAAATAAGTAATACCGAATATACAAGCAATAAAGGCTTATATCTGTTAATTATTTCATTTTTAATACATTTTCCTAACATTTGAATACCTCCCTGAAAATCTCATCAACCGATTGACCTCTCTGACTTCTTAAAGCATCAGCATCCTGATGGCAAACGATTTGTCCCTCTTTTACAAAAACAACATCATCAAGAATATTTTCTATATCGGAAATAAGATGTGTCGAAAGAAGAATAGTTGCCTCACTGTCATAATTGGTAATAATGGTCTGAAGAATATAATCTCTTGCCGCAGGATCAACACCTGCAATAGGCTCATCCAAAAGATAAAGCTTTGCTTTTCTGCTCATTACCATAATAAGCTGAATCTTCTCTTTATTACCCTTTGAAAGCTTCTTGAAAACCATATCCGGTTCAAGCTTGAGAAGCTCCATCATGTGATAAGCTCTCGCCTCATCAAAGTCCGCATAAAAATCCTTAAACAAATTTACAAGATTTTTAATCTTTAAGCTCTCATTAAAATAAGTTCTTTCAGGAAGATAAGAAACAACCGCCTTTGTTTCCGGACCTATTTTCTTACCTGCTATGGTTATATTTCCCGCATCAGGTTTCAAAAGACCCGCAAGCATCTTGATAAGTGTTGTCTTACCACTTCCGTTAGGTCCGAGAAGTCCGATTATCTTTCCGCTTTCAAGATTTAAATTCAAATCCGTAAAAACCTGTTTCTTAATTCCATATCCCTTTTTAACCTGAGATATCTCAACCAGATTACTCATATATTCTTTCCCTCTTTTCTTAAAAATCTAATATCATTTCATCAATCATTTTAACTACATTTTAATGTAATTATTTACACTATCCAAAAGCTCATTATCATTAAAGCCAAGCTCTCTCATTCCATCGACATAATTCTTGGTCAGCCTGAATCCCGAATCAATTTTAAGCTTTCCGCTGTTTTCTCCCAAATCCGCTACAAATCTGCCTGCGGTTCTGTTAGAAACAAGAATTCCTGCTCTCTCAAGCTCAGATAAAGCTTTTTGCATGGTATTTGGATTTACTCCCGCAGTAAGAGCCATATCTCGCACCGCCGGTACTCTGTCTCCCGGATTAAGCTCTCCCCTTGCAATCATCTTTTTTATCTGTTCCATAATCTGCATATAAATCGGAGAACTGTTATCAAACTTCCATGACATTTGCTCACCTCCCAAATAATCGAATTTAAGCAAGTTCCTATCCTTTTGTATTATTGTATTACTTGCTTAGTACAATAATACTATAATACAAAGAAAATAATATGTCAAGCCCTAAAATAAAAAAAGTATTTACAAACCGAAAACTGTATCGTCTCAAAAAAGCGTCACCGTAATAGGTCTAACTTTTGTGATACATTAAATCTTGTTGTAAATACCTTTTTTATTATATTTATAACTTATAAAACCCTTTTTCCTCAGAACATTATTTGACCGGTAATTTGCAGCAAACCATACTTACCAGATTCCGTCATTGTCAAAGTTAAAATCATAATTATACAATTCCTGCATAGATTGCATTTCTTCTTCTCTTTCTTCATAGGACTCAGCCTGCTGATCTATAAATTGCTGTTCGAGATCATTAATGTGCTGTTCTTCTTCATCCTCGGTAGTATTTTGATCATCCTGTTTTTGGTCATCCTGGTTTTGATCGTCCTGATTTTGATCATCCTGGTTTTGGTCGTCCTGACTTTGTTCTTCCTTCTTTTGCTCAAGTTCCTTAATCAGGTCATCGATTTCCTTCTTTAACTTTTCAGCCTCGCTGCTATGCCCCGTACCTTCATCATTGGCGCAATTATCCGGCAGAAGCACCTCTCTTGCTTCTTTAAGTGTTGCTATTGTCGCATCAATTTTATCGGGAGCATCATAATCGGAAGGAATCTTTCCGATTATCGAAAGTGCAAGATTTATTCTGATCGAGCATTCCTTTTTATCCGGAAGATGACATTTGAGTGCTTTATTATATTCCTTTATGGCCTCATCATAATTACCGTTATTATAGAAAATATTTCCACGATTATAATATGCGATATAAGGCTGATAAAAATTAGCAAATGTCAAAGCTTCAGCATGTCCGGTATAGGTATTCTCCCTAACCTTATTTTTTATATGCTCATTATAGGCATAGGTAAAAATAAGCTTACCGAGTACAACCAGATAAAACACATATAAAATCCAAAAAATCTTCTTTTTCATCTAAGCTTCACCTTTCTCCTATAATAAACAAAATCAAAAACAAGTAATACGCAAAGAGGAATTGCAAAATAATAATAAATATCCCTGTATCCCTTTTTGCCTTCCTTGCCGTATTCCAGATCCTCGATATCCTTCTTTATAGCTTCAAGAGTATCATTTAAATACGCCTGTTTGGTCATGTGAACATAATTAACACCCATATCATTTGCGATGCTCTTTAAATTATTTTCATCAATTTTTGAAATAGCTTTAACCTTATTATATGAAGCATCATAGGTATAAAGATATTCCGGTTCATTATCATCGCCCGAATAAGATACAGCCTTCATCGGACCTCCCGCAGTTGTTCCATATCCGAGTACAGCTCCGTTATCAATATATTTATTTAAATCCGGATAACTCTTAAGCGTTTCGCTGTTTGTTATTTCACCATCACTGATAAAGAAAACTATCTGATAATTATCCCTGTCATTATCCAAATCCTTTTTTACAAATTCCAGGGTTTCATTAAATGAAGTGCCCTTTGCATAAATTTTAGTCTGTCCGCTCAACGAATTAACGACCTGCGTAAAAAGATTTATGTCAGTGGTATAAGGGATCGCCTTGTCTGTAATATTTCCGAAAGTAACAACAGAGAAACTAGCCGTAGGAAGATTATCCGCAATATATTTGCAATCCTCTTTTACCGCATCAATTCTTCTTCCGCTTCCGTCATAATCCTCAGCGAGCATACTTATGGTATCGTCAATTACAAACAGCACATCAACATTTTGCTGTACCGTCGGAACATTATCATCCTCCACCATAGGCCGAAGATTTATGGCAAACAACAGAATAACAATTATAACCTGACGTATATAATTAAATTTTCCTTTTCTTCCAAGAAGAAGAAACAATACACATATAAGTGACATCACCCATATCGGTATAATAGGATTTAACTTCATAATCTAACCTTCCTGCTTACGATAAAATATAGACCTGTGCATATAAGCAATATATAAAACAATAGTACCGGCTTGTCCGTTATAAATGTCTGAATTTCCTGTGTATCCGATGCATCTGTTACACTTATCGCATCTATAACATCCTGAACCGCCGACTTACTTTTTATTCTGTAAAATTGTCCGCCGGTTTTTTCAATATCCTTTTTAAATGACTGTTCATCAACTACATAATCCGGTCCGAGTGCGAATATCTTAACACCATATTTTTTACAAAGATCTGTAGCTTCCGAAACAGATACTATCTGTTCTCCGTAAACCTCATTATCGGTTGAAACAATCATAATTCTGGCTCTGTCCGTTTTTTCCCTCAAATCAGGAAATGCGAAAAGACAGCCTGCTATTCCGTCTCCAATAAGAGAGCTTCCGTAATCGCTCAGGGTTCCGGCATATTTATATTCATATAATTCATAATCAAAATCAGAATACCAATTCCAGTAATCCGTGCTTTGCTCAAATGCCTTTTGAAGCTTGTCTATCTCATCCAAAACATAATCATAATCCGTTGTGAGCGGTACCAGAACTACTGTTTTACCGCAAAAAATTGTTATACCGAATCTTTCTCCGTCCAATCCCTTGACAAGCTTTTTCAAATCATCACAAATATTTTTATTAAGCTCATCCATCGAATCAGATATATCAAGGCAAAGAAAAATATCTCTGTTTCTTAAGGTCTTTGAAACAGTCTTAACCTCAACCGGTCTGGAAATCATAACAAAGCTTACCGCAATCGCTACCCAAAGGCACATCATCGCAAATACGCTTAAAAGCTTATATATTATTGTTTTTTTCTTAAATCTTGGGTCGTCCTTTACATACGAAACATTTGCAGCCTTTATACTGTCCCTGAAATTCTTTTTACGTTTCAGGACAATAAAAGGAAGTATAACAAGCACAGCTATCCCGATGTATAAGACCCATCTGTACATTAATTCCATTCAACTATTACCTGCCTTGCCTTTTCACAAGTTTCAACTATATTTCCTTTATTATCCTCCGAGAACTCAGGCTCATAACATTCGTCAACCAAATAATAAAGCTTCGGAATATTAAGTGTCTTAATCTCGCTCAAGGTATAATTTTGAACCTTAATTCCCGTAGCATCAAATACAAAGCTTCTTACCACCTTACTTAACTGCTGATAAGCATGCTTGTCCGAAAGCTTACCGCTGTTATATTTTTCCACGATGGAAGCAATAAGACCGGTATATTTTTGTTTTGCGGAATTTATGTCCAACGCTTTAACCGGAGCAACATAATCCTCGGTCACTATCTTATTTTTATTTCTTATGTGTTTTACAAGCATAACTATCGGCGGGATTAGTGCTATAATAACAAGGATGATTATAGGCCACAGCAAATATGAATACATATCCTGTAAACCCACTGTAATTTTATCGCTTATTCCGCCCGATGTGCTCGTACTAACGCCTGGTGTTTGCATATTTATGCCTCTCCAATAATTCAACAATTTTTTCGGTTACGTCATCTTTGCTGTCTATATCAGCAAAAACCGCACCATATCTTAACAGTTTCTTTTCATTTTCTTCATAGAGCTCTTTTTTTATCTTAAGTTCCAAATCCATAAACTTTTTATTTCCGGCAAAAAACTCCGGAATATGTTCGGATTTGTCAAAGTCATAAGAAACTCCGGAAGTAAAGTCAGCATCACTGATATTTATAAATAAAATATCATGCATAATCCTTAGTTTCTTAAGCGTACTCTCGCTTATGCTTTTGATTCCTGTCGCATCTGTTATTACAAAGATAACCATCTTACGCTTGATATTTTTTAGAATAAATCCGAGTGATTTGTTTAAATCTCCGCTTTCTTCATTAAATACAGCTCTGTCATACATAGTGAGAAGTCTCTCAAGATTAACAACACCTGTACGAAGCTGTCCGTATTCTATCATACCGTTTTTATTGAATACAGAGCCGACATAATCACCGTTTTTGCACGCAATGTAAGCCGCTGTTCCGCCTGCCATAAGAGCAACCTCTTTCTTGGTTTCAAGATCTTTTGTATCGGCAAGCATCTTCTTACCCGTATCAAAAACAAGCATAATATTATGTTTTTTCTCAGCAATATATCTTTTTACAAGAAGAGTTCTGCTTCTTGAAGATGCCTTCCAGTCAATATCTCTTATATTGTCTCCGAGCACGTATTCCCTCAAATCCTCAAAGTTCATACTGTTACCCTTATAGACAGACTTGTAGGAACCGTCAAAAACATTATCCGTCTTCTTGGTTGAATATATGCTTACATTTGCTTTAATTTTTGTGATATAATCTTCTATCATGGTGTTTGAATTGCTCCTACAATTGCATTAATTATTTTTTCCTCAGTTATATTATCAGCTACAGCCGCAAAGTTAAGTGTAACTCTGTGTCTTAAAACGCTGTAGATAAGTACCTTAACATCATCAGGCGTAACATAATTTCTTCCATTCATAAGCGCAACCGCTTTGGCAACCTCCATAAGAGCTATACCTCCTCTGGTACTTGCACCGAGAGTAATATATTGCGAAAGCTCCTTTCCGATAAACTTCTCCGGATGTCTTGTTGCATCAATAATTGCTATGATATATTTCTTAATCGCAGGATCAACATAAACTCTTTCCACAAGAAGCTGAAGATATTTTATGTCCTCCAGAGCAACTACAGGTTCGGATTTTGCAAATACATTATTTTCAATTCTGTTAAGTATCTCCAATTCTTCTTCCTGATTTGGATAATCTATTTTTTCCTTCATGATAAATCTGTCAAGCTGTGCCTCAGAAAGAAGATAAGTACCCTCCTGCTCTATAGGGTTCTGGGTAGCGATAACCGTAAAGATTTCCGGCATCTTAAATACCGTTCCTCCGATAGTTGTCTGATGCTCCTGCATAACCTCGAGCATCGCACTCTGAGTCTTAGCGCTGGAACGGTTTATCTCATCAAGAAGAACAAAGTTTGCATAAACAGGTCCGAGCTTTGTTTCGAAATTATTTGTCTGATAATTAAAAATCTGGGTTCCAATAATATCACTCGGAAGCAGATCCGGTGTACATTGAATTCTCGAAAACGAACCGTTCATAGCTTCGGTCAATGTCTTGGCTGCGGTAGTCTTAGCAAGTCCCGGAACAGATTCAAGAAGTATATGTCCGTTACACATAATAGCTATAAGAAGAGAAGTGCCAAGCCTGTATTGTCCTACCATTCTTCCGTAATAATATTGATTGATCTTATTTATAATCCCCTTACTTTTTTCGATTTCCTGCTGTGTTATCAAATTTTTGTTTTCCATGATTTACCTTCCTTTTTTTGCTTATATTTAATATACGTATAATATTATTATTTTTATGGAAATTTTTTCCATATTTTTTTACACTTTTATATACCCTTTATTTTCTTATATACTTCTATATAATTTATATACTTCAATATACTTTATGTCAATTGATAATTGGAAGCAAAAAACGAATCAAGGAGAAACCGTCTTTGATTTCTCCTCAACCCTTTATTATATATGCTCATTAATTTAGAGTTTAAATTGTTCTACCGTATTATCAAGATTTTGTGAAAGAGATTTTAATTCCTGACTTGAGCTGAGCATTTCCTTGCCCTTAGATTCAAACTCAACCGCTATATTGAGCATTTCATCACAATCCTCAAGAATGCTTAAAGTGCAAGCATTTTGTTCTTCGGTTCTTGATGCCATATCGCCGGCAACATCCTCAATCTTTTCGACAGCTGTTACTACAGTTTTGATTGAACTTTGAATTTCATCCATACTGCTTTGAATCTTCCTGAACGTTTCATTTGTCCTATTAACCGTTGCGTTACTGGAATTGATTTTTTCTATACTGCTGTCCGTTGCTTCAATTACGGCAATTACAAGGTTTTCAAGCTCATTTGTTATATTTACTATATCAGATACCGAATTGGAACTGTTTTGGGCAAGCGTACCGATCTCACTTGCAACAACAGCAAATCCGCTTCCGGATTCACCTGCTCTTGCAGCTTCAATTGATGCATTAAGTGATAAAAGGTTTGTCTGTTCGGCTATTTCATTTATAACATTTACCATGGCATTTATGCCGTTCAGACCCTGGCTCATATTATGAACAGCCTCCTGAAGTCCGACAGATAATTCGGATATTTCCGTCATGGTTTCAGTCATGCTATCCATATCATTATGACCATCTGATACATATTTTACCGTTTCAGCGACAAGCTGCTCTACCTCTTCGGTTGCTGTATTGGCATTTTCAATCTCATAAGTAAGAGTATTTGCATTTTCCGCTATTCCGCCTATGGCTTCGGACATTCCGGATATGGTTTGCTGAAGCTTTTGAACGGAATCATCCTGTTTTGTTGCAAGCCCGCTAAGATGGGATGCCACGGCAGCATTTGTATCCGCCTTTTTGTCTACATTATTTACGGCGCCCTTTACATCATTAAGTACATCATGGAGATTATCGGCAAACTGATTTATCTTGGTCGATATAGTTCCAAACTCATCATTTGACGAATGTACAGATCTCTCGGTAAGATCCAATTGATGCATCTTATCTATAACACCCGTAATCTGTTTCATAGGATTAAGGAAATGTCTAAGAGCCAAATAAATTATAAGGCAAATCACAAATGAACCGATAATGGCAAATGTAAAAGTAATCCACTGTAACGACTTCGTAGCAGACTCAACATCACTCTTTTCAGCTATACAAACAGTAATAAAATTAGTATTAGGTACTTCATTAATAAGTACAAACTTATTATTGTAACGCGTAACCTTAGCATATTGTTCGCTGTCTATCATGTCAGATACTTTTTTGCTTAAACCATCATCCAAATCAGTTATAAGCTGACCGTTTTGTTCAGGATATTTTTTATTTGAAAGAATCATTCCTGTGATTTTATCAACACCGTATACATATCCGTTATCGTAAATCGATTTACTTATCATTATCTGATTAACGGCTTCGATATCAACATCAGCACAAACCACACCGATGATTTCTCCATCTTCATTTTTTATATTTGAAAATGCGGAAATAATATATTGATTGGTATTGGCATCAAGATACATTTCACCGTATTCAACCGAATCGGCTTTTAGTCCGTCAATATACCACGGACGTTCCTTCATTACCCAACCGTCACCCGGTTCAGGCTGCCACATCTTATCAATATAAATATCTTCTTCAAGACCTGCATATACTCCAAACGGAATAATATCAAGGTATGCATCTGCTATGCTGTAAATATACTTAATGATTTCATCTGAATTGTCACATGAACGTTCAACGGAAATTTTGACATTTTCAAGAATACCCTTTACTCTTGCAAGTTCAGCGGATATCTCAAAATCTACGGAATCGGAAAGAACCATCATTTGATCTCTGACTTCCTTTTCCATTATCTTACCTGTTTGCTTAACCGTAAAGAAAATTGTAACCATATTACAGATAATAACTACCGGAAGCATAATCAAAACCATTTTATTACGCAGGCTTATACCTGTAGACTGCTTATTATTCATATGTACACCCCTTTTACATTGAATTTATGCTTTAATCAAGTACTTTAAATTATATCAATATATGTGGTTTTTTTCAAGAAAAAACAAGCGCCTGCTTTGCAGGCGCTTGTTTTTCTTCTATTATTACATTAACTCGCAAACTCGTGCCTGCGGCACTCATCTGTCTGCTTCGCAGACGGTTTGCTCGTTAGCGAGTGCAAGGGAACTCAAATATCCGCTTCGCGGCTGCTTGGTTCCCTACTTGCACTCGCTACATGCACGTGTATCCACCATCTACCGGGAGGGCTACTCCGGTTACGTAGGTAGTTGCAGGTGATGCAAGGAATACTGCTGTTGTATCAAGCTCACCATCATTTCCGTATCTTTCCATAGGTATCATGGTTCTTGCGTTTGCCTGGAAGAATTCACTGTCAAGAGTTTCCTTGGTAAGTGGTGAATAGAAATATCCCGGACAAATTGTATTAACCGTGATTCCGTATTTGCCCCACTCGGATGCAAGAGCTCTGGTAAGGTTAACTACACCACCCTTGGCTGCATGGTATGGCGAAGCAGGTGCTACCTTGTTTCCAACAAGGCCGTACATGGATGCTATATTTATGATACGTCCGAACTTGGCAGGTATCATAGCTTTCTTTGCACATGCACGAGCGAACTTAAATGTTCCTCCAAGGTCTATATTAAGCTCGTTAAATAACTGATCATCGGTTATATCTTCTGCAGGTGCTACAGCTCCGGTTCCGGCATTATTGATAAGAATATCAACACGTCCGAACTTAGAAAGAACCGCATCTACACATGCATCAACTTCCTCAGTTACGGTTATGTCGCATTTGTATGCAAGAGTCTTAACTCCGTACTCTTTTTCAAGCTCTGCACACACTTCATCAAGAAGATTCTGACGTCTTGCTACAGCCACTATGTTGCAACCCTCATTTGCAAGCGCTTTTGCCATCTGTACTCCGAGTCCTGTTGAACAACCGGTTACAATCGCTACTCTGTCTGTTAGGTCAAATAAATTTTTTGCCATTTTTGTTATTACTCCTTCATCAATGTATATTCGTGTCGATGCCGTCTCCCTTTAAACATCTTGTAAATCTACATTAATTCCATAGCTCTTTATATATTTTCATCATTTAACGATGATAATATTTAATAAATCATAAAATCCCGGAAATGAAATGTCAACACATTCACTTCCAAGTATTTCGGTTTCACCATCGGCATTAAGTCCCGCAACGGCAAAACTCATAGCTATTCTGTGATCAAGTTTGCTGTCGATTATGGCACCGTGAAGTGCCTTTCCTCCGTTTATAATCATACCGTCATCTGTTGCAATTACGTCAGCACCCATAGCTTTTAGATTATTAACTATAGTATCAATTCTGTTGGTTTCCTTAACCTTAAGCTCTGCCGCATCTTTTATGACAGTCTGTCCTTCGGCAAAGCATGCCATAACGGCTATGGCAGGTATCTCGTCTATAAGTCTCGGTATAAGTTCTCCGCCTATCGTACAGCCCTTAAGTGACGAAGTCTTCACTGTTATGTCTGCCGTCGGCTCAGCTGAACCATTATCTATTTCTTCGATTTTTATGTCCGCACCCATCATGCGGCATACCTCAATCATTCCGTCTCTTGTAGGATTGATTCCTACATTTTTTATCGTAAGCTGAGAATTATCCGTAATAAGACCTGCAGCTATAAAATATGCTGCCGAGGAGATATCACCCGGTACATCAATACGTTTTGCATATAATTCTTCCACCGGATTAACTGTTGCAGTTTTACCATTCACCACAATATTTGAACCAAAATCTTTCAGCATAAGCTCTGTATGATTTCTGCTTACATACGGCTCTGTTACAGAAGTTTCACCCTCTGCATAAAGACCGGCAAGAAGAATGGATGATTTTACCTGTGCAGATGCAACCGGCGAGTCATAATTTATCCCTCTTAATTTTGAACCATTTATCATAAGAGGTGCACAGCCGTTATCATTAATACTCTTTATATCTGCTCCCATCATGCGAAGAGGTTTCATAACTCTTTCCATAGGTCTTTTTCTTATGGACGCATCACCTGTTGCACTTACCGAAAAATTCTGTGCCGCAAGTATGCCTGACATAAGTCTTATGGTCGTTCCACTGTTTCCGACATCAAGTTCATCGGAAGGCTTTGACAGTCCATGCAAACCCTTTCCGTGGATTACAACTTTATTTCCGTCATTTTCAATATCTATTCCCATTTGAGAAAAGCATCTTATGGAAGAAAGACAATCCGCTCCCTGCAAAAATCCGTAAACCTCGGTATCACCTTTTGCAAGTGACCCCAGCATAATACTTCTGTGTGATATGGATTTATCACCCGGTATGCTTACCTCTCCCGATAAGCCCTTTGCTCTTTTAATAATCATTACTTTTCAACCTCATCAGTCATTTTCACGTCATACCCTTTAATTTTATATCATCTGCAAATTTATATCAAGAAAAAACTCATAATCCTCCCAATAAACATATCCTTAACCATTTTTCAAAGGTTCCTTTCAGACTAATAATTGTACCCTTGCATGTTTTTTTTAAATATATTATAATGATTAAACTGTTTTTTAGAATTACATTATTAATTATAATATTTATTTGGAGTATATTTATGAAACATTTTACAAGAATTTGCTTTTTAATTGTTGTTTTCTTTATAGCATTTCATGTAACCATAACGCTTATCTCAGATAAACACAAGGGCGACAGAAATAATGCGTTAACCAACAATACAGCTACAACTACGGAAATTTCCGTCACTGAAAAAGAAACAGAAACAGAGGTCACAGAAACCATGGAAGAAACAACTACCGAAGTTCTCAGTACCACCGAGACAACTGAGACTACCGAAACCACTGAAACTACCGAAACCACTGAAACCACCGAACAGAAAAAAACTACCGAGGCTGTTACCGAAGCTGCAAACATACATATGCAGCCGGTCAAGAAAACCAACGAGGGCGAAACATATATTTTTGTCGGCGACTCACGCTATGTCCAAATGGAATCCTATGCCGAAGATGATGACACGTTTATTTGTGAAAACGGCGTAGGCTACAGATTTTTATCAAATCATATGGATGAAATAGTAAGTCTTGCCGATGCCGATACCAAAATAGTTATCGGACTCGGTGTAAATGACGTCCTTTCGGGTACAGGCAAATATAAAGAATTATTATTTGACCTTGCTGACAGAACCGATGCCCAAGTTTATTATATGCTTATAAATCCGGTAGATGATGAATTATGTGCAGAAAATGGATATTCCATAACCAATGAAGATATAGATAACTTTAATATTACTATTCAGGGCGATTTAGTCGGTTCGGGAATAAAAATAATTGATGTCAATTCATACTTAAAGACCGTCGGTTATACTTCACGCGACGGTCTCCATTACAATGCCTCAACAAGCCGTAATATTTATGTTTATATCAAAGAGCAAATGCTTTTAAATTAAGCTTAATATTCCTTAAGCATTCGCCTGAACCAGTCTGACAAAAGACTGTCATTTGCATTGTAGATTATGTCCTTCGTTTTATAAGGATTATTTGTAACTATCACATCTACATCCAAAAGTATAAGATCGGATATTCTGCTTTCTCTGTCCACGGTCCAGGCATATATCTTCTTACCATACTTATGAACATTTCTTACAAGTCTCATAGTGATAAAGCTGTGCTGAACGCTGAAGATATCCGCATATTCCATATCTCCTATATCTCCGTATGCCACATACATTATATATACGGTTTCTATATCAGGATTTATTTCTTTTACCTTTTTTAATACGCCATAATCAGAGCATGCGACCACACAATCCTTGATGTAATCGTATTCTTCAAGCAAATCTATGATTCCCTGCACATAGTCTTCTTTATCCGTATTTGCAGGCTTTAATTCGACATTCAAAGGTATGTCTTCTCCCTTACAATACTCCAACGTTTCTCTTAATGTAGGTATTTTTTCGCCTGTAAATTCATCCGAAAACTTGCTTCCCGCATCCAGTGATTCTATATATTCAAGTGTAACCTCTCCTACCTTTTTATCAACTCCCGTAGTACGTTTAAGACTCTCGTCATGAATTATGATGTATTCTCCGTCCTTTGTCTGACGCACATCAAGCTCAATTGAATCCGCCTGATTTTCTACTGCAAGTCTGAAGGCAGACATGGTATTTTCCGGTGCATTATGTGAGTCTCCTCTGTGAGCACAAACATAAGCACCGTTTGCATAAGCCACATTCAGACTTATCTTGTTGCTGACACTGAGATATACATAAACTCCGTTAATTACGATACATGCAATTATAATTGCAATTGTTGTAATTCTGTTTCTCATTTTATTTCTTACAACATATTTATTATAAAGACCGTCTTTTTTAATTCTTTTTCTGTACTTATCTTCTCTTGTTATTTTAAATTTTCTGTATTCATCATAAAACGGATCTCCTTCAATGTTATAAAAGCATGCACAGATATATGAATAAATAAGGGGCGTCGATATAACCACAAAAAGCATATAAACTGCAAGTATCAAAATATTTACGGCAGAACTGAACATGAATCGCATTCGCTTATACGAAAGAATTCTGGAAAATACAAATGCAAATCCCGATGCCATAAGACCTTCAAGAAGTATCATTACAAGTGCAATAAATATGTTGAAAACAATAACTCCACCGATTATCTTAATAAAATGCTTTTTAATGGTTTTACGGCTCAAATCAGCCGATGTCTTATAATCCGTTCTGTATATTCCGTAAAAATTAATAGTCAAAAGCTTAAACATAGCCAAAATGCACATCAAAAGATATGCTATGCAGATCATAATAAAGGATTGTCTGTTTTTTTCTATGAAATCATAAAATAATGTAGGAACCTTTAATTCATATATGGATGAAAAGATTATAGAGGCATAAACCAAAGGAAGCACAAATATTACATCCAGCATGACCAAAAGATTTTTTGGACGAAGCAGTCTTAATGCATTTACCGTCGCCTTAACCAGTATGTGAAGTGCATTTATTTTTATCTCTCTGTGAGATGCCTCCATGGCATATACGATAGCAGATATGTTAATTAAAAAATAAACCGCCAAAATAACAAGCATAATAAGAATGGCTACATATGTGGTCGGTGAAAAAAGATATTTTTTAAGTGTTCTTATAGAAAGAAAATTAATGCCCGCAAGCTTTATGGACATATTGATTGATGCATAAAGCGCAGGCACAAGTATTACAGCCGATATAAGCTTGTATATCACTTCAAATAAAATAATGGAGGAAAAGTTATATGAAAGCATATTCAATCCTTTTTTAAATGTTTTCATATTTTTCCTCCTTTCTTTCTATACGGTTGTAAGAATATACAGATATATCGCAGGCACGCTTGCGCTACCCTCCAACGCAACGGTACTAAGCTCGAAAAACCTCGCTAAGTACCGGCGTTTCCAGAGTACCTGCTTATATACCTGTATATCCTTACAACCTACATATAATAATTATAATAAAATCATCGCATCACCAAACGAAAAAAATCTGTATTTTTCTTCAACCGCGATTTTATATGCTTCAAGTATTTTCTCTCTGTTATAGAGAGCAGAGACAAGCATAAGTAATGTTGATTCCGGAAGATGGAAGTTTGTTATAAGTCTGTCTACGCATTTGAATTTATATCCCGGATATATGAATATATCAGTCCAGCCGCTGCAAGCCTTTATCATACCGTTTTCATCCGCTGCGGTTTCAAGTGTTCTCGTACTTGTTGTTCCGACAGATACAACCTTTCCACCGTTCTTCTTTGTTTCATTTATTATTTCAGCAGCATTTTCATCTATTACATAAAATTCGCTGTGCATATGATGGTCGGTTATGTTATCAACCTTGACAGGTCTGAATGTTCCCAGACCGACATGTAAGGTAACCCGTGCTATTTTTATACCCTTCTTTTCGATATCCGAAAGGAGCTCATTTGTAAAATGAAGACCTGCCGTAGGTGCGGCCGCAGATCCGTCATGCTTTGCATATACGGTCTGGTATCTGTTTTTATCTTCGAGCTTATGAGTTATATAAGGAGGAAGAGGCATCTGTCCCAGTTCATCCAGAACCTCTTCAAATATACCGTCATAAGTAAACCTTACAAGTCTGTTTCCTTCCTCGACGATATCCGTTACCTCACCGATAAGTTTTCCGTCTCCGAAAGAAATCCTTGCACCGACCCTTGCTTTCTTGCCGGGCTTAACAAGTGTTTCCCAGGTTTTATCATCTTTACGTTTTAATAAAAGAACCTCTATGGAAGCACCTGTATCTTCTTTAACGCCTATAAGTCTTGCAGGTATAACCTTTGTATCATTTATAACCAGACAATCACCTTCATCAAGATAATTTATCACATCAGTAAAATGCTTATGCTCAATATCGCCGCTTTCACGATTTATAACCATAAGCCTTGAATCGCTTCTTTTTAAAAGCGGATCCTGTGCGATAAGTTCCTCGGGAAGGTCATAATAAAAATCACTAAGTTTCAAAGCTAAATCCTCCGAATAATCAAAACACGTACTAAATGAGCCATTATTTCAAAAGGATTATGCTCTTATTTCAATATTCATCTTACCAAGCTCGGCAAGAAGTTTATCAATTATTTCGGTTACTTCCTTGTCCTCAAGAGTTCTGTCCTTTGCTCTGAAGGTCATGGTATAAGCTACCGACTTCTTTCCGGCAGCAACCTGTTCTCCTTCATATACATCAAAAAGCTTATAGGATTCAAGAAGCTTTCCGCCGCATTTCTTTATTACCTTTTCGATTTCACCTACAAATATACTCTTATCAACAACAAGTGCAAGATCTCTGGTCATTCCCGGGAACTTGGCTATACCTTCATACTTTCTGTCAAAGTTTGAAAGCATGGTTACAGTTTCCATATCAAGAACAGCAAGATATACCTCTGCCTTTATATCATAATTATCGGCTACTTCCGGATGAAGCTGTCCTATATATCCGACTGTCATTTTTCCCTTCTTGATAAGTGCCTGTCTTCCCGGATGTAAGAAAGGCTCATCTGTTGAAGGTTCATAGCTTAAGTCCTTACCGAATCCAAGCTTCTCGGTAAGTTCTTCTATAACACCTTTAAGGTTAAAGAAATCTCCTGAACCGTACATACCCATACAAAGCTTCATCTTCTCATCAGGAAGCTCGGTAAGTGGAAGTGCCTTAGGTATATATACATTTGCAAGCTCATATAATCTTGCTTCTTTATTTCTTCTGTTATAATTTGTTGAAAGCGAAGTTAAAAGTCCGTTTAAAGGAAGAGTTCTCATAATAGAGTAATCCTCACCGAGAGGATTTGATATCTCTATTGCATTTCTGTAAACCGAATCCTCAGGTAAAATAAGCTTATCAAATACCTTAGGACTTTCAAATGAATAGCACATCGCTCCCGAAAAGCCATTACCCTCGCAAATAGTTCTTACTATATCATTTATTCTTTCCGCATATGACTTCTTACCTGCAGTAGCCTCACCATGAGGAAGCGTTGTAGGTATATTGTCATATCCGTAAAATCTTGCTACCTCTTCCGCAAGATCTGCCATGCAATTCAAATCCTGTCTGAATGTAGGAATTGTAATCATGTTAGTAGCAGAATCATACTTAAGTTCAAGTCTTCCAAAGTACTCAAGCATATCCTCCTTTGATATATCCGTACCGAGAAGTTTATTCATCTTCTCAGGTTCAAACGGAAGTTTCTTTTCCGATACCGGATTTGCATATACATCAACCACACCGTCAACAACCTCACCGCAACCAAGCTCTTCAATAAGCTGACATGCTCTGTTAATTGCCTCAAGTGCAAGATTAGGATCAAGTCCCTTAACAAACTTGGCAGATGCATCAGTAGAAAGACCTATTCTCTTGGTCGAAAGTCTTATATTTGTTCCGTCAAAGCATGCTGCCTCAAAAAGAAGAGTCTTAATATCATCGGTAACCATTGAGTTTTCACCACCCATAATACCTGCGATAGCAACCTCTTTTTCTCCGTCACAAATCATAAGCACATCTTTATCAAGTGTTCTTTCCTGTCCGTCAAGCGTAGTAAATTTATCACCATCATTTGCACGTTTAACAATTATCTTATGGCCTGCAATAGTATCAAGATCAAAAGCATGCATAGGCTGTCCAAACTCTTCCATAACATAGTTTGTAATATCTACAAGGTTATTTATGGAACGAATTCCCTGAGCGGCAAGTCTTTCTCTCATCCACTTAGGTGACGGTCCTATCTTGATATTTTTTACAACTCTTGCCACATATCTTGGACAAAGATCAGTATCCTTTACCTCAACAGAGATATAATCGTTCACATCACCGCCCGACCCCTTAACGGTTACAACAGGTGGTATGAATTTTTTATTAAATGTTGCTGCAACCTCTCTTGCCATACCTATCATAGAGAAGCAGTCAACTCTGTTTGAAGTAATCTCATATTCAACAACAGCATCATTTAGTCCGAGTGCCGCTACGGCATCATCCCCCGGCTTAACCCCCGACTCCTCAGGAAATACATAAACTCCGTCCTCAGGTGCCTCCGGATAAAAGTCTCTTGAAGAACCAAGTTCTTCAATACCGCACATCATACCATTACTTTCAACTCCGCGAAGCTTACCCTTTTTAATTTTAATACCGTCCGGATATTCGTTATCATCTCCATGTGCGGCAGCAACTTTTCCACCATCAAGTACAAGAGGTATAAGGTCTCCCTCTTTAACATTTTTTGCACCGGTTACTATCTGAATACTTTCAGAACCGATATTTACCTGACAAACAACAAGCTTATCTGCATCAGGGTGCTTCTCTATACTTTCAATCTTTCCTACTACTATCTTCTCTAAGTTCTTATCTTTCTTTACATAATTTTCAACATGAGAACCCGAAAGGGTCATCTTATTGACAAATGTCTCTATATCAACATCCAAATCAGGCACATATGCCTTTATCCATGAAATCGGTGTATTCATCTTATCTATCTCCTCAACTTTCTTAAAATCTATTTAAACCCGACTGTTTTACCACTGCTGTAAAAATCTCATATCATTTTCATAAAGAAGTCTCATGTCGTCTATTTCATACTTAAGCAATGTTATTCTCTCAAGTCCGATACCAAAAGCAAAGCCCGAATATACCTCAGGGTCAATGCCACACATTTCAAGTACGTGAGGATGTACCATACCGCAACCAAGTATCTCTATCCAACCACTACCCTTACATACACGACAACCCTTGCCGCCGCACTTGAAGCAGGTTATATCAACCTCTGCCGAAGGCTCTGTAAACGGAAAATGATGCGGTCTGAATTTAGTCTTTGTGTTTGGTCCAAAGAACTCTTTAGCCCACTGATCAAGAGTTCCTTTAAGGTCTGCCATTGTTATGTTTTTATCTATAACAAGACCCTCTACCTGGTGGAAGGATGGTGAATGTGTTGCATCCACCTCATCCGAACGGAATACTCTTCCCGGCGAAAGAATTCTTATAGGGAGCTCTCCCTTTTCCATAATTCTTGCCTGAACCGGTGATGTCTGTGTACGAAGAAGTATATCCTTTGTAATATAAAATGTATCCTGCTCATCCTTTGCAGGGTGATTAGCAGGTATGTTAAGCAACTCAAAGTTGTACTTATCATATTCGATTTCAGGGCCCGAAACGACCTCATAACCCATGCCGATAAATACTCTCTCAAGGTCCTCAAGTGCTGTCTGATTCGGATGTCTGTGGCCGTCAATTTTTTTAACTCCCGGAAGCGTTACATCTATGGTTTCACGCTTCATTTTTTCGGCTCTTACAGCCTTATTAATTTCCTTAAGCTTTGCTTCAAGCTTTTCTTCTATATCAGCTCTTACTTCATTTACCATCTGGCCAACCTTAGGTCTGTCCTCCGGTGCAACATCCTTCATACCCTTTAACACCTGAGTAAGCTCACCCTTTTTACCGAGTATGGCAACCTTGATATCATTTATAGCCGCCGCTTCCTTAGCCTGCTCGATTTTGGCAAGAGTCTGCTCCTTAATCTTACTTAACATCTCTTTCATCTTATATACTTCCTCACTTTCAAAAATTTCTTAGCACATTACACTTACATAATCAATTATGTCATTAAGTGTATCCTCGTTTCTCAACTCAAGCTCATACTCCTTTTTTATATCAGTGCAAAACCTGAGTTTATAAACTGTTTGTTTTTTCCATGGTGATATATATTTTTCAACTTCAGCCTTTTCTATTTCCTTGATCTTATCAAGCTTGATTACATCCGTTTTCATAAGGTAGCTTACAACAAGATAATCTTCCGTGATATAGATATTATTAAGTC
Organism: Lachnospiraceae bacterium UBA3820; assembly: GCA_002369325.1. GTDB lineage: Bacteria > Bacillota > Clostridia > Lachnospirales > Lachnospiraceae > Coprococcus_C. The sequence goes on from DFDU01000046.1 coordinate 39,778, forward strand.
TGTGCACCAAATGATTTGCAAGCTGAAGATTTAATTCTTCAATTATCGCTCCGGTTTCACCATATGCCGAAAGTTGTTTTGCCTGTCCGTGAAGAGCCGGATTAATACAAATCAAAAAAGTATAAGCAAGAACCAGAACGCTTATAACTATCGGCGATGCGAACAAAATATACAGCATGACAATATACGTAACCGGATAATCACATTCGCTTATTATATACTCGCTGAAAAAATCATCCTTTAACTGCTCGTCGAAACCTGCAGCTTCAGTAAGCTGATTGATCATATATTCAGTTGAAATGTTATCCTTAACTATTTTGGCTTTTATAGTTTTTTTATCAATTGTCATCGTCGGATTTTTTGTTTCAATAATATAAAACATAATCTTATCGTCATTTAATTGATAATAATACGCCCCTTTGACCTTTCCGTTGACCAGATAGTCAAATCCTGCATATGTAAGCTTATCAGCCGAAATCCTTACATTGGTATCTCCCATTTTATACAATTCCGATACCTTTGTATACAGCTCTTCATTTTCCAGGCTTATAAGCCTTGTCTGTTCCAGTATGGGATATCTCATAAACATAATAAGAAGCACCATAAGTACAAAAACAGCAGGTACGGCAAGGGCAAATGTATTCTTGCATAAAAGCTTTTCAAATTTTCTTCTTCGCATTTCAATCCCTTTACCAAAAAAATATAATAACACTAATACTTTTTTTGTTCAACCATAAAGATTAATGTAGAAATATTATTAAAACAGGGCTTTACATACATAATCATATTCTTCCTTAAGAATTTCCTTATCCGAAAAGCCCGCTCTGTCAATAATATCCGTTATTCTCTCCGTATCGAAAAACTTTTCGAATTGTGCTGCCCTCTCCGGAGTTTTTTTCATAAGCTTTTCCTTTTTCTTATTAAATATATATGTTATCTGCTCCGAATAGTTTATTTTTGTTTTAAATGATTTATCGAATTTCCGCTTACGCCTGCAATAATTCGAATATCTTATAATAAGCTTATCGTTTAATCCGGCTTTGATAAATTTTATTAATAGAATAAGCCAAATGACAATTCTTATTCCCATAAGGATAATCAATGCACCCGCAATAATTCCTACTATTGCATATATTATACCTCTTACGAGACTATCGGATATTTTAATATTACCTCCGTTTAAAACTCCTCCATCCGAATCATCATCATCGCCGGCCATATCAGAAAACATATCCCAGAAATCTTCCACATCCTCTTCATCGCCTGAAGGTGTTACCTCAACAGGGTACCAGCCTTTCCCCTCAATATATACCTCTATCCATGCATGTGCGTCCGCATCCGTCGCATTCACCTGAAGAAGTGCTGTTTCACCAAGCTCCGAATATCCGCTGTAATAATCCGAATATTTTTTATCACTGACAAGCTCCGCATCCACCAATTGATTATAACTTACGGCATATCCTTCCACATACCTTGTCGGTATTCCGAGATATCTCAATATGAGTGTTGCTGCCGAGGCAAAATGTGCACAATATCCTTTTTTATTATCCGTAAGGAAATAATTTACAAAATCCCTTTTCTTAGGTGTCTTTCCCGGCTTAATCGTATAAGGAATATTCTCCTGATAATAATCCACAAGATTTTTTATTATCTCCTCGTCACTTCCGGAATGATCAAAGTTTTGGATAAAGCTTTCTATCGCTTCAACATTTGCCTCAGGAACCTCCAAATCCCTTTCGGTACAAGGTGCACCTGTATATAGTGTTTCATCCACAACCGTATCATTACCATCAAGTCTCGGATAGAATCTTTCACTTATAAAGCCGTTATCATTATAGTCCGTTACCTCTCCCATGTAATACGGCACATAAAAACCGTTTCTGTCACCGTCAATATTTCTTATGCTTATAATACCTGCTGCCGATGTCGGATTACCATCTTCATAGCTTTTCTTTAATGCCTCTGCCTCAGGACAGGTATAAGTGTCAGACGCAAAGTCTTCCTTTTCACCCTCATAATACTTTATGTTTGTCCAATAATTTTCATAAGGATTATAGCTTTCTCCGACAAAGCTCTTCAGATAAAGAGTATCATAAGAATACGGTGTAAATTTAATCATAAGATCGGTTTGATAATCCAGACGCACCGTTGATACCGCACCAAGCTTACCGCTGTTCATACCTCCCTTATCCTGACCAAAGCGGAAAAAGCCCTCCAAACCATCTGTAAGAAGTATGCTTACAGCTGCCATTGAAAGCTCTTTGTATTTATTTTGTTTATAACCTACGTTAAAATTCTCTTTAGGTTTTATCGAGCTTACAAGCGAAACCACACTGGCAACAAATATAAATGTTACAAGTGCCGCCTGCGAAAGTGCTTTTATATCATAGTTGTAAAAAAACTCTTTTTTCTTTTTCCCCCTGACAATAAACTTGGAATTACTTCTTTTTACCGAAACCTGAGGACTGTAATGTCTGCTGACTTTTATAACGTACGCCATGGATATTCCTGCAAGAATCATAAGTGCATACAAAAAATCAGGTTCAAGAACCATATAAAGCGGTATGACATTAAAGAACATAACTATGAACATCGCTGTTGCATATTGCATTCGACGTGATATATATACATTTAACAGAATATCCAGAACAAGACCTATAAATAGTGAAACCATTGTTATCGTTAAATATCTGTCTTCAATACGCTCCGTATAAAGTCTTTGTATGTCTATGTCAAAATACTCCGCCGCATTTCTGACGGAAATATTTACTATTGCATAAAATCCACTGTTTATATAAATTCTGAACAAATATACCAAACCGGCAAACAGCAAAAAAAGGAATAGATATCCGAGATTTTCCGTAAGCAGTCTGTAGTATAGCATAGAGCATAAAACAGCAAAAGAAAAAACAACCGCATGGCAAAGTATTACATTATACTCGGCTTTTATTGCAGACAAATAAAAGCCGATCGTTCCCATTGAAAGAAGATATACTATGAAACCTTTAAGCAAAAGAGTAAGTATCCTCTTTTCCTTTTGTTCAAAGAAATCTTCACATAGAACGACGCCTTCGCAAAGCTCTATGGAATTATTATCCTTCTTTTTTTTCTTTGCCATTATCCATTCTCCCTGATATTCATCAGACAATTATTTCCGTCGGAGGTTATCAAAAGATATGATTTAATTTCCGGATGAACGGACGACATATGCGATGCGCCCTCCTCCATGTCCGTATATGTTTTCTCATAATATATTTTTTCAAATGCATTATCCAGATCCGCTTTGTAATCTATTCTGGTTGTTTCATACTCATATCTTTCCGTACTCCAGAACATAAGCCTTATCGTTGTTCCGTCATTTACAATCTGATTAACAAGAGTATATGCGGAAGTAAGTATCATATTAAGCTGAGCGGAAGTGTTTTTTACAAGCTCGACAAGCACCACAAGCTGTCTGTCCGACATACTTGCTCTGTCCTTAACCATAAGAATGTCTCTCTTTGCCGAAAGCTTCCAATGAATACTCATAAGCTTATCTCCCGGAATATATTCTCTTATTTCCTGAACATCCGAAAAATCATTTCCTTTTTTTGAGCTTTCTTCGCTCTCCAACGAACCTTGTTCAAGTGAAACTTTGTCATAATTATATTCACCTATTATCTCAGGCATTATGGTAATCTCCGATTCCGCAGACACCTTCTTATTAAATTTAACAAAACCCATAAGGTCCTTTATGCTTATCTTTTCAATACTGACCTGTACTATGCCCGGAAGAGTTGCAACAATCGGAAACTCTACTTTATTTTCCGATAACATTCTGATTGGCATAGACATTTTATGATTTCCGCCTGTACCGAAAAAAGTATTTTTTATATTCATGTAAACTACAGTATCAAGTGATATGAACGGTGTTTTATTTAAAAGCTTAACAAAAAAATAAGCCCTGTCATTTTGTTTTGCATATTCTTTGCCTGTACTGTTTATGGCGGCACTGATTTCTATTTGCACGAATTTTCTTAAAATGAAAGCCATAATTATGGACGCAAAAGGAGACACAATCATAATTACCATAAGCATGAAATAAAAATGACTGTGTAAGAAATAATACATAATACCGTTTATACCAAGTAAAATCGTATATATGATTAATCTTATTATACTCTCCATAAATTCCGCATCCTGTTTTAATTATTTTCCGGCACGCCTTTAATTTCTCGGTGCCGGAATAGTCATAAGCAGCTGCCTTATGGCAGCATCCATATTATAGCCCATCGCTTTACTTTTTGCGGAAAGCTTGACTCTGTGTCCCAAAGTATCTTTAGTAATGCTTTGTACATCAAAAGCAGTCACATAATCTCTTCCGTCCAAAACCGCCATAGCCTTTGCCATTCTAAGCATTGCTATGGTTCCTCTCGGGCTTGCTCCCATGGAAAACATTTCATTGATTCTTGTCGCTTCAACGATATTTACTATATATTCATATATTTCATCTCTTATAAACATATCATTGGCAGCTTTTCTCAAAGCTATAAGCTCGTCAACACTGATTATCTCTCTGACATTATCTATCGGATGTGATGCATTTCCTTTAAGAATCTTAACAGCATCCTCATGGGCCGGATATCCCATTGAAAGACAAACCATAAATCTGTCAAGCTGGGATTCCGGAAGCATCTGCGTACCCGATGAACCATACGGATTTTCGGTAGCAATAACTATAAACGGATCCGGCAATCTTCTTGTAACACCATCAACCGTAGCAGTATGCTCCTCCATAACCTCAAGAAGCGCCGACTGTGTTTTAGGCGAGGTTCTGTTTATCTCATCAGCAAGAAAGAGATTGCAGAAAACAGAACCCTCTCTGTACTCAAAATCCTTTGTCTGTGAATTGTACATGGAAAATCCGAGTATATCACTCGGCAGTACATCAGGCGTAAACTGTACTCTCTTATAATTAAGCGACATGCTCTTTGCGAAGGTTGTGGCAAGAGTGGTTTTTCCCACTCCCGGAATATCTTCCATAAGAATGTGACCGCCTGCTATAACGGCACCGAGCACCTTTCGCACTACATCTTCCTTACCCTTTATTACTGTATTTACTTCATCACAAACTGCCTGAAGTTTTTCGTTCATACGCTGTTCCTTTCATTATCCTTTTTTTGCACGACAGGTTACTGACCAAGTAATCGTCAGGCACGCTTGCGCTACTCTCATCACGTAGCGGTACTAAGCTCGTTGTTCCAACTCGCTAAGTACCGACGGATTCAAAGTACCTGACTTTTCACTTAGTCAGCACCCCGTCGTGCAATACACGTTTTCTAAAAAATCAACTATACTTATTTTGTAACCCCTGATTTTCTTGCGCATTCGGCAACTGCATCTGCTACTGCCTTCGCAACTTCCTTATTAAAGGCATCAGGGATAATATATTCTTCATTAAGCTCGTCATCTTTTACGATGGATGCGATAGCCTTTGCGGCTGCAACCTTCATATCTTCTGTTATATCTGTTGCACGGGCATCAAGAGCTCCTCTGAATATTCCCGGGAATACAAGCACGTTATTTATCTGGTTAGGGAAATCAGAACGACCTGTTGCAATTATTCTTGCTCCACCCTTTCTTGCTTCATCAGGCATTATCTCAGGTGTAGGATTTGCCATAGCAAATACCATAGCGTCATCTGCCATTGATTCAACCATCTCAGGTGTTACGATGCCCGGAGCAGATACTCCTATGAATACATCCTTGCCCTTCATAACGTCAGCAAGACTTCCTCTTTCTTTATTCTTGTTTGTAATCTCAGCCATCTCCGCCTGAGCAGGATTCATAAAAGGCTCACCCGGGCAAAGAGCACCCTTGCTGTTTACAAGAACTACATTTCCGATTCCGAATCTCATCAAAAGCTTGCAAATTGATATACCTGCAGCACCTGCTCCGCTTATTACGGCACTTATATCTTCCATCTTCTTACCGACTATCTTAAGTGCATTAATAAGTCCTGCACATACAACTACAGCAGTACCATGCTGATCATCATGGAATACAGGTATGTCGAGTTCTTCTTTAAGTCTTTTTTCTATCTCAAAACATCTAGGTGCAGCTATATCCTCAAGATTTATTCCACCGAATACAGGAGCGATTCTCTTAACTGTTTCAACTATCTCATCTACATCCTTTGTATCAAGGCAGATAGGAAATGCATCTACGTTACCGAAAGTTTTAAAAAGTATTGATTTTCCTTCCATAACAGGTATGGCAGCTTCCGGTCCGATATCTCCGAGACCGAGTACCGCTGTTCCGTCCGAAACAACAGCAACAAGATTTGATTTATTTGTATATTTATATACATCAAGCTTATTGTCTCTGATCTTGCGGCAAGGCTCTGCAACACCCGGTGTATAAGCAGTGCTTAAGTCATCCTTTGTCTTAACATCAACCTTAGAGATAACCTCTATCTTTCCCTTGTTTTCCTCATGCATCTTTAAACTGAGTTCATTGTAGTCCATCTTTTTTCTCCTTTATGTATATATATTTATTTTATTATTATGCTTTTATAAATACGCATTTCAATTATGTTTATCACATTTTAATAATCAAATATCGACATCTGAACGCCAAGCGTTTTGTTTTTATATTCACGCATATATCTTGTGAGTTCTTCCTGATCATAAACTATTCCGTGCTTCTCACAGGTTTCTTTCAGAATTTTTGTAAGTGCCATGCTGTTCGGGCTCGGTACTTCATATGTTCCGCCGAAGGTTTCCATGTACTTTTCCTTCATTCCCGGAAAATGCTTATCAAGCTGTTCATAAAAATATTCCCTGTTTCCGTCCCGAAGTGTCATACCCATACCATACATGTAAACAATTCCGTATACTCCTGCCTGCACACAATAATCAAGAATGCCTCTAAGGTTCTCCTCGGTGTCATTTATAAACGGCAAAAGCGGTGTTATCCAGACTATCGTTGGAATGCCTCTTTTTTTCATTTCCATAAGCACCTTAAATCGCTCACTTGTCACACAGACATTCGGCTCGAGTATCTTACACAGCTCATCATCATATGTTGTAAATGTCATGGCAACTATACATTTTGTCTTCCTGTTTATCTTTTCAAGTATGTCTATATCTCTTAAAATCAAATCCGATTTCGTCTGAATTACAACTCCGAAATCAAATCTTTCAATCTGGTTTAGGCATCTTCTCGTAAGCTGAAGTTCTTTTTCTATCGGTATGTACGGATCGCTCATAGACCCCGTCATAATCATGGTTTTATTTCGTTTTCGTTTGAGCGTATGCTCAAGGATATCATCTGCTCTCGTCTTTATCTCAACGTCCTCAAAGTCATGCTCCATTCGATAGCATTTACTTCTTGAATCGCAATATATACATCCGTGCAGACAACCTCGATATATATTCATACCGCTTTGCGGGGACAGAACCGCCTTCACTTCTTTATAATGCATAAAGTTTTCTCCTTCGTTTTATATAAAATCAAAGCTGACCTGTTCGTAAGAAAGATCCTGATATTCCATTTCCTCCTGATCCACCTTACTGGTGTAATTTGTAACTACCGTAAGCTGTTTTCCCTTCGACATCTGCTGCCCAAGAATATAATTCACATCGAATCTTCCCGTTATGGCAGGCGTTACACCTCTTGCCGGAACTATAAGCTGAACGTGATTGGCTTTTAAAAGTTCAAATATCGGCTCCCAGATATATACATCCTTTGCGGCACCGAAAGGGTTATCTATAAATATTGTCTTTGTAGTTACTTCATCGCTCTTTGTCTGATACATACCCGATATATAATTTATTATCGAAACGAGGAACTGAATATATATACCTTGTGACTGTCCCGTACTTCCTACCGCCTCTTCATATTTAAGGTATCTACTCTGTTCTTTTATTCTCTCACGCTTATACAATGTAAGCTTTATAGCATTCATATCGGTTACGATTACACCAAACAGTTTTTTCAATGTAAGGCTTCCCCGTATATACTTCATTCTGTCCTTGTCATTTTCATATCCGTCAGCCGCAGCCACAACCTTATCGATGTAGTCAGACATCTTCTGCTTTAAGAACTCATCCTTAACATACGGAATATTTAAATCAACAACCTGTATGGCTTCGCCGTCGGAAATGATTCTCGAAAGCTTAGGCAGCTTGTCCAGCTCGGTTCTGACATCAAGACATCTTTGAAGACATTGTTCTTCAAAGTTTTCCTTTATGGTTTCCATATCGGAAAGACTCTTTTCGACTCTGTCTCTTTCAAGTTTTATATATTCAACCGTCTGATTAAGATTCGCAGAAAGCTCCTTCGCAAGAGAAAGTGATGACGGAATCGTAACATCATCCCTTATGGTTGCCGCAAGCTCAAACATACTCATCTGCTCCAATGCGGAAGAAGTATTACCCTTAAATCTAAGAAGCTCATTTTTTGCTTTATCAAGCTTCTTATTGCTTCTGTCATATTTGATAAGAGTATCTTCAAATATTTCTCTTAACTTATCCTTATCCTCGGTTACGATTGCAGCATCCTCAAGGCTTATATCATTGGTTGTTATGATACGCTTAACATCCTTATAAAGCTCAAGCATATATCCCTGTTCTTTTGCGTAGCGCTTGTATTCGGCTTCGCTTTCCTTTGCTTCCTTATCAAGCCTATCCAAAAGCTTTTCTCCGTCAGCAAGCCCAGCCATGATTTCAGAAAGAGAAGCTTCCTCTTCCTCAAAATGTCCGAAAGCAGCTTCAATATTACTTATGGCATAATCTATGCTTCCGGAAAGTCTGTCTGCTTCCGATATCTTGTTTTTATAAGCCTCCTCATATCCCTTAACCTGATAATCAAGCTCATCGATACTTCTTCTTATAGTTTCAAGCGTTCCTTCATCTATATCAAACAGCTCTTCCGTTTCATTAAGCTTCTTAATATTATCAAGAGAAGTTCCGCGCTTTTTGATGGTATTAAGGATTCTGTCCATGGAAATCTTTAATGTATCCATCAAAAGCTGCTTGTCATCGATAGCTTTTTTGTCATCATCAAAGGAAAGCTTCATTGCCGTAAACTTTGCAACGATATCCTCCATGGAAAGTCCAAGATTATCATATTCTTTGTCTGGATTATAATAGCTTCTGTAATTATTATTCCAATCATTTACTATCTCATCTATCTGCTTTTCATAAGAAGCCGCTTTTGATTCAAGAAGAGCCACATCCACTTTTTTACTTCCCTCATCTGCGGAAAGCTTATTTATTTCATCTCTTAAACGTTCTGCTTCGTTTCTGCTCTCCCGGGATATCTTTTCCCGGCCGTCAATTATCTCACTTAAATTCTTTATGGTATAAAGTCTGTTATTATCAGCAAGAAGCTCTTCATAATAATTTTGCTTTGCTTCCTTTTCGTTTTTAAGCTTAGCTAATTCACTCTCATAGCTTTTGATATTATCCCTGCAATTTTTAACAAGATTATCTACGTCTTTTAATTCCTTCTCGGTATTCTCAAGCTTTTCCTTTGCATCAAGGATATTGCCGGCTTCCGTCTTTATTACAAAAGCTCTGTCTTCGCGATAAGCATCATGAAGCTTTTCTTTCATTTCGCAGGCAAGCTTTAATTCCCTCGCATTTTCAACTTCCTTTGCTATAAGCTTATCCTTAGTATCCTCCGCAAGGAAAAATTCTTTATCGGCACACGCAAGAAGCATACTTTCACCGATGTAAAATGCCTTTTCCTCATCCTGCTTCATATCAAAGATAAGAACCGCTTCACCGTCTGTATCTATACCGGTTATGTTTGGATCATCCTTAATCACATCAAAATCATCTATTACTATTCCGTATGGTAAAAGAGGATTTTCATTAAGCAGCTTTTCCTTCTTCTCCTGACCGAGTGCGGAAATATAATCCATACCGAACATAGCTGTTATACCATGTCTTGTTTCGATATAGTCAAGTACCTTCTTAACGGATTTCGACGGTGCTATAAGTCTTCCTTCCTCAAGTCGTTTCAGCTTCTTATCACTTCGTTTGATATCATGCTTTAAGTCGGCAAGCTCCAATATCTCATTGGTAAGTCTTTCCGAAATAACGTCAACAAGCTTCCCGTTATCGCCTGCCGCATATACCTCTTTAATATTGTTATACTTTTTTATTGATTCTTTATATTCTTCTTCGCTGTTTTTTATCCCGGAAATGATTTCCTCAAGCGAAACCTTCTTTTGCTCATATTCATAGAGCCTGTTCTTTTCCTCACGAAGTCCGGATTCAAATTTATCTTCATCCTCCGAAATATCCGAAAGTCTTTTCTTCACACCGGATATATTTTCTTCCGTTTCCTTAAGCTGCTCATCATAGCCGGCAAAGCTTATATTGTTCATGCTAAGCTTGACCCTGGAAAGCTTTCCGCTTAATTCTTCTATCTCTTCTCTCGCTTTTTTTCCTTCATTTTCACATACCGCAAGACTTACCCTTGCTTCACTTAGAAGCTTATCATGATATTCCTTCTCAAGCTTTGCCTCACTGATAGACTTAACAAGCTCTTTAAGCTTTTTCTCAAGCTCATTTTGTTTTTTATCCATCAGCAGCTTTATGTTATAAACATATGTATAAAGAAGTTCATCGTCATATGCCGCACCTGCTCTTATAGTCTTTATAACAGCATCGCATTCATCGTATTTTTTCTTATCCTCAAGATAAAAACGGTAATCGTTTATGCTTTCCTTTAATTTATAATCTTCTTCTGCCGCACGGGCTTTATCCTTAAATACCTTTGCTTTATTTTTAAGCTCGTTTGCTTCTTCCTTTATTTCCTCAAGCTTTTTCTTATCCCTCGAAACCTTAAGGCACTCTATTTTCTCACGTTGCTTATGTTTTTCTTCAAGCTTTCGGTTTTTCTTTTCTTCAAGACTCTTCATATAAGCTTCATCATTTCCGGCAAATTCTTCTCCCGCCTTATAGATTCCGGCTATGAGTCTCTTATAATTATCCTGCTCCTCATAAAGCTCCATAAAAGAATCCACTTTATCGGTAAGCACCTTTATAAGCTCTATCTGATAATCATAATTTGATATATCCTTTTTCTTCTTTGCAAGTACGGTAAGCTGTTCCTTTATATCCATAAGCATCCTTGCCATCGACTCATTTCCCGAGTCTTCAAGGTTTGTCTTTACCATAAATGCTTTTTCGATTATCTCTTCAATTAAGAGGTCTTCTATAACCTTTCTTGTCGTTCTGTAATTGGTCTCGAAATATGTTCTTACATGGCCCTCGGTCTTATTGATACCTCTTATGATTTCCCATTGACTGTCATGCAAGCCGTAGGAGCTTATGAACCTCTGGTACTCTCCCTTTCTGTCAAAAACCATAACCTTAAGGCTCATATCATTATGTTCCAAATCTTTAAGATATGACCGAAGTCCGCTATAGGATACACGCTCTCCGTCTTTAGCAAGCGGAAGATTGATTATGTCATTTTTATTAAACTCACGGTACAAAATACAATAATTAAAATATTCTACCGATGCAACATCCTTGCTCTTTTCGGCTTCATCCTGAGCATCCTTTGCTTTTCTGGCGCAAAAGCCGGTAGTCATATATCTGTAGCCTTCTATATCCTCGGGATTATCAAGCTTCCACTCAATTAAAGAATGTATAACGGTATTGTTATTTCCTGCTCTGAAAAGCTTTTCTATCGGCTGCTTTTCATCAAGAGTTGAATTAGGCAGCATATTTTGCATAAGTAAAAGCATAAGCACACTCTTACCGCCGCCGTTCGCAAGATCATAAATAGTATTTCTTCCGTACATTCTCATGGTAAAATCATCATATACCTGAGTTCCGAAATTATATTTAACATTATTTACTCTGATTCTGTTTATACTAGGCATCCTCTTTACCTCCCAGTATCTCATATATCCTTCCCTTATACTCTTCAAAGTAGTTTTCAACTATTGCCTTGAAGCGGTCGGTCGGATAATATCTGTCCGAAACAGCCACAAAAAGCTTCTGCTCTATAAGGAAATTAAATGTAAGCTTAATATAGCCCATACGCGATGCGCGTGAAGCTCTGTTTTTATCCTTATCCTCCGATGTAACGGTAGGAAGCTCATCCCATAAAAGAGCTATCGACCTGAAGCTCTCCTCCTCTAGCTCATCCATGGAATATATGGATAAATCATTTATAAACTTAAGCATATAATCATTTACGCTGTCCAATATATCCTCAGCCTTAATAAATTCCTTAACCTGATAGGATGCCGAATCCTGATAAAAAGCAAGAAGCGCATTATACATAATAAAATAAACCACATAAAGCTCCTTGTTTACGCGAAGTCCCAAAAGACGCTTCATGTCGTCATTGGTATATCCGAATATTTTATTTCCTTCTCCAGCGGTCAGATATATAGCTTCATTATACTCATAAATGCTTAAATTAAGCTTTTTCATAAGTCTTACGGTTATATCATATACTGCCGAGTTAGAATAAAATTCCTCATAAAGCTCCCTTGTATCGGGATTAGATCGGGATACTTCTTTTCCGATAATAAGTGCCGTATAAATATCAAGTGCCTTGTCCAGACTTCTGTCTTCCATTATCCCAATCTCCTTTCAAATGTCATATCCGTAAGGGTCGCTCCGTACCCTTCAATCTCAAATTCATCACCGAAGGTTATCGTAAATTCAAGATCGTTAAATCTTTCCTTATCCTCTTCGGACATATATGTAACTACCATTTCCTCAAGCAGTGTTTCCTGCTTCTCGCACATTTTTTTTACATTATAAGCAGTCTTACCTGCCAAATGGACCAAAAATGCATAAAGGTCTCTGTTTGCATAAACTTCCTTGTTAAACTTTATCTCAAGTATGCCGTTAAACTCTTTAAGGCTTAGCCTGTTCCACTTGACAAGCTGATCACAAAGTTCATAAAAGAGCTTTGCAAAGTTCATACCTATCTTTTGGTCTAAGATTTCATCCTCATACATGAAATCAAGATCAAGTTCTTTTTTCTCAACCTTCTCACCTTTTGCTCCGTCATCGGATTTTAAGGTAAGAATATTATCTATGGATTTAACCGAAAATGTCTTATCAAGCCTTGGTGCAAAAAGCGGCATAAGTATATAAGACATATCCGAAGGTCTGTCCTTTTCCATAATATCCGCAAAGCTCTTTCCGAAATCAAATACCGGTCTTAGCTTTCTTAACTTGGCTCTACTTATGATATTATCAGCAAACTGTGAAAGCTCAACAGTTTCGGCTATAAGCCGGCTGTGATTATATATGGTTTGTTTAAGCTCTGTTTCAAGTCGGCTGATTTCTTCAAAAGCTTTTGAGCCGTTTACTTTTCCCTCTTCGGAATTCATACCGTAGGAAGCTTTCTCTACAGCCTTATCAACAAGCGCCTTATTTTTCACAAAAAGCTTTTGCTCATCATTAAACCATTTTGCTATGGTATCCATATAATCTTCATAAGCTTTTTCACCTTCAAATATATCTATGGATAAGAGCTTTAATACCTGCTCTTTTTTTTCTTTAATCCGTGTAACCTCGGCATTTATTCTCTTTACGACATCTATACCACCCTTGAAATTATTGGAGGTGATCATCTTCTCAAGAAGAAGCTGTGAAATATTTATCTTACTTTCTTCCTTAACCTCCTTGGTATCAAGATAAAACTCAATACCCTCGGGTGTTATCGTATAAAAAACCTGTCCGTTTTCTATCCTGCTGTCTATAAGCTTTACTCTCGCTATCCTCGGTTTTCTTTCCTCAGGATCGTAAAACTTAAATTCAAATGCCCGCCCGTCATTTTTTAATTTATCAAATATATATCCGATTAATTCTTTTTTTTCATCAGTTTCCGTTTCAAGCTCAAAATCCCTTTCAAGAAGCTCAGCCAAAAATCCTTCGAATTCTTCAAAGGTTATATCCCTTTCATGAAAATTATTTTCATTTATAAAAAATCTTAGGGTAGCAAGCGTGATATATCCCATATCAAGAAAAGAAAATTTTCCATCCTTGTATTGTGAAAACGTGGTTTCATTAAGCACGAAAAAAGGATAATACTTTTTTAAGTTAAGCATTCGCGCATTATTTTCTGCAATTATATCATTTATCATTACGTGCTTTAATGCCATGGTTTTTATCTTCCTTACCTGCGAAAAAGGCAACATCGTGCCTGTCGCAAAACATAGTTATACAAATATATATTTTACCCCAATATAACGTATATATCAAGAAAAAAAGCACAAAAAAGGGGAATAAACAAGGGGACAATTCTTACTTTTTCGAACTGTCCCCTCATTCATTCCCTTTATATTAGAAATTCATCTTTACATCCTGTCTTTTAGCCGCCTCTGCCTCAAAGAACTCCTTAGCGGATGCTCCCATCGAGCCTGCAACTATGCTGTTTGGAAATGTTACTATCTTTTCATTATAAGCTGTTACATTTGCATTGTATAATCTTCTTGCAGCCTGAAGATGCTCTTCGGTATCTACAATTGCATTTTGAAGCTGCATAAAATTATTTGAAGACTTAAGCTCCGGATAACTTTCCGCAAGCATATTAATTCTTCCGAATGCAGAATCCATCTGCTGATTAACAGCATTTCTTTCCTGCATGGTCATACCGCTTCTAAGTCTTATAACCTCTGAAAGAATTTCCTTCTCATGCTTCTGGTATCCTTTTACCACATCAAGAAGTTTTGTAAGCACATCATATCTTTTTGTAAGTGCCACATCTATACCCGAAAGTCCTTCCTTCACCTTTATTTCTAATCTTTTAATGCCATTGTAGGTTCCTATCCACCAAAGCAACAATACCGCAACTATGGCTACAACACAAATAATTACTCCCATTTGTAAAATCCCTCCTGTGTAATTGTTAATTATTTTTTTAATTTTAATGCATTTTATCTTTTATTGCAATGGTTTTTCATAACCCTGTTAAAGTAAATTTTCATAATCCTGATGAAATAAATTTACTTAATCAAAATTATTTAATGATTGATTATTATTAAAATATCGACTATAATAAAATCATATTTTAGATTAGTCGGAGGGATATTATGTCATATATAGAAAGAGCTATTACAGATATTTTAAAAAAAAGAATAAAATCAAGCAAATGTCTATTGCTTACCGGTGCCAGACAGATAGGTAAATCTACTGTAATTAAACATGTATTTCCGGATTATAATAGAGCAAATTTTGATGACAGACTTACCAGATTACAGGCGAAAGAAGAGCCAAAGCTTTTTTTTCTGAATAACCCATGCCCATTATTTATAGACGAGGTTCAAAAAGAGAGTGATATTTTAGAAGATATTAAGCAGATTGTGGATGAATCGGAAGAAAGGGGACAATTTATTCTTTCAGGTTCACAAAAACTTGAACTTATGAAGGGAATGAGTGAATCCTTAGCTGGAAGAGTGGCTGTTACGGAATTATCGGGTCTATCTCTAAGGGAAATATACAAAATTAAATTTAATAGGCATTTTATACCTACAGAAGCATATATCAAGGAAAGAGAAAAAGAATTAAAACACTATACGGATATATGGAATATCATACATAAAGGAGCTTATCCGGAATTGTATGACGTTGAAAGAGATTGGCAGGAGTTTTACTCATCATATGTTTCTACTTATCTAGAAAGAGATATAAATGAGTTGATTTCAAGTGACAGCATTACATTCACCAAGTTTTTAACTGCTGTTGCAGCAAGAACCGGTGAAATGCTCAATTACGCCAACATTGCAAGTGAGATAGGTGTCAGTGAGCCAACGATAAAAAATTGGATTTCAATATTGGAAAGAACCGGAATTATATATATTCTGCAACCCTATAGCACAAATGCTCTCAATCGTGCGATTAAAACGCCAAAACTTTATTTCAGAGATACAGGTCTTGCATGCTACCTGACAAGATGGCTTACACCGGATACTTTGAAACGCTCAGCAGTTGCGGGAAATATGTTTGAGACATTTGTGGTTAATGAAATATTAAAATCATATACAAATGAAGGTATGGATTATAAATTCAATATTTTCTATTATCGCGGCAAGGATAAGAACAATACTAATGAAAACGAGATAGATCTTATCATCGAAGAGGATGGTTTTTTATATCCTGTAGAAATAAAAATGTCGGGTAATCCAAAAGCCAATATGGCATCTGCAAATACTGTTTTAGATAAAATACCTGATAAAAAAAGGGGGATTGGAGTTATTATTTGTCTTATAGACAAGAAGACGTATTTAAGGGAAAATCTTGTGGCGTTGCCTATAGATTATATATAGTATAAAAGCTACCTTTCAATTTGAGGTAGCTTTTATACTTAAAACCCATTTTATAAATGAATCAAATTATGAATCAACCCTTACTTCTAATATATCTTTATAAACATCTCATATAATTATGCATTTTCTTATATTTTACCTCAACTTATCAATTGTCAAGCAGCCACTTCCACACAGATACTACCGGTATTTTTATTCCATCAACATCAAGTTCAGATTCCTCACTATTAGTAATAATCATACATTTTGTATCGGGTATATAATTATTAAGCTTCTTAAAAGCATTTACTTCCCTATCCATTGTATCAATATTATCCAATACGCTATAACTAACCTGAATTGCAAGTTTTTCATTAGGCATATAGAAATCAATTTCAACATTTTTCTCAAAATAAAATACATTTTCATTGCCATATCTTCTAATCAGTTCAATGGCTACCAGATTTTCAAGCTGTGCAGTTTTGCCATCAATAAGAAAAAGTCCAAGCAAACCTGTATCCATAAAATAATATTTAGGTGCAGTTTCCTTCTCAACAAGTTTTGCAGCATAGTTTTGTATTGTAAAAAGTATATATGAGTCAACTATAAATCCCATGTAATTTATAACAGTCTGTTTTCCTATTGCCGCTCCAGTACTTTTCAAAATATTTACAAGTCTGTTATATGATAATGGTTTCATTATTGACTCCGCAACTTTCTTTAATATTAATCGTATTGCAAAATCATTTGTTATTTTATTTCTTGTAATAATATCACCAAGATATATTGTCTGGTAAATACTCTTCAAATAATCGCGTTTATTTCTTATATCAACCAATTCCGGAAATGCTCCAAATTCAACATATTGATTATATAAGTTCATAATTACTGCTCTATCCTTTGTACTAATTACATTAGTATAATCAATAGTTAAATTTCCTGCATTAATATATTCCTGAAACGAATAAGGAAATATCTTTACAACCATAAATCGTCCACCAAGCGTAGATGCAATTTCACTACTTAGCATTTTACTATTGCTTCCTGTAATATTTACCTTATATTTCATATCAGCAAGACGACGTACGAACTTCTCCCACCCATATATGTTTTGAATTTCATCAAAAAACAAATATGGTTTTATATCAGAACCTGCAATCTCGAGTCCTATTTCAAGAATTATATTTAGCTCGTCTGAATTCAATTCTAATAAACGTTCATCTTCAAAATTAACATATACTATATGATTAATAGATACTCCTTTATCCATCAGATTTTTGATCTGCTGATACATCATATACGATTTGCCTGTACGCCTGATTCCAACAAAGCAGTAATTCACATTATCTTCAAGGTTATAATCTCTGTGGACGATAGGATTATTAAGATACATTTCTTTTTGGTCAATCATTATTTGCTTTAATATATCTCTGTTCATAGTGATTCCTCCCTTTATTAAAACCATTATATGCTATTATTGTCTTATCAGCAAGACAATAATAGCATATTTTTGTCTTGTGTGCAAAACAACAATAGCACTTAAAGTGCACAAAAAATCCGGTTAGCATCTCTAAAATTCCAAACTATCCGCATTAAGCAGAAAAAACTTCATTCCCATGATTACAAAGCCTTCTTCATTTCTCCAAGGCTTTTTTGTTCCATTTACTATAACAATCTTCTTAAATGAATCCGGAATATTTCGGAATGAATTGAATTCCCGTGTCTGTTTTTCCTCATAAGTCAAATCATAAGCTACCTGAATATAATATCTCTGGCTGCCCTGATTGACTACGAAATCCACTTCAAACTGCTTACGGGTTGTCTTTCCTTCATTATTTTTTGCATACACTTCTACTATACCAACGTCCACATTATAACCTCTGATAAGTAGTTCATTATAAACGATATTTTCTATAATATGTGTGGGTTCCTGCTGTCTGAAATTCAATCTGGCATTTCTAAGACCCAAATCTGAAAAATAATATTTTAAGTTAGCACCCACATATTTTCTTCCCTTAATATCATACCGTTTAGCTTTAGAAATCAAAAAGGCCTCTTCCAAATAATCTATATGGTTGGATATGGTTTTATTGCTATAATTGATACCTCTTTCAGTTTTAAAAGTATTTGATATTTTAGTTGGATTGGTAGGTGTTCCTATGGCAGATGCAAGAATATCTACCAATGTTCCAATTTCATCAACATTTTGGAGTTTATTTCTCTCTACCACATCCTTGATGTATACATTGGTAAAAATATTTTTCAGATATTCTGCCTTTTGGCGTTCCACAGAAAATTGTGTCACCTGCGGTAATCCACCATATATCATATACTCCTCCCAGGCATCATCATAATCTCCTCCATAAGCATTATAGAACTCCGCAAACGATAACGGATAAATTCTAACCTCATCTCCCCTGCCTCTAAATTCAGTTACAATATCACTGGATAAAAATTTCGAATTGCTTCCGGTCACATATACATCAATATTGCTAATCCTAAGCAAACTGTTTAATACTTCTTCAAATCGAGGCATAAATTGCACTTCATCCAAAAGCAAATAATACTTCTGTTCATCTTTCATTGCATCCTTGATATACTGATAACACTTTTTCGGATCTCTCAATTCCTCATTTTCAATACCATCTAAAGCAATCTCAATGATGTGGGCATTATCCACCCCACTCTCCAACAAATATTTCTTAAACAATACAAATAAAAGGAATGATTTTCCACATCTCCTGATTCCTGTGATAATCTTTACCATTCCATTATCTTTTCTTATCTTTAACTGCTCAAGATATTCATTTCTCTTAATTTCCACAATATCGCTCCTTATTTTTGTGTATTGTCACATTTTTCAGTAATCATATTATACTATTATTCAAGCAATTATTCAATATAAATATTACTATTTTATGTGTATAAACACATTTTTATTCTCTCTTTACATTCGTAAGAGCTGATAAACTCACCATTATTTGTCTTTTTCTCATTTTCTGAGTAATCCTGTTCAGTCAATAAGGCACTGAGCCACCGTCTTTCCTTTATTCACATGTAATGAAAATCCGCCTTGTTGGTGCATAAAAACCGCCCAAAAAAATACCACTCGGTGAACCAAGTGGCATAAATCAAATATTTTAATTCTTGGCAATACTATAATCATAAGATATAGCTGTTCATGAAAGAAATGTTTTTTTCGTATACGTTCTTTATTATCAAAGCGGGTTGCTCGTTTCTTTAACATCTCTTATATTACTTAGTACCCCATATTCCCCAACCGCGTTAAATTTTTAAGCTATATATACTTCCAATTTTTTAACGTATAAACCAACATTTCACACTATAATATTCTTATTTTTCCTTTTTCATCTTTTACAGCTTCTTTTAATGAAATATAAAACCTAACCATCTTTTTATCTGGTTCATATAAAAAATAATCTTCATTTTTTACATCTTCACCAATTATTTCTCCGTATGAAATTTTATACATCCTATTATAAAAAATAACTATATCATTTTTATTTATTCTCTTATTATTTGTATCAAAATATGGTGTACTTTCCTTATATTCAATATTATCTAACCATAAAACATTTTCCTTATAAACAAAATCAATTAATTCATATCCCAAAAGTCCTAACGTTATAATGAATAAATACTTATTCTGTTTTATCAAACAATATGAATTTGAAATAACACACAATACTTCAATAATAAATCTAAAAAGTAATATTAATAATAAAACAAAATAAGAAACATCATAAACAGTATAAAATAAACTAATAACTTTTTTAAATTCAAACCTAAAAAACAACATGTTTATTATTCCTATCGAAAAAATTAATGCAAGTAAAATTTTCACAAAACATGGTACACCTGTATTAGCTAAATATATAATCTTATCAGACATAGTTATTTTAACATTTGTCAATTCTATTTTTATATTATTTAATACAATTGACAAAAAACAAACTATATATAAAGCTTTTTTTAGTATTTTTTCTATATCATATATTCCTCCATCATATTTTAAACATTTAAAAATTATATTAGACATTTTCATATATTACACTCCTTTCAAAATTATAAATATCTTATAAATTACAATTATCATTATTGACTCAAAAAAATCAATTATATCTATACAAATTTTATGCAGCCAGGAGGGTAAGTCTATATTGAACTGGGCTCATCCATCCTAATCTATCTATAATTAGTTGTAAGACTTTATAAATCACTCTATTTCAGATTTTAATTCCTCATAACTATAACAAACTACACCATATGATAAACATAATTCTAATAAAACCAACCTTAACAGTGTTACCTACCAACCTATGCAATACTTCATAAGTGTCAAACCGTACGCTTCCCATTAAAATACATCGCTGACTAGTGGTGCGGTTTCCGACATTCTTCTGGTATGTACCTTTTTATTAAATATTTAACGGATAATTGTAGATTATCGGTTAATAAAGAAAGGACTATGACAAAAATGTTTGTTATGAAACGCTTCCTAGGCGATGAGTATGATAAATATAATTCTATTATAGACAAGTACAATTTAGAACAAAACTCTTATATCAATCTTACAGCCTGTACCAGTTATCCGTTCCAAGAAGTTCTTGAGGTACAATCCATGCCATTATCAACAATCCCAACCGAAGGTGTTCGAGGTAATAGATATTTTCCAAATGTAGAATCCATTGATGAAATTGAAGATTATGCTGAACAATTAGCACTTGATTTGTTTAACATACCCGACGCATCTTACAAAGTAAATATACAGCCAAATTCAGGAACTCAGGCAAATCAAATAATCTATAATGCTATTTTAAGCGATGGAGATACAGTTTTGTCATTAAATCCTAAAGATGGTGGGCATATCTCACATACGAAACTAGGCTCAAGGAATATTAACGTAGCTTATTATTCGTTAGACGATGACTTGAATTTAGACTATTCTAATTTAGAAAAGGAAATTATATCTTTAAGCCCCAATTTGATTATTGTTGGTGCCTCTTCTTATATTAAAGAGTTCAATTACAAAAAAATACATAGTATTACATCAAAATATGGCATACCATTGATGGCTGACATCTGTCATTCTGTATTATACATTATGGGGAATTGTCACTCGACCATTTTTCCATATGTTGATTTTGCTACATTCACAATGGACAAATTACTTTGTGGTCCTCAAGGTGGTGTAATAGTATATAAGTCTAAATATGATAAGCAGATAAACCTTTCTACATTCCCCAAAACACAAGGTGGTCCAAATCAATGTGGTATGTTTGCTAAGACAATGTGTTTTTTAAGGCTACATTCTATGGATATCAATGCTTATGCTCAAAATGTAGTAAATAACACGAAAATTCTTATTAACGGATTTCAAGAAAATGGCATAGAAACAATTAATAAGGGGATAGCCCATAATCACATTGTGTTAATTGATGTATCCTTATATGGTAAAACAGGAAGAGAAGCCGAAGGTTCACTGTTTAAAAACAACATACTCGTAAACAGAAATCAAATACCAAATGACAAAAAGAACGCATTAACGACATCTGGAATCCGAATTGGAACTGTTCCCATCACAAACCTAGAATACTCAGAGAATGATATTTTATGCTTAAGTCAATATCTTTCATCTATTATTATAGGAACCATCCCCAAAACGGATATATTATATTACCTACTTAAAAAATATCACAAAGGAATCAATATCTCCAGTTAGGCGATAGTCCAAGGCAAAAACTAATTGAATAACCATTTATTTGAAAGTGCTCAATAATATAATACTTGGTTCGTGAATCATTGTACTGATTAATATAGCGTTCATAGGTTTGTAAAAGAGGTGTCGTATTTTCACATAATGCTCGTGCCAATTGTTTTGTATTATACATTAGCTGAAATTCATACCATGGATCTTCTATTATTTGATAATTATCTTTAAGATTCCGTAAAACAGCCAATCCCTCTTCTATTGTCATTTTTCCTAAACAAACCTCGGCAATCGTAAGATTATTGGTTAACATTATTATATCTAATGGCAAACTCCGAGGGCACTCATTTAAAGCTCTTTTCGCATATTCGTAACCATTCAAGTAATCTTGCCTTAATAGGAAAAGAATACTTTTATTACAATAAGGCTCAAATACTTCATTAGAATTAAGCTGTTCAAGAGTTGATATTGCATATTCTAAATTGTTTTCTGCTTCCGCATAGTCTCTATGCCAAATATTTATTACAGACAAGTTATTATGTATTGTGGCTTCAGCAAACGGCGAGTTTCGCTTTTCTGTAAAATAATACAACGCTTCCAATAGGTTGTTTCGAGCAATTTCATATTTGAATAGATGAGCTGTATTTCTAAGGATAATATAATAATCTTCGTTTTTCTCGCAATCCTGAATCTTTGTATCTAATAAAGCTGCAGCCTCCTTGTCTCGACCCAAGTGTTGCAAAGAATTTAATTCACATAAAAGTTTTGCCGATGAATCTGGAATTTCGTGCAATTGGTTTATAGCCTCTTCAAATTCATATGTTTGTATCAAGAATTTAGAATTGTAAATTAAAAGCTTTTTATACAATCGGGTATCAGCTAGACGTATATTATTCAAAATATTTAATCCACTATTAAAATCAGAAACGCGTTGAAATGAGATGAGTATTTTTTCAACACAGTCCTCAGGAAGATAAATAATAACGTCAAATATTTTTTTGGCAATAAAGTCTATGTAATAATAGGCATTTTCCTTATACTTAATATTTATCAATTCCTGAACATAACTGGACTTCTCTTTCAATGTTTTTGTGGTATTTAGTCCAACCCAGCAATGCAGAATGTATGAACAATCTCGACGTCCTCGAATTTCTTGTGCTAGTTTCTCCAATAGTTCTGATAGTGATGATTGAAATAATGCCAAATCCTGAAAGTCAATCGCATCTCTCACATTTCTTATTACAGTTTCGTGAGTTGGCTTCACTGAATCATGAGAATTGCTATTAATATATATGTAGCCCAGCTTAATTAATTCTATAATAGCATTTTCGATCTTGCCACAGTCGTGCTCATTTAATATTTCACGAACAAAAGCGATCACATATTCTTCTTTCATGCCAGCCGGGAAAAGTGCAGCAATAATCAAAATACTTCGTTGAATATCATCTAAATTTCTTATTGCAATCTTATTACTTATAATATTGTAATTTGGATTTAGTCGAAGTTCATTAATGATTATATCAATATCTTTTAAATTTCCTTTTGTAACATCCCAAAGTTTCCGCTTCTGCTGTTCATTAATTACAATACCCTGTTTTTTTATCAAATCATGAAATTGTTCATACGAGATATAATCAATATCAATATATTCCTTTGAAAATGATGTGCAGAATGGATTTCTATGTTCAAAAGTATCTTCCACTCGATTAATGGTAATCAAAGTTATACCTCGATCGAACTGATTCATCCCAATTTCAAAGGATTGTTTAATGGTATCTGGAAGAAATTGGTAATTATCAATTATTAGATGTATTCGAGCTCGTTTTGTGACAGTTTTAAAGTATTTGAAAAGTAAATTGTCAATAGAAGATGTATGCTCCTGAACCCACTTATCAATAAAACTTGATAATGAGCCTCCGACAGTCGGAACAGAAGCCAAGGACACTACTGAGGCATCTAATAGTTTTTGTATGCTGCGTTGTTTTTTGATTAATTTCTTTTCAAAATGTGAAAAAGATGCATTTGCAGAAATATTGTTAATAGTGTCATATCGATGAGTTATTGGCATATACACATTTTCGAGAATCGATAAATAAAATGAGGTGGAAATATACTCATCGTTTATCACATCAATATAAACAATAAAGGAATCAGCTTGACATATCCTATCTACTGTTTTTTTGATCAATTCTGTTTTTCCACTACCGCTTTTTCCGGATATTTCATAATATGCGCTATTTGTCACACATGAATGATGAAACATCCTTTCTATTTGCGAAATCTCATGCCTATCGGTGTATTTCAACATATTAGTAATTCCTTTTTTGTCTTTTTCGCAACTAACTATTTTTAACTGATAATCTACAATTATCTTACATTTATATAATTATAGAATAAAATTCTAAAATAATCAATTGTTTTTGTTTATATCTTTTATAAAATTTAACTATTTAGAACCACTAGCATTTGCTATAGTTTAACTATAAATCATTTTGATTCAAAATACGGGAGATATAATCATGAACAAAATACATAATGATATCGATGAATATCTTATTTACT
>DFDU01000074.1:0-376 GCA_002369325.1 Lachnospiraceae bacterium UBA3820
ACATCAAGACCTGCAATCTTACCTGCATCCTTTGTAGCCTGTCTCTGTGAATCTGTGAAGTAAGCAGGAACAGTGATAACTGCTTCTGTAACCTTCTCACCAAGATATGCCTCAGCATCACCCTTTAACTTCTGAAGAGTCATTGCCGAAATCTCCTGTGGTGAATACTTCTTACCGTCTATCTCTACTTTATAGTCAGAACCCATATGTCTCTTGATTGAAGCAATAGTCTTATCAGCATTTGTAACTGCCTGACGCTTTGCAGCATCACCGACTACTCTTTCTCCTGACTTTGTAAATGCTACTACTGAAGGAGTTGTTCTTGAACCCTCGGCGTTAGTAATAACAACCGGCTTACCACCTTCCATAACAGCTA
>DFDU01000074.1:436-12365 GCA_002369325.1 Lachnospiraceae bacterium UBA3820
CATGAATTTGTTGTTCCTAAGTCAATACCTATAATCTTACCCATTTTTAATTCCTCCTAAATTTTATAAATAAGAATTTTAATTAGCTACTTTAACCATACTGTGTCTAAGCACCTGGTCTTTATACATATAACCCTTTTGCATTTCCTCGGCGACTACATTTTCACCAAAATTTTCATCTTCAATATGAATTACCGCGTTGTGCAATTCAGGATTAAATTCTTTGCCTGTCGCATCCATAGGTGCAACACCTATACCTTCGAGAGTGACCATAAGCTGACGATAAATCTTATCAACGCCCTGCTCAAATGCTCTTTCCTTATCCTCATCAGGTATGCTGGCAATCGCTCTCTCAAAGTTATCAACTACCGGTAAAAGCTTCTCGAGAACATCTTTCGCACCGAGATCAAACATCTTGCTGCCTTCTTTCTCAGTTCTTTGTCTGGCATTCTCAAACTCTGCCAGAAGTCTTTTATACTTTTCTTCGTTGCCAAGTGCAAGCTCTTTATATTTATCAAGTTCAGCCTGCATCGCTTTACTGCCTCTTCTGCTTCCCTTCGGCACCGGCTTTGGTCTTGCAGCCTCTGCGTTTTCTTCGGATACATTTTCAACTTCATCAACCTTTACATCCGTTCCCTCGCAGGTTACTTCTTCAGTTTCGGCTTTAACCTCGGTCACGTCACCTTCATTGCTTGTAGCGACAGTCGCTTTCTTCTTTGTACTTGGCTTTTTATTTACAGTGGTTTCCTGTTTTTCTTCTGTCACGCCTTTTTTAGCCATCATCATTCACCCCTTTACGTTTGTTAAATATATCATCCAATTCAATGGTTAGATTCTTTAAAGTACTTACAACCTTTTTATAATCCATTCGTTTAGGTCCAAGGATTCCGATTGTACCGGTTGCACCCTCCGGCATCTTGTAGGTTGCGGTTACCATCGAACAATCTTCCATATTCTGTACCGCATTTTCTTCGCCTATATATACCTGTATGTCACCGGATTCCTCTTTGTTACCTGTCTTTTTTTCAATAAGATGAGAAAGTTCTTCTTTATCCTCAAACTTTTCCAGAAGCTCGCTTGTTCTGCTGATATCACCAATCTCAGGATATTTAAGAATATTTGTAGCACCGCTCGTATAAATCTCAAGCTCGTTAGCCTCATGAACGGCTTCAATAATACCTTGAAAAATCTGATCAAGTATTACGCTGTATTCACCCGATTGTTTCTTCATCGCATTTATCATTTCAAGATTTATATCTTCCAGCGAAGCACCCTGCAAAAAGGTATTAAGCAATATGTTAAACTTAAGCACATCTTCATTATCAAGTATAGTATCAATCGGAATTATCTGATTTTTAATCAGATTTCCTTCAATGACTATTACGGCGAGTAATGTCTGTTCATCAACTTTGGAAAGCTGTATGAACTTAACAGTCTTACGATAATTCGGTGCCGTAACCAATGTAGCATAATTGGTATTATAAGCAAGAACCTTTGCAACCTGCTTTAAAAGGAGTTCCATTCGATCAACTCTCTCAAGCAATGTGCTCTTTTCAACCTCTGCATCTTCCTTTTCTTCCATAAGATTGTCTACATAGAATCTGTAGCCTTTATCCGTCGGAATTCGTCCTGCGGAAGTATGCGGCTGAACTATATATCCCAGTTCTTCCAAATCCGCCATCTCGTTTCTTATCGTAGCCGAGCTTAAGTTAAGGTCATTAAATTTTGAAATTGTTCTTGAGCCAACCGGTTCTCCGGTCTCAAGATAGGTCGCTATAATCAATTTAAGAATTGTCTTCTTACGTTCATCAAGCTCCATTTAATTTCCCCACTTTTTATTTTTGTTATTAGCACTCAAATCTTATGAGTGCTAACTCTATAGGATAATCTACCACTATGCACCGCATTTGTCAAGCATTTATGCAAAAAAATACGATAGTTTTTACATTGAAAACGGTATTTGGTCATCGGATTGGTTTAAAAAAAAGCTGTAATTTTACCCGAAGGTAAAATTACAGCTCCTTAATATAATAAATTATTATCTCTTAAAATACGTTGGCAAAGCCATAGCAGCGTTCATCCAGCATATTTCCATCTTCGTCATACAGTCTGAACAGAGTCCAATAATAACCATATACCGGTTGCCATACTGTCCAGAATGTATTTCCCTCTACACAACATTGTCCGGTTGAGTATATCCAAGGATCCTTTCCTTGAATGTAAAGGTTACAATCAAGAATAAGTATCTCATATCTGTACGCCTGATTAGTATTAAATGCTGAACTGAATCCTATGAGATAACCTCCGCCTTCGCCCGTATAAGGAATCTGACATGTTTCTTTAATAGTATTTTTAACAACTACTTCTTCCTTCGCTTCAACCTTAACCTTTATTGTATTTCCCGCATTTTTATCATCGGTTCCGGCATATCTTATCTGAATCTCACCTACCGGAAGTCCACTTATAGTTGTTTTTCCTTTTTCTACCTGCTTCCATGTCTTTCCACCGTCTACGGAATACTCCATCGTGTCATCTACACCACTGATAGAACCATCTGACTTACCAACACCACTTGCTTTTTTAACAGTTAATTTGTCTTTGTCAGGTGTTCCCTGATTTGTCTTTGTTCCTACATTTAATGTTATAGGACTACTTGGATTCTTATCATCCGTTCCGGCATATCTTATCTGTACCTCTCCAGATGGAAGTCCGTTTATTGTGGTCTTTCCGGCAGGAACCTTTGTCCATGTCTGTCCACCGTCTGTAGAGTATTCCATGGAATCGTTCACACCGTTTATTGTACCATCATTTGATGTATCACTTGATGCTTTTGTTACTTTCAAAGTATCTGCGACAGGTATTTCCTGATTTGTTTTTGTACCAATTGTTACCGTTACAGGCTCACTCGGATTTTTGTCATCTGTTCCCGCATATCTTATCTGTACTTCTCCGGCAGGAAGGTTATCTATAACAACCTTTCCTTCCTCTACAGGATTCCATGTCTGTCCTCCGTCAAGTGAGTATTCCATGGTATCATCTACACCACTTATCATACCGTCATCAGTTTCATCATTTGTCTTATGTGTTACCCTTAAATCACTTGGATCAAGTGGTTCCTGACTATCCTTAACGCCAATCGGTACTGTAGTTGACGGACTTGGATTGATATCGTCATTTCCGAAATAACGTATCAAAATATCTCCTGAAGGCAGGTTTTCAATCTTGTTTTCACCTTGCGGAACCTTGTTCCAGGTTTCTCCTCCATCAGTGGAGTATTCCATATCATCACTTACACCACTTATGATACCGTCCTTAGTTTCATCATCTGATGCCTTGACAACTCTGATATCTGTTAATGACGGACCTTCACTGTGAGAATTCGGCTGCTTGGTTTCAATGGTAACCGTTATGGCATCACTAGGATTCTTATCATTGGTTCCTGCATAACGAATCTTTACATCTCCTGCAGGAAGCTCATTTATAGATGTTTTTCCTGCAGATACCTTTGTCCAGGTTTCTCCTCCATCTGTCGAATATTCCATGGTATCATCCACACCATCTATCTTTCCGTCATTTGATGTATTGCTTGATGCCTTAGTTGTTGTTAATCCTTCAGAAACAGGAGCTGTCTGATTTGTTTTTACTCCAACTTCAATTTCAACAGCGGTGCTAGGATTCTTTTCATTGGTTCCTTTCTTACGAATCTTATATGTTCCCTTAGGAAGATTATCCAAGGTTGTTGTATTCTCAGGAACAGATGTCCAGTTTGTTCCATCCGTAGAATACTCCATAGTATCATCTACACCGCTTATAGTTCCGTCAGTAGCCGTATCGCTTGATGCTTTGGTTACCGTAAAACTTTCTGATGCCGGTGCATCCTGATTTTCCTTAACACCGATTGTTACAGTAACAGGTTCACTTGCAACCATAAACGGTTCGGTGTCTGTAGCAGGAGTCTCTTTTGTACGTATAAGTACTTCTCCTTTTCCAAGGTTGTCAATAGATGTTTGATTATCACCGACAGATGTCCATGTTTCGCCATCATCCGTTGAGTACTCCATAGAATCATCTACGCCCTCTATCTTACCATCCGACACATTTTCTTCACTCACATAAATCACATTAAATGAATCAGCATCAGGCATATCATTGATATTGGTTGCTTCTGCCATGGTTACATTATAAGTCTTTACTTCACTGTCCTCATAATGCTCAGGATCAAGGCTTACATACTTTGCATATACAGTATAATCGCCTGAATTTCTTCCCTGTGGAATGGTTTCGCTCCAGTTTTCGCCATCCGTGCTATATTTCATCTTATATCCGGTAGGTGCATTTTCTATAGGAGCTATAACCAAATTTTGCTTATGACCGTTATATTCAAAATCATCATTTAACGACGGCCAATAATCATCTGATAAATCCGATGGAAACGTACCCTTCACAATGCTGAATCTCCAGGAATCATCTTCCAAAGGCGTACTGCCCGTACCACCAAAATTAGTTCCTTCAGCTATATCAAGCTTAACAACATACTCGCCTAATTCGGTAGGTACTCCGGTAGCTAATTCCTCCAATCCGGAATTTGTTACTTTATAATACTTTGGTGTTATTGTTCCTACGCCTGTTACTTCATCTCCGGTTTCGGCCGTAACAGTCCAGCCGGTACTCTTGTACGGTATATCATCACCGATTTCAATTTCATCTGTACCGGACGTAAGCTTTAAAGTGAATATATCAACAGATAACTGTTTCAATGTAATGCTTAATTTACCTTTATTAAATGTTCCAATCGCATAATTAGGATTTGTCGTAAGCTGACCCCTATTAATATCATAATCACCGACATCCTCTCCTTCTGCACGGGAAAGAACTTTATTTGTAAAGGCTTCATCCACTGTTTCACCATCTACAATTCCATTAACTGTAAATGTAAACTCCGGATCCTGTTCTCCGAATACCTTGGACTTATTTTCCGCAGTTACCGTAAGTTCCTTTGGATTTATGGTAAGAACGGCAACTCCTTCAACCTCAATAGTTTCTTCGTCAGAATATGCAGGATACAAAGGATTATCTACTGTAGTCATGTATTCTATATCATAACTTCCGGCATTCTTATATTTTGGCAATTCAGACGTATAATTTCCGTCCGCCTGCTTAAATGTTACAACAACATTATCTTCAGGCACATAATCAAGTGTCTGTTCCTGTCCGTTGTATGTAACAGTTGTATCACCTATAGAAGTAATATACCAATCAAGCAAAACAGTTCCTGTAAAGTTATTTCCTATACCTCTTAATGTTATGGTATGTTTACCTTTATCATTGGCTGTTGTTTCACCTGAAATCTCATAGTCTACACCTTCTGTAAATGAATAATCAACACCATTAAGTATAGGATTTGGTGAATGATTTTCTCCATCATACTTAAAGCTCATCTTATCAAGAACTATCGGTGTTTTCGAAAGTCTTCTCTTTGAAATTGTCAAAGTACCCGGAACATATGTAACATTATAATTTCCCTGTACAGCTTCTCCCGATACTGCAATATCATATGTACCTGCATCTTCACCGGTCACACGATCAAAACTGTATGTAAGTACACTTTCGTCATCACCATTTTTAAGTCCTGTAACCCTTGCGGTAAACTGCGGATCATCATCACCATATGCCTTGCTCTTATTAACTGTCTTAACTGTAGCAGAGGCCTTTTCTATGGTAAATGTACCTGTTTCATATGTTATCTCATAATCATCTACTTTTTCAGGTCCTGTAACAGTAATCGCATATGTTCCTACATCTTCACCCTGCTCACGTTCAACACTGATATCAATACCTTCCAAATCGGCAGTTGCAGGATCTACGCTTATCGTAAATTCATCAGGGTCATCTTCGCCATAAATCTTGCTCATATCATCTGCTTTTATTGTTATTTGTTGAGCATCAATATACCATGTACCATATAATGTACCGGAATAATTTCCTTTAAAATCAATTTTTACAAGATGCTCTCCTACTGTTACGGCACTTGCATCTCGAGAAAGTGTATAATCAGTTCCGTCTGCAAGTACGACCCTCTGTTCACCTTCCACTAATTCAGAAGTGATAACTATTTCAGGTAATATAGCCACACCGGTATGTTCATAATGTCCGGAATCATGTCCGTCACTATGACCGATTGAAACATCAGCATCCGTAACAGCCTTAGGTGCTATGGTAAATAATGTTTCTACAATTTCATCGCCATCCGGCAACTCATAGTTTGTATCAGAGAGTGCGATTGCAGTCGCAGTATAATCAACACCTGCATTTATTTGCTCACCAGATACGGTTACATTACAAGTATCACCTTCTACAATATTTGTAGCAGTTGCCTCAGGTTTATGATTGATACCATCATATACAAAATCAGTCTCACCCCATGTAATGCCAACCACTCTTTTGTTTATTGTTGCGGTAGTTGTTGTCTGCTGACCATTTGTTGCAAGTTTATAATTTGCAACACTGTCTCCTGCCAATGTTATATCGGAAATATTTACAGTCTTATTGTCGCCGGCATTTATATCAGAAAAGATTCCGACTGCTGATACCGTAAGACTGTCTCCGTCTTCGATACCGCCATAGTCTACATTATCATATACAAGTGTAGCATTATCATTTTTATCATATATTTTTTCTTCTGCTTCGATACCCGAAATGATAATGTCTTTCTGTTTTATGGTAACATCAATACTTTGAGCTGCTACCTCATAATAATTACTGTCTTCTTCGACCTTATAATATACAGTATATATTCCTGCATTTTTCATCTTTATGTCAGAATAATCATCCGTCCATGTTGTTTGATCAAGACTATACTTAAGAGTTCCTCCTGTTGTGCTTCCTTCAGTAATCAACACCTGCTCAGTTCCGTCATAGGTAAGATTTTTAGCACTTGGTGCTGTTACTACAGGATTATCCTTTGTTACTGTTAAGGTACCCGGAACATATGATATCTCATAATTTGATGTTACATCCGTACTTCCTGCTTTTATCTTAGCTACGCTTGGTGTTATGGTACCTTCCGTAGTAGTATTTGCAGTGCTTGAAGATTCAAGATTAATACTGTCCAGGGTATGTCCGCTTACAAGTCCCGTACCATCTCCTGTTTCACTTACGGATACTTTAGATGTTCCGGTTTCAATACTGTGATTTAAAACAACACTCTGATTATTTGCCGTAATTGTAACAGGACGTTTCGTAATTTTACCTGTTGCTATTGTCTGCTGACCAATTGCTGCAAGTTTATAATTTGCAACACTGTCTCCATCCAAAGTTATATCTGAAATATCTACATTCTTATCGTCACCGGCATTTATATCAGAAAAACTTCCGACAGCTGATACCGTAAGACTGTCTCCCTCTACGATACCGCCATAGTGTACATTATCATATGTTAATGTAGCAGTATCATTTCCGTCATATGTTTTTTCTTCTGCTTTGATACCCGAAATGGTAATGTCTTTCTGTTTTATGGTAACATCAATACTTTGAGCTGCTACCTCATTATAATTGCTGTCTTCTTCAACCTTATAATAAACAGTATATTTTCCTGCATTTTTCATCTTTATGGCAGAATAATCTTCTGTCCATGATGTTTGATCAAGACTATACTTAAGAGTTCCTCCGGTTGTGCTTCCTTCAGTAATCAACACCTGCTCTGTTCCGGTATATGTAAGATTATTAGCACTTGGTGCTGTTACTACAGGATTATCCTTTGTTACTGTTAAGGTACCCGGAACATATGATATCTCATAATTTAATGTTACATCCGTACTTCCTGCTTTTATCTTAGCTACGCTTGGTGTTATAGTACCTTCCGTAGTAGTATTTGCAGTGCTTGAAGATTCAAGATTAATACTGTCCAGGGTATGTCCGCTTACAAGACCCGTACCATCTCCTGTTTCACTTACGGATACTTTAGATGTTCCGGTTTCAATACTGTGATTTAAAACAACACTCTGATTATTTGCCGTAATTGTAACCGGACGTTTAGTAATATCAGCTGTTGTTGTAACATCGGCAAAAGTATAATTATTTGCAGCCGTTCCTTCGAGCGTTCCTGAAATTGTAACATTTTTATCTGTTCCTACATCTGCATCATCAAACGTTGCCGTTAACGTTGCAAAAGAAACTTTGCCCGCATCACTATCAACCACTCCGGTCAAGGTGCAATCGCCCGTAATGGTCGTTGTTTCATTTCCGTCATATACTTTATCGGAAACAGAATAATCTGTTAATGTAACAGGTAAAGTATCTATAGTCCATGTTATTGTTTTTTCACTACGCGAACCATCTGCCCAGGAATGGTGCGCTTGAGGCGTTGCTTTTGCAGTATATATACCTGCATCTGTCGCTGTAATATCTCCCGTAATTGTAACATTCTCTCCTACAACACCGGTTATTTCCTCTCCCGTATATGCAGTCTTATTATCTGAATCCGCAAAATTACATGTGAATGTTGCATCAGGTACCGAATCATTAAATTCCAATTCTGTTTCACTGGCAGCATTAATATTATATCCGCTTAATTCCGCATGAAGACTTTCCAAGCAAGCATCAAGATTTGCCGTACCTTCCAAAGTTGCAAAAACTCCGGATTTGGAGTCAGCAGCTCCAATTTTACGATAAGCCACAGTAATGTCAGAATTAGAAAGAGATTTGATTATTATACCGGCACTTTGAGAATCATTATATCCTAATGCCAGTCCGGTAAGGAACTGCGTATATCCGTCTTTATTGTCTTTTATTATTATATTTGATCCATCTAATGTACAGGTTGAACCTGGTTCTACATACACACCTCCACAACCGGATCTATTATTCCCATCAAATCGTATCGTATCCGGTGGAACATTGCCTGTAATCGTAACATTATCGCCTATTGTTAAATTATAATTACCAACATAAACGCCTCCGACACGAACACCATATCCGTTCTTAGCATAATTTTCTACTATATTACAATTTGATATATAACTGGTTATATGACTTCCGGACTGTGAAGCCCCACTAGTAATACCCGATCCATTTTTTAATGATGAATTATGCTTTATGGTACCGCCATAAATATTCAAATAACCGTTATAATTGGTAACAGCTCCTCCGTAACAATAAAGACTACCGTAACTGCCTTTTTGATAATTTCCGATAAATGAACCGCCGTACATATTAAACTTACCTTTGTAATTAAGATAAGCGCCGGAGCCATAGCCAACATTTGAATTACCGATTATAGTTCCCCCATACATATTAAAGACACTATTTTCACCTTCAACAAGAATAAATCCTTCACATGAAGCATCGGTAGATAAACCACCGGTTATATAACCTCCCGTAAAGGAATGGTTTTCATCTGTTACAGTTGTCGAAATGCCGGTAGCAATATTATTCGATATTGTATAATATCTCTTGGTTGTTCCGCAATCGTAAAGGTTAAACGTATGGCCCTCTTTTACCCTAATATTATGTGCACCATTCAGATTAATACAATGATCGTTCAAACATAATGATAGATCTCCTGTTAAAAAAAGACGCTCCGACAATGTAACATCCTTAGTTAAATAATATTTACCGCTTGTAGGTAAGCTTGTACTACTGGTCCAAGCAGTATACCCGGAATGAGTATGTCCTTCTGCCTTTATTTTCTTTTCAGGTATCATAACAATTCCAAATACCATTACAAATGACAGAAGTACAGCCAGTATCTGCTTAATTAGCTTTTTACTTTTTATCATTTTTATTTACCCCCCGTTTTCATTCTTTTATAGCTTTTTGTTCTAAAAATATTAAGTAACAAACCTCCTTCCGATTTTTCAAAAACATGCAAATCATTAGCTTTCGCACACTTAAAAAAACTAATAAAAAGATGTTTGAATTATAACACAATATGCACAATTATTCCAGTGTAGTTTTTTAATAATTCATAATGAATTTTAATAATTTCATATATATCATATAGCTTTATCATGCCGTATTATACAGTATCTCTATATTGTTTATATCTCTATATTGTTTACATCAAAAAAGTGTGCCAAATCGGCACACTCAGACTGTATACATTCGTCACATATTCTTAGTGTTCTTTATTTTAAATGTCTTAAGATATTCCTTCTGCTCCGGTGTTATGCGATAACTTTCAACCGCCTTCTGAATGGTCTTGTTGTGAGTCCATGTATCAAGACGTTTTTCTTCTATATAAGGTATAATGCTTTCATATTGCTTGGCAAGTGCTGTTGCAAAATACCACGCACGCATCATATTTATATAATATTCCTCTGAGCTGATTGCCTCAACCATCTTTGGATACCTCTTATCAAATGCATCATCAAGGAAATGCTCCATAAGCATACCTACGGCAAAACGTACTGTATACGTATGCCCGGATTTTATCCACTTTTCTATATATGGAAGTAACTCTTCCTTATGCTTCTTAAAAATCTTAGGCGACGTCTGATCGCAGGTTGCCCAGTTGTTTATATAAGGTAAGAATTCTTCGAGCCTTTTTATACATATATTAAAATCTTTTTCCAATGAAATAATGAATCCATGTAATTGATTTTCATCGAAATATCTGTGCGGCAAAGTATCAAGAAATATATTTATATCCTCATTTTTATAAAGCTCCTTTGCAAGATTTCTTAATGCGGGAGTTCTTATGCCTATAAAATAATCCTCCGGCATACCCGGTATAAGACTTTTGTTAAAATCATTGAACTTTTTATCCTGAAGCTCAAACAGCCTGTCCTGTATTTCTTTAATAGTCATATTATTCTAACACCTCTTTTATCGAAGTAAGTCCCCATTTATAACATAGGAGACCTGTACCGAACAGGTCTCCTATATATCACATCATATTTATCCATGGAGTCCGTTTGACTGTCTTATCATGTCTTCAACTACGATATCATATATCTCGCCTATCGAAGCACAGTATTCAAGAAGCTTCCAAGGTTCATTTGTATGAAAATGTATCTTTACAAGATCCTCATCTCCTGCAGCAATCAGTGAATTTCCCTCAATATGACCGGTTATGTAATCTGCTATATCATCCTCATCCAAATCCTCATCTCTTCTGTCAATAAGAAGCTGTGTATCATAACGATACGCAAACTGATCATCTTCCGCATCTATACTTTTTATCGGTTCCATATATTTCTCCTCCAAATATTTAATATTTGTTAAGTATACCTAACATTTAGCATTATAACATCATTGTAATGCTTTTTACAATAACCATATGATAATCAGTAACAACTAACAAGCGTTTTTAATATCCGCCAAAAGTCCTTTATAGCTGTCGCTCCATATGTACCAATTATTATCCTTGGGATCCATATATAAATCCATATACCTGGCCGAATCCGCACCCTTGAATCTTGTAACTACTCTTTCAAGATTAAGTGTCGGTCCATACATGGTAGATGCAGGCAGATTATATACATATTCCTCCAACGTTATGGTTAAAGGGATAGCCGGCTGATAACCATTTTCCGGCGTTGCTCCATCAAAATATGCATTTGCAAGATACAGATATTTATTATTCTGCATCATACGATCTTTTACAAACTGCTTACCAAAATTATTAAATGCCATACCACATGTTGGTGAATTTAAAAGCAATTCAAGCATACCATTGCATATGTCCGGTTTTTCCGGAGTCCATGTATGATAAGCACATATAGCAAGTGCCATAGTCAAATATTTACCGTTTTCACCGGAACGGTCAATACTTTTAAGTTCTTCAACACTTGCAGGGAGCTCATTAAAAATTACCCTTGCCTGCCTGATATCAACATTTCTAACCCCTTCATTTTGAGTGTTGCCGTCCGAAGACTGTCTCGTAATCTGCTTAATCTCAATACTTGGCTGCACCATACATAATCCTCCT
>DFDU01000058.1 GCA_002369325.1 Lachnospiraceae bacterium UBA3820
CCATAACAGCACCGATTTCCATACGTTTGGCAACATAATTCGGATGATAAACTTCATTAACAAGGCCTGTTGCAAGACCGATCTGATTACCGTATGAGCTGTATCCCTGTGCAGCAACCTTAACTATCTTTCTTTGAGGAAGTTTACCCTTCATGGTATCCTTAAGTGAAACAGTAGGGTCAGCCGCTCCGGTTACACGCATAGCCTGATAAACATATGAACGTCCCGAAAGCGGATCTCTTATAGCACCTCCGAGACAGGTAGCAGCACCACCAAAAGGCTCGATTTCCGTAGGATGGTTATGAGTTTCATTTTTGAAGCTTACAAGCCACTCTTCCGTTTCTCCGTCTATAGTTACGGGAACAACTATCGAACATGCATTTATCTCATCCGATACCTCCATATCCTCAAGTTTTCCTGCTGCTCTTAACTCCTTCATAGCCATAAGAGCTATGTCCATAAGGCATACAAACTTATCATCTCTTCCTTTGTACATAACCTTAGCAGCATCTACATATCTGTTATATGTATTTTCAAGAACATTTTTATAATAGCCATCATCAAAAGCCACATCGGTAAGCTCTGTTGAAAATGTTGTATGACGGCAATGGTCTGACCAATATGTATCGAGTACTCTTATCTCAGTCATTGAAGGATCTCTGTTTTCTTCATTTTTAAAATAATTCTGTATATGAAGGAAATCCTTGAAAGTCATGGCAAGTCCAAGTGATAAATAAAGCTCATTAAGCTTGTCCTCGGCCATATCCTTGAAACCGTCAAATATTATTACATCAGCAGGCTCTTCAAAAACCGTAACAAGTGTTTCTGGTTTTGTTTCATCGGTTATTCTTGAATCAACAGGGTTTACAACATATTCCTTGATTGCTTCAAGCTGCTCATCACTGATATCTCCCGAAATAATATACGTTGTTGCAGACTTAATAAGAGGATTTTCCTCTTCATTAAGAAGCTTCACACATTGCTCTGCGGAATCTGCTCTCTGATCAAACTGACCCGGAAGATATTCCATTGAGAAGCATTTATCATTACTTCCCATTTCAAAGCTTTCTTCATAAACCATATCTATAGGCGGCTCCGAAAATACGGTAACCTTAGCCTTTTCATAGGTTTCCTCCGATACTCCTTCCATATCATAACGTACAAGAACTCTTACATCATCGGTCTTAATTCCGAGATAATCCTTAAACTGCTGCTTAAGTTCCTTAGCCCTTACCGCATAATCTTTTTTCTTTTCGACATAGATTCTTCTAACCTTGCTCATTTTTCTTTTTCCTTTCTGCCATATATCGCACTAAAAGGCACTCCTTAAAAGAGTGCCTTTTATTTGATTATTTAAATATTATGATTCCAAAACACTTCTTACTATTTTCTTTATCGCATCAATTTCAAAAGGTTTGGATATAAATTCCGCTGCACCGTTTTGAACAGCCTCAATCATATTATGCTGCTGTCCCGCTGCCGAAACCATTATGATTTTTGCATCCGGAAACTCTTCCTTTATCTTCTTTAATGCCTCAACGCCGGTAAGAATCGGCATTGTAATGTCCATTGTTACTATATCAGGTCTGAATTCTTTGTACAAATCAAAGCCTTCCTGACCGTTTTTTGCTTCTCCTACTATTGTATAACCATCTTCTTCAAGAATTCCCCTTAAAATTCGCCTTGAAGTTCTTGAATCATCAACTATTAATACACTTGCCATCTTGCCGTCTCCTCATTAATCTTTATTTAATAGTCCACTTTGTTTCCATACATACAATTATATCTACTCTCTGTTCGCGTATGAAACAAGGAAGTAAGAACATAATTCCGTCTGTATCGATTGTTGTTACATCAGTATACATGGTCGGTGGAAGCATATCAAGGACAACCTCTTCCTGACTGAGCTTTGATGCGTAAATACCGTTACTTACATTGATAAATTCACAAACCGCATCAAGACAATCCTCATCAATACTATCAAAGACTTCCTTAGCATATGACTCACCAATTATCTTGTTACCGTTGCCGCCTATACCGATAAAAAGCTCATAGTCTCCGGTAAAGGACTGGCTTGCTATATATTTATTGGTATATGTATATATCTTCTCAATTCTTTCAAATCTGATCTTGTTATCAATAAATCTGACTATATTTCTTGCCATGAGAGCAAGATAATCTTTGATAACCGCAGGCACCTGCATCTCTCTTATAAACACCTGAATAACACTGTCAATATCGGCACTTTTAAGTGCGTCTATATCTAATGATGTAAATCTCTCGGATTTCTTGTAATGATTGATATGTTTTTGTATTTCTTCAAGAGAAAGAATATTTCTTTCCAAAAGTTCCTGAACAAGTAACAAATAAGAATCTCCCTGTTTTCGAAGCAATTCACCAACCTGTGAATCTGTAAGATATCCTTTTCTTGTAGCTATATCACCGAATCTTGCGTCCTCCTGAGCCTGAATACGGTTAATCTCGTCTGCCTGCTCCTCGGTAATAAGGCCGTCCGCCACTGCGATAAGACCAAGTTTAACACGGTTCTTGCGGTTAGCTTCTATAATATCAAGATATTGCTCTTCAGTAATTACCCCTGTATCCTGTAAATATTTTCCGAAATAAACGTCAAACATTACTCTCCTCCTTTTTAGCACAATTTACTAAACTAATTATACACAAAAAAACAAAATAAATCAACTTATACTTTATTAAAATTATCCAAAATATTATTATTTTCAGAGTTGATTATTACTTTAATTTTATATATAATAGATTTATATGACTAAAATTTATTTAACGCATTGGAGATTAGTGTTATGTCAATTAAAAAATCCCTCAGATTGTCATTGATTTTACTCTCGGCACTCCCGATAATACTCATGACAGTTCTTATTTATATAATATCATATACCAAATATATGGATCTGGCAAAGGATTCCGCAGCGACACTCGCAAAAGTATATGCAAACGGTTTTTCCGCACAGCTTGATGTTCAGATTGCCGAAGCGGAAGGTCTGGCAAACTCAACCCAGATTCAAAACATTGCATTGGAAAGCTATAACGGGCTTGTACCGGGCACTACTCCTTCACACCTTAACCTTGTGGATGAGCTTCTTCAGAAAAAGACTATCTATTCTACTGACTTCTATATGTATGATATCAACGGATACCTTGTGGCAAGTACGGACGAAAATGCCAAAGGTGATTGGGAAGAATATATGACCACACCTGTTTCGGATATATCCGAAACAATTATAATGAATTCTTCAAATATCAACAAAAATACCGACAGCATCGAAATAATAGCACCGATAAAAGTCAAAGGAACCGTCGTTGGTATAATACGTTCAAATATCCCTATTGAATATTTCGGTGCGTTTATGCCGGCTGAAGGTACCGCATTCATTCTTACATCAGACGGTGATTATTTATTTAACAACAGCGAAGCCGATTCGGAGCTTTTGGAAGAAGCAAAGGAAGTCCTTGAATCCGGCTCAGCCAACGGTTTCCTGAGCACAAACATATCTTCAGTAAGAAACATTTACGGATTTTATCGTATTCCGACTCAAAACTGGCTTTATGTGATCAAACAGGACGGTAGCGAATATCAGGCTATAATTTCAACCTTACCTATCACTCTTGTTATAACACTTTCGATAATACTTATAATTGCAATTATTATCAGCAGCTTTCTTGTTAAAAAATATACAGATCCTATCATTTCGCTTAAAAACGATATGCGTAAAGCCGCAGACGGCGATTTGGACCTTCGTTCCGACATCCGTGAAGAAAACGAATTCGGAGAGCTTGCCAATATGTTCAACAATATGATGGAAATCATATCAGGAAACTATAAAGAGCTTGATGAATCAAAGAAAATTCTTGAAGCAAACGAAATCGAATTAAAGAAAAATTATGCATATATCGAGCAGTTGGCTTACCATGACGGACTTACAGGTCTTTATAACAGAGTTGCATTTATGAAATATTCATATGAAGTTTTCACTCAGGAAGGTGCACAGTTAAAGCGTCATGCCATCTTCTTTATCGACCTTGATAATTTCAAAAATGTAAATGACACTCTCGGACATGATTACGGTGATATGCTTTTAAAGCAGTTTTCCAATACACTCAAGGATCTTGCAAACGAAAATGATATAGTTGCACGTACTGGTGGTGACGAGTTCCTCGTATTTAAATCAGCCTACTCAAATGTCGATGAATTAAAGAAATTTGCTCAATCAGTTGTTGATATTGTAAATAAACCGTTTGAATTGGATGACGAAACCGCCCATGTTTCCGCAAGTATCGGTGTTGCTCTCTTCCCTGAACACGGACTTTCAATAAACGAGCTCATCAAAAATGCCGATCTTGCCATGTATAATGCTAAAAGTTCAGGTAAGAATGCTTATAAATTCTTTGACAGCTTTATGGATTATGACTTCACACGAAAGAACGAATTAAATGAGATACTTTCAAGCGTAATCGAGAAAAAAGAAGTATACCTTTTATACCAGCCTCAGGTTAATATTCTCACAGGAGAAATAACCGGTTATGAAGCTCTTATGCGTCTTAATTCCGAGCTCCTGGGTTTTGTATCACCTGAAGAATTCATACCTATCGCCGAAGACAACGGTATGATAAACGAGCTTGGTGAATGGGCATTATACGAAGCTTGTATGTTTAATAATACAATTATTAAAAACGGCTATGGACCTTTTAAGGTTTCGGTAAATGTTTCAACCAGTCAGCTTCAAAAAGGAAATTTTATTGAGATAGTTAAATCCATACCGGCAAAAACAGGTATGAGCCTTAAACATCTTGAGATTGAGATTACCGAAAGTGTACTTATGGAATCCTTTGAAATGAACTTAAAGCTTATTAACCAAATCAAGGATCTCGGTGTGGCTATTGCACTTGATGATTTCGGAACAGGTTACTCTTCATTTAACTACCTTACGCAGCTTCCGATTGATACACTTAAGATTGATAAATCCTTTATCGATGATATATGTCATAATGAAAACGATAAATATATTGCAAATACAATTATCTCACTTGCGCATCAGATGAATATCGCTGTTGTTGCCGAAGGTGTTGAAAGTATGGATCAGCTTGAAATTCTCCAGGATCAGCTTTGCGATACTTTACAAGGATATCTTTTCTCAAAACCTGTTACCGCAAGCGAGCTTGCAAAGATAATCACGCAGCATAAAACACTGAAATAGTTTACAGAAAGATAGTTTACAGAAAGAAAGCAGGCAGGAATACAATAAGTACACGCACATCAAGTTGTCACTAATCGATGTGCTTAGCACTTTTGTATCCCTGCCTGCTTTCTTTCATGGCTTCAATAATCGTTGTTTCGAGCACTTTTATACAGCTACCCTTGTTCTTTCATGGCTTCAATAATCGTTGTTTCGAGCACTTTTATACAGCTACCCTTGTTCTTTCATGGCTTCGTTAATCGCTGTTTCGAGCACTTTTATACAGCCACCCTTATTCTTTAACGGCTCCGATTACGATACGGGAGGTTATACTCTTTGAAAATAATATATATACTATAATCGGCGGAATCATAGACAGGACAAGAAGCATATATATTATCGGATCGGTTCCTCTTGTTGAAGCTCCCACAAAATTTTTCATAAATAATGCAAGCGTCTTCTGATCAGGCCTTGTAATCACAAGGCTTTGCATATACGAGTTATTCCAGCTCGATACAA
The DNA here is from genome assembly GCA_002369325.1 of Lachnospiraceae bacterium UBA3820. Lineage (GTDB taxonomy): Bacteria > Bacillota > Clostridia > Lachnospirales > Lachnospiraceae > Coprococcus_C. The sequence goes on from DFDU01000058.1 coordinate 5,730, forward strand.
AATTAAATATAAAAAGCAATGATAAAGCA
>DFDU01000100.1:0-10473 GCA_002369325.1 Lachnospiraceae bacterium UBA3820
TCACTTAATGCAAGTATAGAAGCTGCAAGAGCCGGTGAAGCCGGTAAGGGATTTGCCGTTGTTGCAAGCGAGGTTCAAAACCTTGCAAGTTCAACCAAGGAAACGACAAACAACATCTCAAAGATACTCGGAGAAATGAATACATCAGTTAAAGATGTTATGCAAAAAATCAACGAAATAAATGACAGTATTTCTTCCCAAAGTGCAAATATGGAAGAAATCAACGCTACCATGGAAGAACTTCACTCTTTGGCAGTTGCAATCGGTGATATGACTTCACATCTTTACTCATAAATTTAAGCACACTAATTTTATTCTTGTAATTATTTAAAAAATTATATAAAATAATATAAATAAAACAAATACACTACAGGAGGTATCGGAATGGCAATTAATGAATACTTAGATACGAGCTTACTTGATGAGCTTTTAACCGACTGGGCTGCCGCTACAGGCATGATTGCAGTTGTACTTGATGACGAGGGTGGATTTCTTTCCAACGTGTTAGGATTTTCCAGAGATAACATTGAAGCCTTTGGCGAAGATATAGAAGTTGATGAGGTTGTTGTTGCATCTGTTGTAGGCGGACCTTTGGATGAGGATACTCCTGAGGAACAGGTTGAAGCCGCTTCAAAATTACTTGTATCTTCCATTCAGAACCTTTTGGAAAGATATTATAACAAACAACAGCTTGACGGAATCAAAGATACTTTTTCCGAAAGCATATCAGATGCGGCTGGATTAATCAAAGAATTGAGTCTCAAATCGCAGGGACTTAAAAAGATTGAAAACAAGCAGAACATTCTTGCGCTTAATGCTTCAATAGAAGCTGCAAGAGCCGGCGAAGCAGGACGAGGATTTACGGTAGTTGCTCATGAGTTTGGTAAAATGGCACATGAGTCAGGTGTAATTAATGATGCAATCCAAAAAACATTAAAACAGCTTGACACTTCTATGAAGGAATTAACAAAGTAATTTTTTAGAACCATTTTTCACAATTAGTACACAATTTGAACACATTTATATGTTAGATTGTACATTGTAAAGAGCTTTTCATATATTTGAATCCTCTCTCCCCAAAATGAGTGATGAATAAATCCCTCCCCGGTTTGGTTCATCGCTCATTTTTATTTTATTTGCCAAACCGCTTAAGTCTCACATGCAAAAAGCACGTGATTTCAATAAAAATAACGATAATAGGAGTATTAAAAATGATTAATGAAATGTATAAGGAGATGACCGGAAAAGGATCGGTCATAAGAGAATTTTTTACGTACGCGAATAAAAAAGCAGCCGAGATAGGTGCCGAAAATATATATAATTTTTCAATCGGCAACCCTTCCGTTCCGACTCCTAAGGAGTTTACAGAAGGATTAATCAAGATGCTTCAGGAGAAAAATCCGGTATCACTTCACGGTTACAGCCCTTCTCTCGGCATAGATTCAACCAGGGCAGCTGTCGCAGAATCTCTTAACAAACGATTCGGTATGAATTATACAAAAGATGAAATCTTTATGACTACAGGAGCGGCCGGAGCTATAGCACATGCCATAAGATGCGTTGTTAAAGACGACGATGAGGTAATAACTTTCGCCCCTTATTTCCCGGAATACGTACCATATGTAGCCGGTACAGGCGCAAAGCTCACTATTGTACCTGCCGATATAGATACATTCCAGATTAATTTTAATGAGTTCAAGAAAGCCCTCAATCCGAATGTTCAGGCCGTTTTGATCAACTCTCCTAATAATCCTTCCGGTATAGTTTATTCAACCGAAACGATCAAAAAGCTTACTGCTATTCTTGAAGAAAAGCAAAAGGAATTCGGTCATGATATATATCTTATTTCCGATGAGCCTTACAGAGAGATAGTGTTCTCAGGCACCGATGCTCCGTTTGTGTCAGCATTTTACGATAATTCCATCTGCTGTTACTCTTTCAGTAAATCGGTTTCTCTGCCGGGTGAAAGAATAGGTTATGTGGCAGTAAATCCTGCATGTAAGGACGCAAAACTCATAGTCCTTATGTGTGGTCAGATTTCGAGATTTACCGGACACAATTGTCCGCCGTCTCTTATCCAGCTTGGAATAGAGAATATACTTTATACAACAAGTGACCTTTCTGTATACGAAAAGAACAAGGAGATTCTTTACAGGGAGCTCACAAGAATCGGTTATCACGTTGTTGAGCCGGGTGGAACATTTTATATGTTTCCGCGTACTCCTATTGCTGATGCAAATGAGTTCTGCTGGAAGGCTGCTAAGGAATATAATCTTATTATTGTTCCGGGTGACAGCTTTAATTGTCCGGGTCATTTCAGAATATCCTACTGCGTTACAACGGATATGGTCGAAAAATCCATACCTTTATTTGAAAAACTCTATAATTCATACAAATAAATCATTGTTTTTTACGGATTTATTTTGTATAATCTAATTTGTATGTTTAATTAAGAAAAGATAAATTAAGGTATAAGATTTGACTGCATTGAAGATGACTTATGCCAATTATGGGAGGACTTAAAAATGGCAGAACCTATGATTACGGGTTTTAGAGAAAAAAAGCCAAAACGATATACAGGAATTTTATTGCACCCTACTTCATTTCCGGGTCCTTACGGAATCGGAGAATTGGGAAAAGGTGCATATGATTTTATAGATTTTTTGGAGCGCTCGGGTCTTAACACCTGGCAGGTGCTTCCGCTGGGACATACAGGTTTCGGCGATTCACCTTATCAGCCTTTTTCCGCATTTGCCGGACAGCCGCTTATTATAAGTCTTGATCACCTGAAGGAATTGAAGCTTTTATATGACAGCGACTTTCACAATATGCCTCAATGGAATCCTGAGCAGGTTAATTACGGCGAGCTGATTGCTTTTAAGACACCGCTTTTAAAAATCGCATATGAAAGATTTACCGATAAAAACATAGATGACGGTGTATCAACCAGCAAGGAACTTATGGACAGCTACGATAGCTTTTGCAAGGAGAATGCCTACTGGCTCGATGATTATGCTTTGTTTATGGCAGGTAAGGATTATCATAACGGTATGCCTTGGTATATGTGGGAGGACGATTTAAAGAAGCCGACCAAAAAGCAAAAAGAAAAGTGGATTGCCAAGCTTTCCGATGAAATCAATTATTATAAATTCATCCAATTTTTATTTAATATCGAATGGGTTAAGCTTAAGAAATATGCCAACGACAAAGGCATCTCAATAGTCGGAGATATTCCTATATTTATGGCCTGGGACAGTGTTGATGTATGGGCCAATCAAAAGCTTTTCCTTTTGGACAGTGACGGATATCCGACTGTTGTCGCAGGTGTACCGCCTGATTATTTCTCGGCAACCGGACAGCTTTGGGGCAATCCTCTTTACAACTGGAAAAAGCATACGGAAACAGGTTACGAATGGTGGCTTAACCGTATCAAGTACCAGCTTACTCTGGCTGATTTTTTACGTATAGACCACTTCAGAGGTTTTGATAAATTCTGGGCAGTTCCTTATGGCGAGGAAACAGCCATAAACGGAAAATGGGTCGAGGCTCCGGGTGTAAACTTCTTTACACAGCTTGAAGCAACTCTCGGTTATCATCTTCCGATTATTGCCGAAGACTTGGGAGAAATCGATGCTTCCGTTGCGGAACTCAGAGATAAATTTGGTCTTCCGGGTATGAAGATACTTCAATTTGCTTTTGAGAACCCACATGAAAACGATTTTCTTCCTCACAACTTTATAAGGAATTGTGTATGCTATACCGGAACTCACGATAATGATACAACTCTCGGCTGGTATAATCATGCATACGAGGCTTCAAAAGATAAATTAAGACGTTATTTTTCAACCGACGGAAATGATATATGCTGGATTTTGATAAGAGCCTGCTTCGGATCGGTTGCAAATATGGCAATTGTACCTATGCAGGATGTGCTCTGTCTTGATTCATGGGCACGTTTTAACAAGCCGGGCGTAGGCGAAGGCAACTGGGCTTGGCGTTATAAGCAGGAGGCTCTTACAAACGAGCTTTCGGCAAGGCTTTATGAAACTTGTAAAATGTATGGAAGATAATATGGAGTGATTATATGAAAACTGCAATAGCATATATAGTACTGTTTTTCTCATCATTTTTTATAGTACCGTATCATTGGTATATACAAAAGCTTTCAAAAACAAATCCCGAGGAAGCATGGGAAAGAGCTTATAAACTCATACGATGGTTCTTCAATTGTGAATTGAAGCTTGTAGGTTGTAAAATGACGGTTCTCGGCCAGGAAAATATACCAAAGGATCAGGCCTGTTTATTTGTAGGTAATCATAGAAGTTTCTTTGATATACTTATTTCTCATAACTCAACCGGAAAGCCGGCAGGCTTTATCTCAAAGGATTCCATGAAAAAGGTTCCTTTACTACGTCTTTATATGAGAGATATGGGAAGCCTTTTCCTTGAAAGAGACAACATAAAGCAGGGACTTGAAACCATAAACAAAGGTGCGGAGTATCTCAAGCAGGGACATTCCATGATACTTTTCCCTGAGGGTCACAGAAACCAGACAGACAATCTTCTCCCATTCAGAGAAGGCGGTTATAAAATGGCCGACAAATCCGGTTGCCCGATTGTTCCGTTTACAATCACCGGAAGTGAAATGCTTAAGGAGTCCGCTCCGGGCAAGAAAATTTCAAAAGCTCATGTCGTAATAGAATACGGCAAGCCTATATATCCAAATGATTATCAGGGTAAAGCAAGAAAAGAAAAATATAAAGAAATCCCTGAAATCATTACAGCTATGAGAGCCTCTCATAAACATATATTAAAGCAGAATCAGGAGGAAAAATAATATGCCTTGGTGGGGAATATTACTTTTAGTTATATTTATAGCCATAGTTATTTTGGTTGTATTATACAAAGTCGGAGACAAACTCCAAAAGAAACAGATTGAACAAAAAGAGCAAATGGCAGATGCGGCACAACCCGCGACTATGCTTATCATAGATAAAAAATATCTGCCCATGAAAGATGCAGGACTTCCAAAAATGGTTATGGAACAGACTCCTAAGAAGTACCACAAGGCAAAGCTCCCTATCGTTAAAGCAAAGGTCGGACCTCAGATAATGAACTTCATCTGTGATGATGCAATATTTGAAGATGTTCCTACCAAGGGTGAAGTTAAAGCCATGGTAAGCGGAATCTACATTGTAAGTGTAAAGAGTGTCCGCGGTAAGAAAAAGAATGTTGCCGTTGAAGAAGAAACAAACGGAAAAAAGAAGAAAAAGAGTATGCGTCAGCGTATGCAGCAACGTCAGGCCGAATATCAAAAGCAGATTAATGATGAGATATTGGCCAAAAAGCAGAATAAAGCCAAGGGCATAACTCAGGAAAAGACCAAAGAGCAGATTAAGAAAGAAAAAGAAAGAGCAAAGAAGATTAAAGATGGAATCAAATAACAGGATTAAAAATATCATCAAAATATTTGTACCATTAATAATTGCCATGCTCATACAGGTTGTTGTAACATTTGCGGATATAGTCGGCATTTTTGTAATTAATTGCATGTCAAACCAAAAAACGGAGGCTTCAAAGTCAATTGAAACAATTATGTCTCAGGATTACACACAACCTATGAATCAAGCACTTATATCAGCAGTCCAGTTTTCATTATTTATACTAATTTTCGGGATTATGCTATATAAAATTAAAAAGCCTTCTGTTAAAGAAGGCTTTTTTAACATTATTAAGCCACCGATAATTATTTTCCTTATAATGGGCGGCATAGCAGGGCAATTTATGGTAGACGGATGTCTTGCATTACTCAGGCCTGTATTTAAGACAGCCTTTGAAAAATATGACAAGCTTATTTCAAACGTAACGGGTGTTTCGACTTCGTGGCTGATGCTTCTTACGGTATTTATTATTTCACCGATTGCCGAAGAAATTCTTTTTCGGGGTCTCGTAATGACATATTCAAAGCGTGTAATGTCTGCAGTACCTGCGGTAGTACTTCAGGCTCTCCTGTTTGGCGTATATCATGGTAATATAATCCAGGGAACATATGCATTTTTAATGGGTGTTTTACTCGGATTTATAGTGCACAAAACAGATAACCTTACAACAAGCATAGTATTTCATATCGCACTGAATGTAAGTATTCTTGTCGTACCCGGAAGTCTTCTTAAGAAGACATCTTCCACTATTTTGACAACTGTCATATCTGCTGTTATACTTACAATATGTATGATTTTTATTTTTAAAAAGACCAAGAAACAGGAAATATAAGTAGCAGGCGGCCACTTCTGCAGTGTACTTATTCCTATACTTATATTTTCATATCTTATTAAGGGAGACCAGTATATGAATTCCATAGGTGTTTTTGATTCGGGCGTCGGCGGTTTGACCGTGGTACGCGAGCTGATGCGACAGCTTCCAAGTGAAAATGTTACTTATTTTGGAGATACCGCAAGAGTTCCTTACGGTAGCAAATCAAAAAATACAATACTAAAATTTTCAAGACAGATTGTAAGATTTTTACGCACAAAAGATGTCAAAGCAATTGTAGTTGCCTGCAATACCGCAAGTGCTCTTGCTCTTGAAGATATGCGTGATGAAATAGATATACCCGTAATAGGTGTTGTAAGACCCGGTGCCAAAATGGCAGTTACAAAAACAAAAACAAAGCATGTCGGTATAATCGCCACAGAAGCAACCATTAAATCCGGCATTTATACCGATTACATAAGACAACTAGACGAAGATGTAACCGTTATCGGAAAAGCGTGTCCGTTATTTGTCCCTCTTGTTGAGGAAGGGCTTCTTGAAGATAGAATTACCGATGATATGATAGACAGATATTTATCGGATTTAAAGCCTTACGGAATAGACAGTCTGATACTCGGCTGTACTCATTATCCGCTTCTTTTTAACCCGATAAAGCGTTATATGGGCGATAAGGTAACACTTATTAACCCGGCCTACGAAACAGCCAAGGAATTAAAACAGATTCTCGACGAAAAAGGACTATTAAACAGTCGCAGCAATATTCCTTCATATGAGTTTTACGTAAGTGACGGAATGGATAAATTTAAAGCCTTTGCTGACAGGGTTCTTCCTATAAATGTTGAAACAGTAAATGTAATTGATATTGAAAGCTATTAGAATACGAGGTAATTAATGCAGGTTAAAATAATCATTGAGGGAACGGATCAGGACGGAATAAAAAGCATAAGTGAAAATTTCGCAATAATGTCCGAAGAAAAAAACGGATACCGACTGGCTTACAGTGAAGATTTATCGGGCGAAGGCATATTAACCGAAACAACAATGTTCATTTCCGAATCCGAGCTTAGAATCATAAGACGCGGCGAGCTTGAATCGGATTTTATCTACTCCGATGCTCTTACTCATAATACATCCTATAAGACCGCATTTGGCATTATACCCATTACACTTATAACAAACAGCTTTGAGTACCTCGACATGCTTACGGATAACGATTCACATTTAAAAATTAATACTTCATATACCATCGATATGGGCGATTCTCTTATGCCGCCGGCTGTTATGGATATGAAAATTATAATAAAAGTATTAGCAGATTGTTGATAGCAGGCTTTCTTAAATAGAAGCCAATGTATTAAGGAGGGATTACATGAGTCAGGAAAGGATTTATGATGACTTCTTTGGCATATTGACAAACCACAACAAATTAAATGAATTAACACCTCTGCCAGATGTAGATATAAATATTCACGAATCTACGGACTATGAAGTTTTGATGCGAATTTTCGAGGAAATTTATATCAATCCCGATGATACCATTGTTGACTTCGGCTGTGGAATGGGCAGAGTTTTATTTTATTGTAATAACAGATTTTTCTGCAATGTAAAGGGCATTGAACTCAACCCTGAAGTATACAATGCCCTTAATAAAAATGCAGAAAACTATCACTCCAAATTTATGGAGCAGCGTGAGAAGTTTGCTCTGCTCAATATGCACGCAGGCGAATACGAAATCTCTCCTGCCGATAATTTTTTCTATTTCTTTAATCCTTTTTCAGCCGAAGTACTTGAAGGCATTATCAAAAAAATAATGCGGTCGGTTCACGAAAACTTGCGTCAAATAACCATCATTTTGTACTATTGCACATTTGAAATGATGAGCGTAATCCGCAAATTTCCGCTTCGCCTTGATAAGGTCATCAAACTTCCGGGGTACGAAGAAGATCCCGATGAAAAAGCATATATCTATACGCTCTAATTTAATGCCTCATTTAATACATCCAGATTATCCTGCATTATCGAAAGATATGTTGCTCCTTCTTTTGCATCCTTCGAGGTTGTTCCCTGCATGGAATTAATCGTAAGAATACTTTGGCTCTTGGACTCAGTATTTTCTATAATGGTTTCTGCAATATCTTTCTTTGAATTTTCTATTACAAGAACATTGTTGATGCCAAGCTCATCCACTTTATTTGCAAGAAATACCACTGTTTCAAAGCTTGCTTCGGTTTCTGCACTACAGCCGACAAAAGCAGCATAATATGAAAGATTATAATCATCAACAAGATATCTGAAAGGGAATCTGTCCCCAAATACAACAGTCTTATAGGTTGCATTATCAACCACAATCTTATAATCATTATCAAGAGATTCCAACTGTTCAATATATGAATCGGCATTCTTTGTATAAGTGTCCTTATTATCCGGATCTGCTTCGCCGAGCACATCAGATATTTCTCTGACCAATATCTGAGCATTTCTTAAAGAAAGCCATACATGCTCATCATATTCGACCTCTTCTTCCTCTTCTTCCTCTTCTCCTTCCATACCCTCTACTACTTCCTCTTCCTTGACTTTATCTCCAAGTACATCAAGAAGATTTATAACCTTCATATCTTTATTTGTTGCTTCAGAAAGTGCATCAGCAACCCAACCGTCAGATTCACCTCCAACGTATATAAATACATCACAATCCGCAATGTTGGCTATATCCGTCGCTGTAGGCTGAAAGCTGTGAAGATCCACGCCATTGTCAAGAAGCATGATAACCTCCGCATCAGCTGCCTTATCCCCGAGTACTGCATTTACCCAATCATATTCCGGGAAAATGGTTGTAACGATTTTTAATTTGTCCGACTTCTTTTTTACAGGTGCACTGCATGCCGAAAGGGATGCCATCACCATAGATGCCAATATTATAAATGATAATATTTTTTTCAATTTCATTTTATTTTCCTCCAAAAAAGTAATTTAAGTCATTAGCTGTTATATATTTTCAATCCGCTTTCAATCGTTCAACCTTATACCCTGTTTAACCAATGTCATTCTTATAAATAATGATTTTTCTTTTCCGGATATCAAATCGACAAGTATCGCAAATAAATACACAACGATAACTACGGCCAAGAAAGCGCATAGATTTCTTACACTCTTTTCACATATCAATATCGTTTCACATATCGGACAATTCTCATGATTACAATGATGATTTGCTTCCATCGATGTATAAAGCAGACTTAATATAGTATTTACAAGAAATATAACTATCAGAAAGACTGCAAGTGCTCTCATATTCTTTTTTTTATCATTATTTCTTTTCTCAAAACTCATAGCAATCTCCGACCGGAATAATTTCAATGTACAAGATTAAAAACCGGAAAATTTAATATTACTTTGAACAGCTCTCACATAATCCATAAAATGTTGTTCTCACCGGATTAATCTTAAAGCCATGATGCTTTGTTATATGACTTTCAAATTCGGTTATTTCATGGCACTCAAGATGTATAAGCTTACCGCATTTTTCACATTTCAAATGATAATACGGTACACAGTTTCCTTCTTTAACATTTTCACCTATATATTCATAGCAGGCACAGCTTGTTTCATCTATAAGATATTTCTTTATCTTACCCTCATTCATAAGCTGTTCCAACTGTCTGTATACCGTTGTCGTTCCGACAGGTATATTATTGCTTTTAAAATATCCGCATACATCAGCCGCCGTAAAATGTTTTCTACCGACTGTTCCCATGTATTCCATCATATGCTCGCGTTGTTTTGTTTTATACTTTGCGGTCTCTGCCATATATATCACATCCTTTTTTAAAATGGAAATCGTTTTCATTTTTGCATTATATTATTTAATTATTGTATTGTCAAGTGGGAATGGACGCATTGTTCGTACACTGCCTGTTGTAGCATTGTACTTACGTACACTGCCATCCGCAGCGAGCAACTCGCACACTACCTGTTGCAGCATTGTACTTACGTACACTGCCATCCGCAGCGAGCAACTCGCTGCGGATGACGCGCTGTCGCGCTATCATCAAGAAAAAAAACACAGGTTTGTAAGCAAGCTTACACCTGTATTTTTTTCCTTGATGGCAGTGCTCGTAGGAACGCACAAAAAAACACCGACCCCACAGCACTTACGTCTGTGAAACCGATGCTTTCGTGCACCCTCAGGGGCTCGAACCC
>DFDU01000100.1:10567-10826 GCA_002369325.1 Lachnospiraceae bacterium UBA3820
TCTACCAAATGAGCTAGCGGCCCGTGTTAAGTTTTATTCGCAACGAACAAATGAAATTATATATCATTACTTCAACAATTGCAAGTGTTTTTTTAAAAAATTTGAAATTTTTTTATTTTTTTGCATTTATATGGCTTTTTACAAGGATTATAGCAGTTTTTTACAATAGCCAAATTGCATCCGAGATTCCTTAATACCTTATTTATTCCCTTTTTTGTATAAAGAAATGCACTTAATTTATATTTTATTTTCAAATTAT
>DFDU01000077.1 GCA_002369325.1 Lachnospiraceae bacterium UBA3820
CCGGATATTCACTTCCCTGCGATTTATGTATGGTTACGGCAAATGCATGCTCCAACTCTGAAAGACCGTTAAACGGATAAACAACCGTTCTTCCGTCATCAAAAAGCACTGTAAGTTCTTCGTCGAAATGGCTTATATCACTGATTATACCCATATCTCCGTTGAATACTCCCACACCCTCTTCGATGCAGAAACCTCTTTCTCCGTATACCTTCCATTCAAGCTTATAATTATTTTTTATCTGCATGACCTTATCGCCGGTTCTGAAAATCACGTCATTTTTCTCTATTTCCGCTTTTTTTTGCGAATATGGATTTATAAATTCCTGAAGCTTGACATTTAGTTTTTCAACACCGACTTCATTTTTTTTCATAGGTGTTAATACCTGGATGTCTCTGGGATTTATCCCAAGATACGGCGGGAGATTTTTCACAATAAGCTCCCTTACCTCATTTGTTATGGCCTGTGCACCCATCCTCGGAATAAAGAAGAAATCCTTGTTTTTATTGGTTATATCCAGATGTTCTCCCTGATTAATCCTGTGCGCATTATATACTATGTCACTTCCGCTTTCCTGTCTGAAAATTTTGGTAAGACTTGTGACAGGAAAACAATCCGAATTTATTATATCCTTCAAGACATTTCCCGGACCGACGGACGGCAGCTGGTTTATATCTCCGACCATAATAAGTCTTGTTCCGTTCATAACAGCCTGTAAAAGCGAATAGAAGATAAAGCTGTCCACCATCGACATCTCGTCAACAATAATGGCATCACACTCAAGAGGATTATCCGCATTTCTTCCGAACTTAAGGGATCTGTGGTCCCTTTCACCCTCTTCCGGAACCCCCGAAAACTCAAGAAGTCTGTGTATCGTTTCCGCAGGCTGTCCTGTAGATTCGGTCATTCTTTTTGCCGCACGACCTGTCGGTGCGCAAAGCCTTATATCCATGCCTTTTTTCAGAAAATATCTTATAATGGCATCAATTATGGTGGTTTTTCCGGTTCCCGGACCTCCGGTAATAACGGCAACACCCGCAGTTATGGCTGACTTGACCGCTTCTCTTTGCGTATCATCAAGCTTAACCGTCATGTCTTTTTCAACATCTAAAATCGCAGCCGCAAGCTCATGCTCCGGCATCTCATATCTTAATTGTAAATCCAGAAGCATTTTTGCCGTGTTAAGCTCTATGTAATAATTTGAGGCAACATACACGGCATCGATTCCTTCAACATTTTTAATGATAAGTCTTCCCTCTATGGTAAGCTGTGCAAGCTGATCCTCTATGAGCTCGGTAGTCTCTTCAAAAACTGAAGAAATACTGCTTTCGCTCTCATATTCGGCGTATCCGTAGGAAAAATCCTCATCATAATTTATACCGTCTGTTTCTTTTGTAAGCAAAATGGTCCTTTTTATCAATTCTTCTTTAGGAAGAAACATATGTCCGTCCATAACCGCCGAATTCAGTACATAAATAATCGCGGAACGCAGTCTGAATTCGGAATTTTTTTCGATACCCATCCTTCTTGCAATACCGTCGGCGGTTCGAAAACCGATACCTGCTATATCCTCGGCTATTTTATAAGGATTATTTTGAATTATTTCATATATTCTGTCGCCGTACTCGTTATATATTTTTATGGCTGTATTAACGGAAATTCCATATTCGGAAAGAAATATAATAACCTGCCTGAATTCCTTTTTTTCGGCATATGAGGCTGCTATCCCCATCGCTTTTCTTTCGGATATTCCGCTTATTTCTGCCAGTCTTTCCGGCTCTTCTTCGATTATTCTCAGGGTATCCTGTTTGAATTTTTTGACAATTCTTTTGGCGAGGACCTCGCCTATTCCTTTAACGATTCCAGATGCAAGATATCTTTCGATTCCAAGCAGATTTTCAGGCATACGGATCTCGCAGCTCGAAAATTTAAATTGAATATCATATTGCGGATGGTTGACATATTCTCCCTCTGCAATAATATACAGGCCCTCTCCTATTCCAAAAAGAGTGCCTACAAATATTTCATCGCCGTCTTCTCCTTCAACGGAAAAAACGGCGTATCCATTTTCATCATTTTTAAAAATAATTTTCTCTATTATACCTTCGCGCGTCATAAATCTATCTCTTGTGGTGTATTTCTTTTCATTGATTCATAAAGCTGTTTGGCAAGTCCGATACCGCCCTGGTCCGATACCGATTTTGCGTATTGCTGAACACGCATATCACCAAACATTTTCTCGTAATCGCCCTTTTCGTCATCGTCTCTCATAATGGTATTTTCCATGGACTTATAAACCTGTTCAATCATATATTGCTCGAATTGTTTACAGGCTTCCAGCATTTCCTCATCGGTTTGAGTCTTTTTATCTCTGGACTTAAGATTTTTCTCAACGTCTGTTGATTGCGTTGATTTAATTATAGATGAATAATCTGTTGTTCCTATAATATCCATAACCATTCCTCCCGGCTATCCCATATTTCGGATATTTAAATTATCCGAACCAACCGTCAAGTGTCACTTTATCGATTATCTGAGATTGTTGGCCTGCTGCATCATTTCGTCAGTTGCCTGAATTGCTTTTGAATTCATTTCATACGCTCTTTGAGCAACTATAAGATTTACCATCTCATTTGCCACATCTACATTTGATCCTTCTCTGTAGAACTGATGTGTTTTACTCGGTGTAAGTGTTGCATTTCCCATCTCCGCAACCGCTTCACCCGAGGCAAGTGTTACTGAAAAATTATTATTTCCTTCTTTATGTAATCCTGCCGGATTATTGAACTGGTATAATCCGAATCTGACTTCACGTCCATTATTCACAAGTGCCTGAAAGTTTCCATCGTCTCCCGCAAATCCGATTTTTCCGGTGTCATCTATCTGAACATCGGTTGCTACACGATTTTTCGGAAGAACAATGTTCTGGCCGTTTGAATCCAAAACCGGAAAACCGTCCGAGGTACATAAGAGATTACCGTTGGCCATAGGGGAAACTATAAAATTTCCGTCTCTTGTATATTGAAGCTCACCGTTTAAGGTTCTTACCTGAAAGAAACCTTCTCCTTCAATAGCTACAGCAAACGGATCCTCTGTTGCAAGGAGCTCGCCCTGTGTAAACATGCTCGTAATAGCTGCTGTTCTTGAACCAAGTCCCACTTCTGCCGCTACAGGCTTCAAATCACCTGCATTGTTTGTCGATTTGGACTGGAGATTTTGATATAAAAGTGATTTAAAGCTTGCCTGTTGTGTCTTATATCCCGATGTGTTAACATTTGCCACGTTATTAGCTATTGTATCTACATTTGTCTGCTGTGCTCTCATTCCCGAAGCAGCAGTCCAGAGTGAACGCATCATAATCTTCTACCTCCTATCCTTATCATACCTGACCGATTGTTACGGTCTTTTCAAGTATATCATCTATCGTTTGAACCATCTTCTGATTGGTTTCATAGGCTCTTGTAATGGCTATCATATCTACCATTTCAGTTACCATATTTACATTGGACATTTCCAGATATCCCTGTGTGAGTGTTGCATCTGCCGGTCTTTGGGTTGCGCCCTCAACCGCCTCGTACATATTTTCACCATAGCTCGATAAAAAGTCATAACTTTCAAAATCCGTAAGTCCTATGGTCGCCACATAATTATTATCGGCATATATATCTCCGTTCTGACCTATGGCTACGTCAACAAAGTTGGCATTTGGTATCTGAATCGGATTGCCGTTTTCATCAAGTACGGAATCACCGTCCTTTGTCTGAAGAAATCCTTCCTTGGTTACGGTAAAGTCTCCGTCACGAGTATATCTTATATGTGCATTTCCTTCTTTATCTGTCATTCTTATGGTAAAAAAGCCGTTTCCGCCTATGGCTACGTTATATACATCTCCGGTTTCACGAAAGCCTCCCTGAGACATATCATAAAATGTTTCACCGATCTTTGTTCCGAGTGCCACTCCGCCGATGCCTCGTTTAATATTCGGTCCTTCGGTATTATCGTCTATCTTAACAGCAAGCTGCCTTGCAAAGGACTGTGATGTGGCATCTATTTTCTTAAATCCGGTTGTATCGGCATTTGCCATGTTGTTAGTAACAACATCCATACGCTTTTCTTCATTTCTGAGTCCGGTCCATGCCGTATAAAGGCCTCTTACCATAATATCACTCCTATTTCTTCTCGCTTAAAAATTCAATATATTTTCCGGTTCCTATCGCAACGGCAGTGAGCGGTTCCTCCGCCGTCATGGTTGTAATACCCGTATTTTCTTCTATAAGCTCCTCGAGACCGTGTAAGAGTGCTCCGCCTCCGGTAAGAACGATACCTCTGTCAGCTATATCCGCCGCAAGCTCCGGAGGTGTTTTTTCAAGAACTGAATGTACCGCATCCACAATCTGTGCGGTTACTTCCCTTAAGGCTTCCTCCGTTTCATCCGATGAAACAGTTACCGTCTTCGGCAAGCCCGTAACAAGGTTTCTTCCTCGTATCTCCATGGTTATGTTCTCAGGTCTCTTATAACAGGTTCCTATATTAATTTTTATATCTTCCGCAGTTCTTTCACCTATAAGAAGGTTATGTCTTTTTCTCATAAACCTTACGATTGCTTCATCAAAATCGTCTCCGGCAACCTTAATCGAGGTTCCGACAACCGTTCCCTCAAGTGAAATAACCGCAATATCGGAGGTTCCTCCTCCTATATCAACTATCATATTTCCGCAAGGTCTCGAAATGTCTATTCCTGCGCCTATTGCCGCAGCAACCGGTTCTTCTATAATATAAACATCTCTTGCGCCAGCCTGATATGTGGCATATTCAACTGCTTTCTTTTCTACCTCGGTAACTCCCGAAGGTACACATACACTTATTCTCGGTCTTCTTCCGAAAAAGCTCTTTCCTACCGCTTTTTGAATGAAATATTTAAGCATTTTTTCGGTAATCGTAGAATCAGAAATAACCCCATGCCTGAGTGGACGCACTGCCACTATGTTGCCCGGGGTCCTTCCCAACATCAGCCTGGCCTCCTCGCCAATAGCTTTTATTCTATCTGCATCTCTGTCATATGCAACAACCGAAGGTTCTCTTAAAACCACACCTTTGCCTTTTACATAGACAAGTACGCTGGCTGTTCCCAAATCTATCCCTATATCCGAACTTGCCATCGTTTACTCCTTTCCAGCTATCATATATATCGTCATATTTTTAGATTTCATTAGCTTTTCTCAAAATAATTAATGATGCCGGCTCTCCGTCCAGCCATTCCATCTTTATTTCCGTTATATCTACTATGCTGTCGAGCTTCTCAATATAACTTCTCCATTTTACAACCTTTTCATTGGTCATAAACGGTTTTCTCATGGTTTCTATATTATCAAATCTGTCATGAAGATCACTTATTATAACTCTGCTGTCGGTTCCGTAAAAATCATATCCCATAAGCTCATTCATTTTTTTATTGGCAAACAAAACCTCACCCGAATATGCATCTCTCACAAATACACCCACATCAAAGTTATTGTATGTCTCTATCAGATGTTTATTCACATTTCTTATATTATCGTCACCCACGGCATTTTCTATCATATTTTGCACTACAAGCGTAATACTCTTAAGAAATCTGAGTTCCTCCTTAGAAAAGACTCTTTCATTTCTGTCCTCACAAAAGAAAATCACTCCGTTAAGTTTACCCTTTAAATAAATCGGATATGCAATAACGGCTTTCATATTGTAACGCATTATACTTAACTTTGATTCCCTCGTATAATTCGCATTATCAACCAAATGTATTCCGCCGCCGTTTTTTATGTTTTGTTCAACTATATACATATTGCCGGCAAGTGTTTCCAGCAAGTCCGAATCCGGCTGTCTTCCCATAATATCAAAGAAATTACGTATCTTATATTCCTTGGAATTATGCTTTGAACGTGTATATACAAACGAAATCGCAAGATTAAGATGCGTACATACATCCTCCAGCGTTTCCTCTATAACCGAATTTACAGAATCGTATAAGCTGCTGTTAATCTTTGACAACGCATTGGATATAATATTTTGCCCGGCAAGCTCATTACGAAGCTTTGCTCCGACTCCTTTTGTTTTTGCTATCTCTATTTCAGCTGATATTTTTTTATTTACATAATCCGACATAAACTGCGAAATGTCGCAAAAATCGGAATAATGCTGCTTAAATTTTACATTTTCTTCAATGGAAAATGCCGCAACAATCCAAATACCCGTCACCATACCGCTCATTCTTATCGGTGCAGCCATAAGATTTCCGCCGCTTGCTATCTTTGATGAATAAGTAATCGGTTCATTTGCCTCCAAAATTTCTTTTTTCATCTCTTCGAAATTTGTATGGTATTCCGGATTTTCAAATGCATCATAAAAAACTCCAAGATGAGCTCCGGGACCTGTCGGATTAAAAATCATTTTTCCGTCTATGTCCACATAAGCAGAATAAAGCCCGGTTATATTCGAAAAAGCCTTCATGGCATTTTCCATAACCTCATCCTTCTTTAGAAGCTCAAAGCCTTCTTCAACATTTTCAATCTTCTTTTGCTTTTTAGGCGGAGTTTCGAATTTCTTTTTACTTTCATTTGTTTCATCCACCCGTGAAATATAATATTCCAAAACTACATTTCCGTCTTTTTCCGTGGAAATACTCATTTCGTTTCCGATGTTATAAATTTCTCCGTCATCGCCAACTATTCTGTACCTTTGGTAATAGTCTTTCGCTTTACAATCTATGGCATCCATCATCAAGGCCTTAACCTTTTCTCTGTCCTCAGGATAAATATAATCTTCCGTGAGCTTGAGACCTTTGGTTATCATATCGGCATTCATTCCGATTATGCTTGCATTAGGTGAAATATATTTTAAGGTTGCTTTTTCTTCTTCAAGATTATATTCTTTTATAATTACCACGTAACCCGATTTACTCAATGCCTTCAAAAGATATTTGTTTTCAAAAATCATACGGTCTCCTCCCTCATAAGTTTTCCTTTGTTATAAAATGGCTGCTGCATCTTCATGCAACAGCCACATGATAAGTCATCCTATTTGCAAATTATTTTTCCAAATCAGGAAATGCCTGATCTGCAACTGCCTTTGTTTCTTTACATGCTTCCACAACATTATCAACAGATTTAAGAAGAGTGGACATATATTCACTAACACTTTCGCATTCTCTTCTCACAGACATTCTTGTATTATATGCATCAACTCTTGCCTGATTACGTAATTCCTCGCATTCTGCATTTGTCTGCTCTGTAAGAACACGACAATTATATTCGGTTTCTTCCCTTAACGAATCAGTTTCTTCCTTAGTCGTACGCTTTAATTCCTCACAATCGGCATAAGTAGTTTCTCTCAACTCCTGGCATGCACTTTGAGTCTCTGAATTAAGCCTGTCGCATGCACTTTGAGTCTCGCTTCTCAATCTTTCGCATTCAGCATTGGTCTCGTCTGCAAGTCTTTGACATTCTGCATTGGTCTCCTCTGTTAATTCCTTACACTCCTTCTGTGTCTGGGCCATAAGAGAATCAGCACTTTCTCTTGCCTGTAAAAGAGTTCTTGAAATAGACTCATATCTCATAGCCGACTCTTCTTCTCTTGTCTTGTAGCTCTCTAACTGATCTCTCATCTGAGTAAGCTCAACCTGAAGCTCGTCATTAACCTTTTTAAGATTATCTATGGTGCTGCTGGATTCATTAAGATTTACCTCTCTCATTGTGTGGAGATTCTTAACCGATTCACTAAGTTTTAATATATTTGCTTTTAATTCCTCGACTTCTTTCTCATGTTCCTTATTTAAGTCCTCAATATAAAGCTCTGTAGCCTTCTTATCATAACCACCAAATGATGTTGTTTTTATCTGCAACTCCATCTTAATTATTCCCCTTTCGCCTTTATATACAAATTTGACGCATATGTCTTTTTTGGTATTACGTCCTATCTCGCAAGCCCGTAGCTTCGCTACTTGCTCATCTGCTTCGCGGCTGTTTGCTTCGCCGTCGCTTTGCTTTGCCTTTTTATTATCTCGCAAGCCCGTAGCTTCGCTACTTGCTCATCTGCTTCGCAGATGGCTTGCTCGATAACTCATCGCGAAAATTCAAATGCCGGCTTCGCCGTCGCTTGATTTTCGCTTGCATTCGTTATTATACCACAGGAATTGACAATATGCACTCATTTTTTATTACTAATGTATATTTTTTGAAACTATTTATATTTTTTCTATCGCATTTATTTTTCTTATGTGTTACAATTAGCAGGCAAACAGGTCATATGACCGTTTTTTACATTATGTATGTATTATTGCTATTAAACATTAAACTTATTATGTGAGGTTTTTTCAATGAATATTAAATTTAAAAAATTAACATCCGTTTTTTTATGTTTTTTACTTATAATGTCCTTATGTTCATGTGGCAAAAATTACGAAAAGAAATATCAGGAATACGTAAAAAGTCTTATCGCAATAAATTATCTCGGTGTTTCCGACGAGTACATCAAATCCACCGGTGCAAAAAAAGAAGATGCGGATGCTCTCTATGAGGCAAATGCAAATCTCCTTGCCAACAATATTCTTACATACTATGGCATAACCATCTCGGATGCTTCCGAAATGATGGACAAATATGTAGATCTCGCAAAGAACATCTACGGCAAAGTTAATTACAAGGTTTCTCCTGCCAGAAAAGACGGCAGCGTATATCTTGTCGACATAACAATTTATCCTATAAATCTGTTTGCGCAATCATCAGCCGATGTGGCCGCTTATGTCAACAAATTCAACGAGGGTGTTGCAAACGGTGTATATAACGACTATACACTTGCTCAATACGAAACCGAGTTTTCTACCGGTATGATTGACATATTAAATGAAGCTGCAACCAATATGACTTATGCCGATCCTGTAACGGTTACGGTTGAAATAGTTGTAGACGGTGACACCTACTACATAAGTGAAAGAGATTTCTTGAAAATCGATGCAGCCATGATTAACACAACTGATGTAACAGTCCCTGAGGCAACACCGGAGGATGCACAATAAAATTACAGTTTGTCCTTGCAGGATTGATAGAAAGGGTTCCTCTGACGGAAGCCCTTTCTTTTTTTGAGTCATTAGCGAAAAAACGGCACAATATGTGCTGTTTTTCGCTATCGGTATCATATTGGTTAATAAATACTGATACAGGAAAGCAGGCAGTTAATGTAACATACGCATAGTTTTTGTCAAATCAGCAACGAGAATTTGCATATATTCGTTCAGAAACCGAAATGTTTGAGCGTAGCGAGTTTTTCGGTTTCGTACGAATATAAAAAATTCGAGCGTTCTGATTTAAAAAACTATGTGCGTTAGATTAACTGCCTGCTTTCATTGTTCAGTATATTAATCAATATGATATCGATGTTATTGCGGTAAACAGGAATTTATTCCACAGTAACCGATTTAGCAAGGTTACGAGGCTTATCGACATCCAGACCCTTGGCCTCGGATGTATAGTAAGCTATGAGTTGCAGAATTACTGCCGTTGCAAATGCGGTGAATTCGGCATCAAGCTTTGGTATACGAATATGCTTGTCACAGATTTTATCATCGTGAACTTCTTCGTCCATGCTGATCAAAACAACATATGCCCCTCTTGCCTTAACCTCTCTTATGTTGGAAATAACCTTTGCATAAACATCTTCCTGGGTTGCAAGCGCTATGACAGGAACATTTTCGGTAATAAGTGCTATGGTTCCGTGCTTAAGTTCACCGGCAGCATAAGCCTCCGCATGAACATAAGAAATCTCTTTAAGCTTAAGAGCTGCTTCAAGACTCATTACATAATCGAGGCCTCTTCCGATGTAGAATGCATCAGGAGCAAGTTTGATATGATTTGCAATTCTCTTTATATTATTTGCATTCTTCAAAGTTTCTTCAATAACATTCGGAGTATTCATAAGCTTTGTTATGAATTCCTTTGCTTCCTTCTTTGAAAGAATATTTTTAACAAGACCGAGCTTACAGGTTATAAGATACATAGCAGAAACCTGAACGGTATATGCCTTTGTGCTGGCAACCGCTATCTCGGGACCTGCATGGGTATAAAGCACATAATCACTTTCTCGGGCTATGGTCGAACCCTTAACATTTACAATTGATAAAACCTTTGAGCCCTTTGACTTTGCAAGCTTTAAAGCCTCAAGTGTATCAATGGTTTCTCCCGACTGGGATAATACAATTGTAAGCGTATGCTCATCAATAATCGGGTCTTTATATCTGAATTCCGAAGCTATCTCAACATTTACCGGAATTCTCAATTTTCTTTCTATAAGCTGTTTTCCTACCATACCTGCATGCATTGCGGTTCCGCAGGCAACAACCATAACATTTGTACAATTTTCAAATACGGCATCATCAACTCCGTCTTCCGAAAAATCAGGAAGTCCCTCGGATATACGAGGCACAACCGTGTTTCTGATAGCATCCGGCTGCTCATATATTTCCTTAAGCATGAAGAACGGATATCCGCCTTTCTGAGCGCTTGTAATATCCCAATTTACCGTAAGAATATTCGGCTTAACCTCTTTACCCTTTAAGTCGGTTACGTCAATTCCGTCTTTTGAAAGTGTAAGTATATGATACTCGGGTACAACAAAATATTCCTTTGAAAATGCTATAAGAGCAGTAAGATCTGATGCTATTACAGAACCCTTTTCACACGAGGTTGCAACCATCGGGCTGACATTTCTTATTGCAAATATTTTACCCGGAATATCCTGAAACATTATACAAAGTGCAAATGCACCGGACAAAAGCTTGACAACCTGTTTAATAGCTTTATAAGGGTCATCCTCATAAAACTTATCGATAAGTGCCGCAACCACCTCCGAATCAGTCTCGGAAACAATGGTGTCCTGTAAACCGTATTCTACTATAAGCTCACGGTAATTTTCTATAATACCGTTATGAATAAGAACAACCTTGCCGCATCTGTGTGGATGCGCATTTGTATCGGTTACACCTCCGTGAGTAGCCCAACGTGTATGTCCTATACCGCATGTAGCAGGCATATCCTCAGCCTCGCAAAGTTTCTTTAACTCAGCAACCTTACCTGTTCTCTTTCTTAAAATTATATCTCCGTCAGATAAAAGCGCAACTCCGGCACTGTCATATCCTCTGTATTCCAACTGCTCCAAGCCGTTAATTATAACGTCTTTAGCCGGAATAACGCCTGTAAATCCAATAATTCCGCACATATTAATTCTCCTTATCTGCCCCGAGCGTATGCGAAGCTCATCATGAGGTGTCAGACGACTTGTGTCTGACGGAGTCCTGATGATACGAGCCCCTCGCGGCTTTGAGCGAGTTCAAAAAAATCCGTTTAGGATTTTTTCCTAATTTAATAATCTACACCGGTTGTAAGACCTCTGTTTTGAAGTTACCCTCATATTTAATCTTACATATCGCACCCGGTAAATGTACGGGAAGGCATCCGCCGAAATTTCGATAACCTTCCTCCTCGTCAGCCTGAAAATGTATTCCAATAACATCTTATGTTATTAACCGTGCAGATATACAGGCACTGGCGCTAAGGTTTTTAACCTTTCGAAATCCATATCCTCCTACATATAGATGTTTAATTATATCATAACCACAAAATAAACGCAAATCATTACAAAAAGCATAACTCATATCCTATTACAAAAGTAAACTTTTGTCCTATAATCTAATATCGTACGATAAACCCCTAATTATTTAGTGACAGAATATTAGTAAAATGTTATACTAACCATAAAAATAACGAACCGCAACGTATATTATATAAAAGCTACGGGGAGGTAATTATTATGAAGAAAAAAATAATAAGTCTTTTATTATCGGCAACACTGATTTTTTCAATAACCGGCTGCGGAAAATCCTCAGATTCCGGTCCGAATCCATTTAACAAAACCGAAACCACGGAAACCACCGAAGCTCCTTCCACGGTTTCTTCCGACTATTTGCCGGAAGACATAATTTTAATTAACAATTATTTAAATTATGCCTGGGGTTATGAACAATACGGCTGGTTTTTAACCGGCTCGGGGGATATATACCGATATGATTTTTCCAATGAATTTATACCCGAATATCTTTTCAGTGATGAAACCTACTCACTTATTGATATGCTGAAAATAATTCAGGCAAATTCCAAGCCAACCGGAAAATGTGACCCGGCCAAGGTTGAGAAAATATATAAGGAAGGTATGCAGATAGATCCCAATGCAGAGTATACCTCCGAAAATACTGCATGTGATGCAGGCGAAAACAGGCTGGAATTTTATAACAACAAAACAAATGAACTTATATTGGTCGAATCAACCGGAGATACCGAAGCTCTTCCTACCGATATACATGCCAAAGAAGTAAGAGCCAACGCAAGCGACATGGATTTAAACTCCACAAAAGAAGAATCCGTAACATTATTCACGCCGAATAATTATTATTTCGGCTTTTCAAATTGCGGATACATGGATGGTCTTGACGGAAATTATGTCCTTATCAACAAAGGAGAGCTTGAAGCATTTAAGGAACAGACGGGAATAGATATTCTATCGCTTCTTCCAAAAGATTTTTCACCCGATATTGATTACGGAGCATATGTATATATTGTAAATATTACAAATGTACCGACACTCGGTTACAATGTACATTATGATGCTTTGTTAAAGCAAGGTGAAACATTTAAATTTATCCCGGCAAAAGATTATTCCGCACCGGATGCTACGGATACGGTTGCTGAGGAAATGGACGGATTTATAAACGTATGTGCTGTTTGTACATCTGTCGGAAGTCCGGAATATTATACTTATCTTGATGTAAACGGAAAAGAATTTAAACGGCTTGAAGGCAAAGAACTTCCTGATGATAAAGATAATAAAAAAGATGACCTAACATTTCCTAAAGAGGCTGCCGGCGAATATTATTTCGCAAGCGGTGCCGGCGGATGGAGTACTGATCTTACCGTACACGAAGACGGAACCTTCGAAGCCACATATCACGACAGCGATTTGGGCGATTCGGGTGATGGATACGATTCTACTATGTATATAGGAACCTGCTCCGGTAAATTCAAAATCGAAAGCAATGTCGACGAAGGAATTTATGAGATGTCTATTGAAATTACCGAGCATTCCAAGACAGACACCGAGGAATTTAAAACCGAAAACTACGGTGACGAGGATTATATAGTAAGATATGTATATTCCGACGTCTATGGTATCGATGACAGCAGAGTTTTCTGGCTCATTCTCGAAGGAACGCCTACCGACATGCTTCCTGAAGATTATATAAGCTGGATTTCATCCCCTCACGCGTGGGGTAATGACATACCTGAAAAATTACCGTTTAACGGAATATACAATATAGAAGGCAGCTACGGATTCGGACAATAATTTCAAATATGATTATAAATCAAAAGGAGATACCGTATGGGGTTACAATTAAAGTCAAACAACGAAAACAGGGACGGCACGCAAGCGTCAAATCCACATTCCGAAACAAATGATATGTCGCAGTACATGAAGCAATTTGATTATGAACCGGTTGTAATAAAAACGGATATACCCAATGTTGATGAAATATCTATGAATAAAAAAAAGCAGGCCGGCTATATGGCAATTATAAAAATTGCCGTTTTGTTTATAATCATTGCCGTTGCTTTGGCTGTATCAAAGCATATGCTCAAAAAAATGGACAAAACAACGGATATTACCAAATATGTAAATAAATCCGAAGAACAAATTGAAAAAGCGTTGAATGTTAAGCTTGAGAATTCTCCGGAAAAAATATCAAGTATTCATCATTATTCAAAAGGAAAAATAACAGTAAACTCGGACGGTGAATTATCTGTTATATATATTGACGGTGTACAAAAGGGCGTTAAAATCGAAAATAAAAAGTACAGTATGTTCGGTCTGAAAATCGATGATGACGCCAATCAGATTCAGGATAAAACAAATTATGACTTTACCGATTATTTTGTAGTGCTTACAGACATGTATTCAGGAAAATCAACAAGCGAATTTTATTATAACGAAAACAAAAATGACTGCCTTGTAATTATAGTAAACGATGTATCAGGACGCATAGTCAGCATGATATACTATAACGACTTTAAATCCATATCACAGAACCTATCAGGATTTGATGACTGATTTTATTCTTACATTGACATAATCCAAGCTAAAACAGGCTTATACAAATGTTAAACGCATTTGTATAAGCCTGTTTTATTATGCTAAACTCAATTAGCTTATCATCGCTCCTGCAGGCATATCCTTTTCTGCGGTAAGGAGTGCAAGATCACCCTCGAAGTCCTCTGCGCAAAGAAGCATACCCTCTGATAAAACTCCCGCAAGCTTGGTAGGCTTAAGATTTGTTATTACAACTACCTTCTTTCCGACCATCTGCTCCGGTGAGTAGAAATTCTTAATTCCCGATACTATCTGAAGTACCTTTCCGTTAACCTGAACCTGTGAGCAAAGAAGCTTCTTTGAATCTTTTACTTCTTCACACGATAAGATTTCACCTATCTGAAGTGACATTTTGTTAAATTCATCTATGGTAATCTGCTCTTTTTGCTTTGTTTCTATAGTAGGAATCTTAATTTCAGGTTTCTTTTCCTTCTTAGGTTTTTCCTCTTCCGGCTCCTCAGGCTTTGAAGGGAATTTCTTCTCAATCTCCTCAAGCAAAGCCTCAGCATCTATTCTTGCAAATAATATTTCCGGTTCAGATGTAACCTTTGATCCCGATGGATACAGACCGAAGCTTGATAACTCCGTTACTCTTCTCTTCTCGGCATTTAACTGTGCCAGAATCTTCTCTGATGTCTCAGGCATAAACGGCTCAAGGAGTGAAGCTCCGACTATAATACTCTCTACAAGATTATATAAAACGGTATTAAGTCTGTCCTTATGCTCCTCATCCTTTGCAAGTACCCAAGGCTCAGTCTCATCAATATATTTATTGCATCTTTTAAACAGATTGAAAATCTCCGTAATGGCATCGGCAACTCGCAGTTCGCCCATTTTTGCCTCTACTTTAC
>DFDU01000086.1 GCA_002369325.1 Lachnospiraceae bacterium UBA3820
CGTCCCGTTATGGCTGTCGCCTGACCCTTTATACTATACTCATAGCTTTCGCTTGTTCCGTCCGGATAGTTTATCCGTGTAAGATTTCCGGCAGGGTCATATTCGTAACTTATTTTTCTTTTATCTACTCCCGTAACCGATACAAGCTCTCCTCTTGCATTGTATTCGTATTCCTCCGTAGTATTATCAGGATATGTTGTTTTTATAAGATTTCCTGCCACGTTGTATTCATAGTATGTCGTAAATCCCCTTCCGTCTGTTATGCTTGCAGGATTACCGTATATATCGTACGTTACTTTTCTTGTACTTTGGTTTGGATAGGTTACTGCCGTTAATCGGTTCATAAGGTCATAATCATATAAGGTTTCAAAGCCCTCAGGGTCTGTGGTTTTTACCATATTACCCCTTTGGTCATAATCAATCCTCATGACACTTCCAAGCTCGTTGGTTAATGTATTAACAAGAAGACTTTCACCGTCGTAACCATATTTTATTTCTCCCTTACCTTCTCTTGTCACGGATATAAGCCTGTCTTTATCGTCATACCCATAGCTTTGAGATTTATCATCATTTTTTACGCAGGTTATATTATCATTTTCGTCATATATAATCTGTGTTGTATCCTGACCGTCATTTACAGAGTTTATACGGTCTTTATCATCATAAGTATAGCTGATGTTTCCACCTGAAGCGACTACGCCCGTATTACGATTTTCTTCATCGTATGTATATGAAACCGTATTTCCTGACTCATCGGTAACTAACGTCAGATTTCCTTTTTTATCATATGTATTACTTATGCTGCTTCCGTCAGGATTTGTGGTTTTTATAACTCTGCATGCTGCATCCGTTTCATAAGTCGTAACCGCACCAATGGCATCCGTAGCAGCTACAACCATTCCGCCGTTTTCCTTATCCATATAGGTCATGGTTATTTCGTTACCTTCATAATCAAGCTGTCTTATGACTCGTCCGTCTTCATCATATGTATTTTCTACAAAGGTCTGTCCTATACTGTTCCTTGATTTAATAATTCTTCCTTCATCATCATACTCGTAGTATATTTTCTCACCCATAGGATTTGTTATGGAAGTAAGACAGTTACCTGTATATGCAAAATACGTTTTTCTTCCGTTATCATCTGATACAGATATAAGCTTTCCGTCTATGTAATCAAGTATAAGTCTGTTTCCGCTTCCCTCTTCCGTAATTATCTTTTGATTATCGGTATGGGTTATGCTGACATTTCCACCATCGGAAATGTTCATACCGCTTAGTTTTCCGTCACTTCCATATGTAAATACATCACCTGAAGGCATGGTAAGTATGTATGTTCCGTCTGCTTTTCTTGTTATAACCGCATCCTCCATACCCGTAGTTATACATTTATAAACCAACTCCTTGTTTTCTTCAGCATCTACAGGAATAAGCTCTCCGTCCTCCATATGTCCGTATATATCGCCATTATAGGATTCCTCATTTATAAAGCTTACCTGACATGCCGGCGATGTGTATAAATGAAGCATACCGCAGTCATTACTTATATAGCTTTCGAAGTTATGTGTCCAGCCGCATCCCACTTCACCGGCATCATTTCCGAATCTTGAATTATATGATAAATCAAGCGACAACTCTGATACACCCGACAAAGAAAGTGCTTCATATTCATCGACATATGCACCTGTTGACATATCTACAGGGTCTCCGAAGATAGACTCTTTCGGCATAAAGCAGAAAATATTTTTACTTATATGTCCTGATATCGGTTTTACATATACGCTTACTCCGAGCTCCTCACCCTCCAAAACATCTACCATTTTCTCAACAAGCTCATAATAAGCCTCATCAGGATCCGCAGTTCCCGGGAAAGATGTAACATAGGTTCCGTAAATTACTTGTCCTGCTTCAAGCGTATTTATCTTAATTCTTTCTCCACCTTTAATTACAGGTGTATAGCTCAACTCACTTAATTCAGAATATGTACGTGAACCCGTATTAAAGGATTCATATTCCTTTTTTTCACCTGTTTCGGGATCAAGTATGAAGGATTCGTATTTTAATCCCGGCTCGATATAAGGACCGAACGATGTACTAAAGTTGTATAACGGTCTTCCGGAATCATTTTCAATCTTAAATTGTATATAATACAATTCTCCCGTATATGCTGTTTCTTCCGGCATAACTGTTATGGAAAGTCCACTGTATCCTTCGGAATTTATATATGTATCCGAATCAAAATGTGCATTTACCGGTGCTTCAAAAGGCATAAGTGTTCCCGTAAAATCAGCCGTCACCTTATATCTTCCCGGATTATCCGTCTTTACTATCCATGAAGTAAATTGTTTTTCCTGACCTTTTATATCTCCCATATACTGTGACTGCGACTGACCTTTATTAATAGCTGCAAGTGATAAGCCCTTCGGCATATTTAATGACGCATAAGCATCTTCAATGACATAACCCGCGTCTGCCATATTTAATACACCAAGTTCTACCATATACATATCCTTAAGCCAGCTTACCGAATGTGTAGTGTTAAGGTATGTTATAAGAGGCACCTCTATTATTCCATTTTCCGTCTTAACCTCAACAGGTTTAATATCAATACCATGGTCTTCACCTATTCCGTTACCGTTTCCTGTGCGATACTTTACACCGATTCCTCCGCTGCTTCCACCATAACTTCCGGATATGCCGCCTCCACCGACATATTCAAACTCTATAGGTATGGCTCTTTCCGCAAATCCTAAGGTAACATTAAACACAAAATTATGATAGTTTGCCGGATTTGAAAAGTCCACGCCTGCATCTACCATCTCCTGTATAGTCATCTGATGAGCCTTTATCTCACCTATTACCAGGTCACCTTTATTTATAATCAAACTATACTTTTCCGTTATATATTCGTTTATGGTTATATCCATATCCTTTGGCAAATATCCCTGCTTATAAGCAGCTACCTTGTATTCACCTACAGGCGCAGTTATATAAGCTGTTCCGTTTGCATCAGCTTTGTAACAGCCTGTATTTCCCTCTTCATCTTCTTCATTCAGATAAACAAATGCATACGGTATTACAAAACCGTTACTGTCCATAACCACAATTTCAACAGTACCTGTTCCGTCGGCTTCAACTACTTCTGTTTCGCAAACCGACGTCCCTGTATTTCCCGCAGCATCAGTTACGGTAAGCTTTATACTATATACACCCGGATTATCATATATATACTTCGGATAAGGTCCGGTAATCACATCACCGTTACCCATATCCCATTCATAGGAAACTATACCGATATTATCATATGATTCTCCTCCGTCCAGCCTTATTTCAAATCCGGCCCGTACTCTTGCCTGCTCAGGAATAACAGCAACAGGTGATATTACATCATTATCGTCGGCAAAGCATACTACAGGTTCGGAATCCCTGTAATTATCATAGCTGTCATATAGCCTTACCATGTATTCATAGTTGGTATACGGTTCTATATCTTCATCAAAATATTCCAATTCTTCAATTTGAGCTATTTTTTCATATGCATCATCACTGTTATGAACCTTCCTGTAAAGCTCCATATAGGCATATTCTTCTGCCGTGCTTATACTAAGCTTTATATTGTAGTTTCCCGTTTCTGCCGAAATATGAATATCCGGCGCATTTATGTCAAGCTTATAATCAACATATACGTAATCACCGTAATTTCCGGACTCATCAACTGCCCTTATTCTTATACTATATGTTTTTTCGGGAAGGTTATCAAGGCAAAGGCTTGATTCAACCATTCCTCCGCGTCCTGATAATGATTTGCTGTCATATTTAATCCATATATTATCTTCCGTAAGAAATTCAAAGTCCACATAATTAATAAGTGAATTATCAAGAGCTATAACATAAATCGTACTGTTTTTTCCTACCGTTTCTCCGCTTTCAGGCGAAACTCCCGTGATAACAGGCTTTATGGTATCCTTTGAAACATTTACTACCGCTGCATCCGATTCCTCGCTACAGTTTCCGGCTATATCACAAGCCACAATCTTATACATGTATGAATTACCCGGTTCAACATTTTCGTCATAATAGTTTCTGCTTCTTACATGGTCATTCACACATCTGAACACTCCGTCAGATATATCTGCTCTGTAAATTCTGTATGACTCAATATCCTTTTCCTTGGCCTCGTCCCAGTAAAGTTCTACATATCCGCTTCCCGATACTGCATTTAGATTTGATGTTTTTTCAGGTCTTGTATGATCTATTATGTATTTAACCGTTATCTCCTGTCCATCTTCTGTAGGCATGTTCTTATTTCCGCTCATGTCATATACTTCATATCTTACATACAGCTCTCCTTCCGGGAAATCACTTGTGTCCAGCTTATAAGCCATAACAGGTTCACTATATGCGTTATTTGCGCCTACCGCTTCAACAAATTCGTAGTTTTCACCATCAAACGAGTATGATATAATCACTCCTCCAACCATATAGTTATCTTTTGCAGTTACTTTTATATCTATACTGTCACCATAATAAGATGAAACAGGCTCAATGCTTTTTATAACAGGCGGTATATCGTCACGGGCTGTACATACCCATTCTATATCTGATTCTATTCCCCTGTTACCAAGCTTATCATAGCCGACAACCCTGAATCTGTAATATGTATTTGGAGCAAGATTGGTTATGTTGCAGCCGAGTATACCTTTTGATATGGTTATTCTTTCAAAGCTTCCGTTTCTAAACTGCTCTACGGCGTAATAATCCAAATCAGTTTCCGTAGCCTCATCCCATCTAAGCTGTACATAATTACAGCCTGTACTCGTTCCTGTAATGTTAATTTTTGATATACCGGTATTATCGGTTTCATATCTTCTTGTAAACTCCTCTGTACTCTCATTACCTGCCTTATCAATTGCCGTAATTTTTATAAAATAAATTCCATCTTCATAGTTTCCGGTATCAAGATTAAAAGTGGCTTCTCCGGTATTTTTTGTACTTTGCTCTACATCCGATTCTCCAAGATATGTCCAAAGCTCTTCATTCTCCTCACGAATTTCATACTTTACCGATTTAATTTCTTTATTGTCATTTACCACGGCTTTTATGGTTATTATTCCGTTTACTTTTCCGGCTTCAGGTGTAGCACTTTTAACAACAGGCGGTTTATTATCTTCACTTGCCCTTGCCTTTACAGAATCCGACCATTCGCTTTCATTTCCGTCCTCATCATATGCCATAACCCTGTACTCATAAAATGCACCCGTTTCTACATTCAAATCCTTAAATGCTGTTTCGAATTGAGCAGTACCGGTGTATATACATTCGTATTCATCACTATCTATGTCATTATCTAAATCATCTCGTCTGTATACTTTATATCCGGCAAAATCAGATGCTATAGATGCATTCCAGCTTATGCTTATGATTCCGTTATCTGAAAGTATTTCAGGCTTGTCAGGCTTTGGCGGTGCCACGTTATCTATATAATAGCTTTTTGTCTCACTTACACTGTTACCGTCTACATCAGTTATGGTATATCTTACCTTTGTTTCATTTTGAATTACCTTTGATGTATTCCAGTCCACGCAAACATAGTCTGTTTCAAGATTATAGCTTTGTACTTCATACGGTTTATCCGATACTGCTATCCATGTCTTGTTTTTTTCGTCATAGTACTCTATTCTTATATTATACGATTCGTTATAACCGTAGTTTTTAAAATACAAATAGAGTTTTTCACTTTTCTTATTAAATTTTTTATAGTTTTCCGGCTTTATATCTTTAATTACAGGTTTAACCGTATATAATGTCAATGGTTCAGAATATTCTGATTCATTTCCTGCATCATCATATGCTTTTATCTTATATTCATACTGAGAACCAACTTCAAGACCGGCATCTTCATATTCACAAGTGTCTGTAGATGCTATATACTCTCCGTTTCTGTATACTTTATATCCTGCCACATGGTAATTATCCTCTGACGGAGTAAATTTTATACTTAGTCTTGAGCCTGATAAGTAAATCAAACTCAGCTCCAATGGTGTTGACGGTTTCTCTGTGTCATCTTTTGTCCTAACGGTTATGCTTTTTGCCTCAAGCGATTTGTTCATGTTCTTATCATATACATATACATCATATGTATATTCTGTATTATAATTAAGACCTCTGTCTGTATATGTTGCTTTATCGGTTGCCGCTACCCTTACTCCATCCCTTATTATCTCATAACACATCACTTCTTCGTTGTCTTCCGGAACAAATTCAAGAGTTATGCTCGATACCGTTACTCCTGTTTTCTTTATAGTTTTAGGTGCTGCAGGCGGCTCAGCTTCTACTCCCTCATATATAATTTCAACTGCCATGTCATCTTCATCACGTGACATATCATACATATTTGATCTTTCTTTAAGAATAAGCTTATTAAATTTACTTACTCCATCGGAAGCAGAGAATTTTAGTGTATGAATATAATCTATATCACCGGTTATGCTCTTTTTGTTTATTATGGTTTTGTGCGTTCCCGAAGGCGTAAAATTATCATAATTGTTTTGAACGAAATCTCCTGAAATTTCTATAGTTCCGGCAGTAAGCAGATTTTCATGTGTTTTATATGAATTAAAATTCATACTTTTTCCGACATATACATAATCATTTTCACTGTTCATGACAAGCTCGCCCACGCTATTGATGTCAAGAGTTTTAATACAGTTAATTCTACCCTTATTTAGTTTAACTTTGCTGTTAATAGTTATATTGTCCGCATCTACCTCGTATCCGTTTAAATCCATATTCTCATTGATACAAAGTGTTCCGTTTACAAACAGATTCCTGTCAAGAATAACATCACCTGTAATGGTTATATTTCCGTTGTATGTATCATCTGCAAGCCTGCTAATATCAGATACACCTATACTTCCACCCGTAAATTTTGTTCCGTTAGCTTCAAAACGCTTTAATATATCTATTCTTCCATAAATTTTAACCGATGTACTGTTATCAAGGATAAGTGTACCGATTTTTAAATCATAATCAATCTCCTGTTTTTTATCTCCCGAAAGCTTAATAACAGTGTTATCAATACCTTTATATATAGCTCCGTGATCATAGGTTGTAAGAGCATTAAGATTACCTTTAAGTTCTATGGTTCCTCCGTCAAATCTATTTACATTACTACGATATGCAATAAACTGAATAAAAAGATCTCCTTCAACCAATACATAGTCTTCATCTCTTTCCATCAAGATATGACCTGTTGAATCGGTGTAGGTGTAATTTCCTTCTTCTCCGCTTCTTATTCTCTGCTCATAGTTTCCCTTTACATAAAGGCTTCCCTTATTTACGTCAATACAGCAGTTTCCCTGTATAAGGTCACCGTTTATCGTTAGCTTATGTCCGTTCAAATCAAGTGTTCCGTATCCAAGATATAAATCACCGTCTATAACGGTATCTTCTTCAAGCATATATCCTGTCACATACGGATAATTAAAGTTGCCGCTCTCATCATATACGGCATTTGCTTTTACATATGAATCACAGAACACTCCTTCTTCCGATGAATTATTGATTGTAAGAACATCCAATGTACTGCCAGTGGTATTTATATTTTGTTTTTTTGTTCCGTTTAATATAAGATTACAACCGTCAAGTGTGGATTTGGTTATATCTACATCGCCGTCACAATATATATTTATATTATTTCCCGTAACCCTGCTTTTATCGATACTAAGATTTCCATGTATCGTTAAGTCCTGCGACAGAGTTATATACTTATCTATATTTAGTGCCCCGTAAAATGTATTATTTTTAAATGAAAAACCTTCAGCTACATATATCGGACTTTCAAAGTATGGTCTGCTTACATCTAAGCATCCCGATATATAAAGCTTACATTTTGTCTCTATATTTTTTCCTTCCGGCTTGTCACATCTGACGTTATGAAGTGTAACGACCGACGTATCGGTATATCCGCATATACTCTGATTTTCATTTCCCATAAAGCAGAGTAACGCATTACCCGATGTATAGTTATTTCCTTTACCACTGTATTCTATATATAAATCTTTATATAAATTTATCGTTCCATCGGTAATTATATTTGTATCGGTTTCGTTATAAAGATATGTATTTCCGTAAACGGTTATCTCGTCCTCAGGATTATCCATTTGGATATATCCGGCACTTTTATCAAATCTTCCGCCGTTTAACTTTTTTGTGATATTTTGAAGTCTGAAATCTTCCTCAACTACAAGCTTTCCTCCATTAAGATACAGTTCTCCTGCCGGCTGATTATAGTTTCCATGTACGGTAAGTGTATGTCCGTTCAAGTCAAGTTTTCCATCAATAAGAGTAAGGTCACCATCAAATTCTTCATCATCCTGAAGCTTCCAGCCTATCTCACCTTCTATGCCTTTATAACGAAACTTGCAACCGTTTGTTATAATCTCGCCTTTGTCAAAAAATGCCGAAGCGATTACTCCTTCTTCACTTTT
Source organism: Lachnospiraceae bacterium UBA3820 (assembly GCA_002369325.1). GTDB lineage: Bacteria > Bacillota > Clostridia > Lachnospirales > Lachnospiraceae > Coprococcus_C. The sequence continues at coordinate 8,487 of DFDU01000086.1, forward strand.
ATTGTCTATTTCAAGAATATTTACATAAGGTTTATCATATATAACAAGTTCCTGAGCAGTATCTCCATTTAATAAAAGCTTATGATTTCCACTTGATTTGTAATAACTGCTTAAGGTGCATTTTCCTTTTACACTTATTACTCCATCCGTAAGTTCGCTGTTGTTATAATAGTTATTATAATAGCTGAATTTACCATCCACCTTCAATTTGTCATTTTTATGTTTCATAACAAGTCCAAGGCTGTAATCTTCGCTATAATTTCCTTTTACATTAATACAGGCATTATTTATTATAAGCTTTCCGATTTGATATTTAAGACTGACATTTCCAAGTATGGTAATATTATTTGAAATAGTTACCGGTTCAGCAATAAACATACTCGGGCTAAATTTATCATCAGCAAAAACCGTTCCTGCATAAACAGCAACCTCTCCAATCACAACACTGTCATGGTCATTGTAATTATTTTTTACTCCCAAAACGGCGCCATAAATACTCCGGGAAATATTTATTCCTTCCTCAGAGTTATTATTAATTTCCAGATTATTAACAATAAAATCACTTTCTAAATCAATTGTCTGCTTCTTTTCACCGTTTAAAATTACATTTCCGTTTCCCATATCCGGAAAAATTACATTTCTTGCTGTATCTATATCACCTTTTATTTCAAGCTGTCCGTTAGTCATGGTTTTACTATTATCAATATTAGTATCCCATACAAGATTATTAAGAATAATCTTATCGTCGCTGTTATTCATAATAACTGCCGCTTTACCGGTTATAAATTTTGTTCTGTCGGAATTTGCAATTATCTGTGTACGATATGTTCCTTCAATGTCAAGCTCACCATGATTTATATTAATTGTTCCGTCCTGTTGTATAAGGTCTCCTGTTACAGTAAGCTTGTGTCCGTTAAGGTTAAGCTCACCACCAATCATTAACAAATCACCGTCATAAACCTCATCCTTTTCAAGTGTCCAACCGCTTATTGCATCATCAAAATTATCATATGTTATGGATAATTCATTTGATATAATTTCTTCTGCATTTATGATATTATCTGCATGTATACCTTCCTCGCTGTAATTTTCAAGCACAAGCGTTCCTAAGTTAAAATAATAAGCATTACTTATCTTCTGTTTTTCATCTCCGCAAAGAACAAGCTTTTTTATATCTGTTTCTTTAGATGTACTTATATCTTTTTTTACTGTTAATTCACTATCATCAAGGCTGCTTCCATTTAAAGACACGTTTCCGTCAATCATTACTGTATTTTCAGTATTTGTATAATCAGAATAATATGTATTCAAAGAGTCCCCTTTTACATATATATTGCTTCCTCTTAGGCTTACCGTTCCACCGGATATGTTACCGTATATATTAACATCATCATATAATTCTAACGATTTTACCGTAACATCACCATATATATCCATACCATTATTTACAGTCATGGAATCTATTTCTACATCTCCGTAAACTGTCATAGGCGCAGTACAATTTAAGTTATATATGTACAAATCACCCGTATACCGGTTTTCCGGAAAAGTTACACTTGAATATATAACTAACCTGCCGTCAACTTTAGTATTATTTTGTCTTATACATCCGCATACATTCAAATCCTTTGATAATATTATGCCTTCATCAGAAGTATTTTGAAAATTAAGATTCTTAATATAGTAGTTGTATAATGAAAAACTTGTATAGTTCATATCTATATTTTGCTTTTCTTCTCCTGAAAAAGTGAGCGTGTGATTTCCTGACGCACAAAGATATTTTGCATTAAAATCACCCTTTACTTCCATTACTCCTTCCGTAAGAGTGACATTGCTGTTATTGTTTTTGTTATTTACATATGAGCCCTCAACCAACAAATAATCATTAGCATCATCCATTGTAAGAGTACCGCTTCCTGCTTCATAATTATATGTTGTTTCACCGTCTTCATTTGTTTCGTTTTTAACAAGCTTTGCGACAACATAGTCACCTTTTACTATAAGCGTTCCGTTATTTAAATCAACCTCTCCACCAGCCTGAATAAAATCGCCGTTAACAGTAAGTGTATATCCATTTAAGTCAAGCTTATCTATGGTAAGATAAAACATGCCATCTATCTGTGTATCTTCTTCAAGTTTAAAACCTCGTGCACCATCTAAATCATTGTACGTAACTATACAGTTGTTATCTATAAGTTGATTATACTTTAGCGCATAATCAATAAATATACCTTCCTCACTAAAGTTTTTTAATTCAAGTATATTAAAATTACTTTCGGTATTTATACTAATTGTCTGCTTTTCATTTCCTTCAAACACAAATTTATTATTATCACTCAGCCTTACAGTTGAGTCAGCTATAAAATCACCATATAAGGAAACCGTTCCTGACGAAGCGCTCATTCCATAAACATGTAAGTTTCCTTTAACAACAAGCCTGTCATTAATTTTATCCATCTTAACGGTTACTTTTCTGTCAATATCAACATCATTTTCACATGTTAATATTCCGTTATTAAACTCTAAAGTTCCTCCGTTTAATTCCGCATTTCCCATAACCGTAAGAACGTATCCGTTTAGATTTAGTACAGCTTTTTCATTAAGAATAAGGTTATTTATTACCATATCTTCATCAAGCGTAATATTTCCGTCAATCTCCATATCTTCATATAATGGTGTTGTAAGCGGCATTTCACTTTCTTTAAGCTCTAATGCAGCCGATCCGTCTTCCTCTGATTCAGTATTTTCAATATCACTATCTTCAATATCAGAATCAATATCTATATTCTCGATATTCTCCTTATTTATAAAATTTAGATTTCCTGCTAAAGCAATATGCATATCATTTGCTACAAAAACAAAAACCAACAATACCGCTATTATTCTTCTATATTTCTTTATGTACTTCATATTACTTTCCCTCCCCGGAATCTTTATCCTTCTTTTTATACAAAACAAATAATGTTATCCCTATACCCGATGCAATAGCTATTAAAACAAAAGCTATTAATATAATTTTCTTTATAATTCTTTTTAAATGACTGTTATTTCTATTGCTTTTTTTATTGTCCCGGCTATCGTTATTATCCTGATTTGTTTCTTCATCGTTTTGCTTATCAGACAAATCATTGTTATAATTATCCGAGGTGTTATTTATTTCATCCGATGGATTATCTTCTTCTTTATTGTCATGATTATTTATATTATTATCTGTCTTTCCGTTGGAAGCTGTGTCTGATTTTTGAGATGTACTATCGTTAGAAGCAGTATCAGAGTTACCACTTTGATTATTATCGGAATATGAATTGTTTTCTGAATTATTGTCCGAATCAGCATCTGTGTTATTATTTTGATCTTCTGTGTTAGTTATATCATTTTGATTATAATTTGCAGGATTTGTATTATCAGGATTATTTGTATCATTATTTTGAGAATCTACAGCCTGCTTGTACTCCGTGCCCGTTATATTTCCATTTTTATCATATGTGTAAATCACATAACTTCCGTCAGAATAAATAACTTTTATCAGCCTGCCTGACTCATCATATTCATATGTTTTTTCTTCCTGTGATTCTTTTGCAATTGTTCTGATGTTATTTATATTTAAACAACAAAAAAACATATAAACTAAAACCAAAACCATTAAAGCTTTGATAGTTATATGTTTTCCAATTATAGCATTATTTTCTTTTATCATCTGTTCCCCCTTATAAACTATATGTCATCTCATTGTTTCTTCTCCTGTCGTATCTTTTATATTTATAGTTTCTATAATTATACATTCTACAATTCTACAAGTCAATTGTTTATCATACTTTTTTTGCTAAGTATTAATTAAAACAATTTAATATATTAAAATGCAAAAAAAGAAGGGCGCCGTATGCCGGATGCATACGCACGCCCTTCAGGGAAAGAATTTTATTCTGATATGCCGTTAGTTTTGATAATGAATTTTGTGGAACCTGCGTCACCGTCATTTATTCCGGCGAAGGTCCGGTACTCTGTCGATGCTTCAAGAACCGCATCAAGCTTTCCTGCTATGTCCTTGATATCTCCGTTGTATGCTTCCACGATTTTCTTTATAGCAAGGTTGTAAAACTTATTCATACCATCGCTTAATTCATTTGCACCGTCGGATAATTGCTTTACGCCATCCTTAATCTGCTCACTTCCTGTTGCAAGCTTATTGCTTCCGTCCACAAGCTGTGAGGTTCCTGTTGCAAGCTGGTTAGAGCCTGTAGCAAGCTGACTTGAACCTGATGCTATCTGATTGGCTCCGTCCGAAAGCTTTCCGATGCCTGCCGTAAGTGAAGGTATTTTGTCATTTAATGTCTGAGTTCCTGCAGCAAGTGCCTGAGTTCCTGTTACAAGACTGTAACCGTTTTCTCCGGTTGCTTCTATCTGAGCTGCTATCTGCTTCTTTGTTCCTTCGGCTCCTGCGACCGCTGCTGCTCCTGCCGCCGTTCCTGCTGCCTGTGCTGCAGATGTCTGACATGCTGCCACAACACTCTTACCTGTTGCATCCGCGCCCTGAGTTGCTATACCGGATGTAATCTGTGTTGTTACATTTCCCGCAATTGTATTTATAGTAGAACTTACCTGGGCATTTACTGCAGCCTGAACATTTGGATCCTGAATATATGTTTCAAAAGGAACACCGCTTGCAGCTGCTTCACTTGTCGAATATGCACTGTAGGCAATTCCATAGAACAACGCTCCTTTAAGCTGTGCATCCTGACTCAATCCGCTTGCTACGGCAGCACTTGTATTTGAAACTGTGGTCTGATCTGTTAATGCACTCTTAAAATTGGTTACTGCAGAGTTATATATATAATTATAAGTATCCGAGCCTTCAGCAAACTGGGCATTTACAGCCTGAACAGCTGCTGCCGAGGCTTCATCCGAAACCTGTTTCTTTTGTTCATCCGACATAGGAGTATTAAGTCCTGTATCAAGTGCAGTTACACCCTGACTTATACCTGCTGCGCTCTGATTTATGGTTGTAACACCTGTAGCAAGTGAATCCGAGCTTGATACAAGCGTATCAACACCGTCTTTAAGCTGACCTGCTCCCGTTGCCAATTGACCTGCTCCCGTTGCTACCTGATTTGCTCCTGTTGCCACCTGATTTGCTCCTGTTGCAAGCTGCTTGGCACCGGTTGTAAAATCTCCCATCTTTGAAAGAAGAAGTTCTGCTCCGTCAGCAACCTTTGACGAGCCGTCTACCAATGCCTTTCCCGATTCATCCACCTTGTCAACAAGCATATCAACATTTGATAAATCAATATCTCCGTCAAGTGAGAATTCGGATGCGGATAATACTGCAGTCATCGTCATATCAAGTGAAAAATCCTTAACATCGGCACTTACCTCAAAATACTCCGGAAGACTTATATCATCGGATAAGTCACCGTTTTCAATTCCCAGGCAATCCGACATACCCGGAACGCCGTATCCTATAACGATTGTGCTGTCACCCTGAGGCATTGTCTTACCGTTTTCAACCTGAATATTTTCACAATTTTCATTAAGTACAAGTCCTGTTACCGCAACAAACGGAACCTTAACCTTTTCCTTCTTTCCGTTTATCTCTTTTTCAACAGCCGTGTTGTTTGTATAATCAAACCTGATCTTAACATTTCCGCTTACGCCTGCCATATCTTCAGGTTTGGTCTCCTTGCCGTCCAGGTAATAAGTAACCTTTACGCCTACAGGCAATTCCTTATCGGTAGTACCCTGATAATAAATGTCATTTCCGTTTGCCTGCCATGTAAGTTCTTCACCGTTTTGCGAAAATGCCTCATCACCCTTAATATTTTCTATATCTTTTAAGCTTGATTTATCGGTAAGCTCACTCTTTCCTTCCGGATTTTTGAGCCATTCGCTTACTATTACATTTTCTACGTTACCGCTTGAAGATGCAAAAGCATATACCGTTTCTTCCTTATTGACTTCCTTTTGTTCCACGCCGAATTTGCCTGAAAGCTCATCAGCTACGGTGTCTGGAGTCAATACCTCGGTTTCACCGTCCGTTTCTTCGTTCTCGGCAAGTACCGCTTCCTGCTCATAGTTATATGTTTCAACAGGTCTTAACGAGGCACCTGCAAAGCATGAGCCTGCAACAAGTGCTGCTGCGGTAACACCGCTTATAACACATTTTCTGTTTCTTCTGAAATAATCCTTAATATCCATATCTATCATTCCTTCCCTAAAAAACTATCCCTGTAACTGTTCCTTGTGTTCCTTTACCTGCTTCTTTTCCTTTCGCGTTTTAAAGCCGGCGCTTGTGTTAATGATTATTTTGTCAAATATCATAAACATTGAAGGAAGAACAAGTATAACAACAACCATACTGATAAGAGCACCTCTTGCCATAAGTGTACAAAGAGCACTTATCATATCTATATTTGAATACATACCAACACCGAAGGTTGCAGCAAAGAAGCTGAAACCGCTTACAAGTATTGATTGTACGGATGACTGCATACCCTCAATGATTGCAGCCTTTTTATCAAGTCCATGATTTCTTCCTCTCTTATACTTATTTGTCATAAGTATCGCATAGTCAACCGTCGCACCAAGCTGTATGGTTCCTATTACGATTGAAGCGATAAACGGAAGAACAGTTCCTGTATATGCAGGAATACCCATATTTATAAATATCGCAAACTCTATAACCGCAACCAGGATAACCGGAAGCGAAACAGATTGGAATACAAATACAATGATTATAAATATAACACCTATTGATACGGCACTTACTACCTTAAAGTCCTTAGCTGTTATCTCTATAAGATCCTTGGTACAAGGTGCCTCACCGATAAGCATTCCCTTACTGTCATACTTCTTAACTATGCCCTTTAATACATCGCATTGTTCGTTTACTTCATCCGATGCTATCTTATATTCGGAGGTTACAAGCAACAATTTGTAATCTTCACTTTCAAGATTCGATAAAAACTTTTCAGGAAGAAGTTCCTTTGGTATCATTCCTCCAAGCAGGCTGTCGAGCCCGATTACATTTTTAACGCCCTTTACAGCTTTTATCTCATTTGCCATATTGATAACATCCTTACTTGAAGTTTCCGCATCAAGAAGGATCATATGAGTCGCACCCATTTCAAAGCTGCTTTTCAACTTATCATCCGCTATACTGCTTTCAAGATTTCTCGGAAGAGTTCCGGCAAGATCGTAATAAACCTTTGTATGTGTATATCCGTAAATTGCAGGTATAAGTATCAAAACAAACAAAACTATGAATATATAGAAATGATTAACTACCCATGCGGATATTTTGCTTATATCAGGAAGCAATACCTTATGCTTGGTCTTTTTTATAGCCTTATCAAATATAAGTATCATCGAAGGAAGAACCGTTACACAGGCTATAACTCCAAAGATAACTCCCTTGGCCATTACAATTCCCATGTCAAGTCCGAGCGTGAAGCTCATAAAGCATAGTGCTATAAAGCCGGCAATTGTTGTAATTGAGCTACCTACTACCGAAGATATGGTATTGGATATGGCATGTGCCATTGCTCTGTTATTGTCCCCGTCATATCTTTCCTGATTTTCTTCGTAACTGTGCCATAAGAAAATCGAATAATCCATCGTAACACCCAACTGAAGTACCGCTGCAAGAGCCTGTGTTACATAAGATATCTCTCCCTTAAATACATTTGTACCCATGTTATAAATGATAGCCATACCTATACTTAAAAGGAAGAATATCGGCACCAAAAACGAATCCATCGAAATTCCCAAAACCAAAACCGCAAGTACAACGGCTATAAGAACATATATCGGAGTTTCCTTATCCGACAAATTCTTGGTATCGGTTATAACTGCCGACATACCCGAAAGGTAACATTGTTTTCCGACCACCTTTCTTAAATCGCCTATGGCATTCATCGTTTCATCGGATGAAATCGATGTAGGAAACAGAACGAACATTATAGTCGAATCTGTATCCTTGTTTAAAAAGATTTCCGTAATCTCATCAGGTAAAAGCTCTTTTGGTATAGATAAATCGACTAATGAGTCATACCATAAAACAGCTTTTACGTTTGGTACTTCTTCCATCTCCTTACGCATCTTTGAAATGTCTTTGTCAGACATACCTTCGACGACGCACACGGAAAATGCACCCGTTCCGAATTCATCAACTAAGATTTCCTGTCCCTTCATAGTTTCAATGTCCTTAGGAAGGTACGTAAGAATATCATAGTTTATTCTGGTCTTGAAATATCCAAGAGCCGCCGGGATAAGTAAAAGTATGCCGATAACAAGTATTGCTATCTTATGCTTTACTACCCACCTTCCAAAATTGATCATGTTACTCACTTCTTTCCCTATATTTTTTTGAGGTCATTTTTCAAACCTCTCTTCGTTACTTATAATATGAAAAGGATCGGATAAAATAAATATCCAATCCTTTTCATGTGTATATTCCTAATATACATTTTTTGCAATATGTATATCTTCATTATACATTTGTCAAATTTTATATAGGGTAGTAAATAAATATTTACCATTGAGAAATATAGTAAAACCGTACTTTTTTATCTATAATTATACTATATCATTAAATATATCTATAATAGAATGACTGCTTATATAATCAAAAATTTCGGAAAGCTCATCCGGGCTTACGGCAAAGTCTCTCTTAATCCAGTTTATCGCAACATAGCACATTGTACTTGCATAATACTCGGCAAGCATCTCTCTTGATAACCAGCTATATCTGAAATTGTGTACCGGATGCAGCTTTTCTATCGTCTCAAGCAAAACCGCCGAGGCAAGCTTAATCGATATGGTAAAAAAAGAATTTTGTCCCTCTATCAGAACGGCTCTTTTATAAAAATCTATATCATTTCCTATATTGGTTAAGAGCAGGGTGTATGCCGCCGGAAACATGTTATTGAACATAAGCGGTTTTATGGGTTCGAGCAGTTCTTCATTTATGATATATTCCAAAACCTCATATTTATCCGCAAAATGATTATAAAATGTAGGTCTTATAATTCCCGACTTTTCACATATTTCCTTGACCGTAATCTTCTCTATGGAATTTTTTATTAAAAGCTCCTTGAAGGTTTGCGCTATAATTTTGTCCGTATCCTTCTTTTCAATTTCCTGTTCTTTATTTTCTCTCATCCTACAATTCTTTCCCCATAATTAATCACATAAAGACTTTTCATATCAGACTTTTATTTTCCTGTCCATCTGCAGGAAGCTCCACATGGCAATACAAGTCCGTTCGAGCTTACGGGAAGTCCTATCTCATCGGATATAACCTTTCCTCCGAACTCCTTTACCACTGTATTTGAAACCATATACGTCAATACAGACGGTGCAAGTCCCGTCGTGTATGAATTAATAAGAAAGAATAAAGCATCATCACTCAAAAGCTTAGTTGTAAGCTCTATAAATGAATATATCTTATCCTCAAGCTTCCATATCTCCCCTTTAGGTCCTCTTCCGTACGAAGGAGGATCCATAATGATTCCGTCATACTTATTTCCGCGTCTTATCTCACGCTCAACAAATTTAACACAATCATCCACAAGCCATCTTATCGGAGCATCGGCAAGGCCCGATGACACAGCATTTTCCTTTGCCCAGGTAACCATTCCCTTTGATGCATCCACATGTGTAACCTTAGCTCCCGCCTTTGCAGCGGCAACGGTAGCTCCTCCCGTGTAAGCAAAAAGATTGAGTACCTTAATTTCTCTTTTAGGTGCCGCATCTTTTATAAGACCTCCGAACCAATCCCAGTTTACCGCCTGCTCAGGAAAAAGACCCGTATGCTTGAATGAAAACGGTTTAAGATTAAAGGTAAGCTCCTTATAATTAATGCTCCATTGCTTCGGAAGATTCATAAATTCCCATTCTCCTCCGCCGCTTTTGCTTCTATGGTAATGTCCGTTTAATTTTTTCCACGAAGGATTATTCTTAGGTGTATTCCAGATTACCTGAGGGTCCGGACGAAGAAGAATATATTCTCCCCATCTTTCAAGCTTTTCTCCCTCGGAGCAGTCAATCACCTCATAGTCCTTCCAATCACTTGCAATCCACATATTTTTTCCTTTTAATTATCCGACTTCCGAGAGATATTTAAGTATCTTTCGGAAGTCCTATACATAATTTATTATCTTAGATCAGTCAAGAATAGTTGTTAACTATCTGTCTTCGATAGGTATGTACTCTCTGTGTTCGCCAACGTACTTGTATGCCGGACGGATAATCTTTCCTTTATTTACAAGCTCTTCAAGACGGTGTGCAGACCATCCCGAAATACGTGCTATGGCAAACATAGGTGTAAATATTTCATTAGGTATACGAAGCATTGTATATACAAATCCACTGTAAAAGTCAACGTTTGCACATACTGCTTTCTGTGTATTTCTGTTTGCTGTTATAAGCTTCTTTGCAATTCTTTCGACCTTTTCATGAAGCTCATATTCTCTTTCCATTCCCTTTTCCTTTGAAAGCTTCTTTGCATATTCTTTAAGTATTACGGCTCTCGGATCAGACTCGCTGTATACTGCATGTCCCATACCATATATAAGTCCGGCACCGTCAAATGCTTTCTTATCGAGAATATTCTGAAGATATTCACTTAACTCATCTTCGTTATTCCAATCCATGACATTATTCTTTAAATCCTCAAACATCTGCTGAACCTTAAGATTGGCGCCACCGTGACGAGGTCCCTTGAGTGAACCGAGTGCTGCGGATATGGTCGAATATGTATCTGTACCTGATGAGGTAAGTACGTGAGTTGTAAATGTCGAGTTATTACCACCGCCATGCTCGGCATGTATTATAAGGCATACATCCAGAACTTTTGCTTCTAATTCTGTGTACTTTCCATCTGTTCTTATAAGTCTAAGCAGGTTTTCTGCAGTTGAAAGACCCTTTTTAGGTCTGTGAATAATCAAACTTTTTTCCATATGATAATGTCTGTAAGCCTGATAACCGTATGCTGCTATTATCGGAAATTGTGCAATAAGCTTAAGTGACTGCAAAAGTACATGCTTAATGCTTGTATCATTTGCCTTTTCATCATAAGCATAAAGTGACTGAACACATTTCTGAAGTATATTCATCATATCCTTACTAGGAGCTCTCATGATAACATCTCTGTTAAAAGCTTCAGGAAGCTGTCTTAATTCCTCAAGGATACTTACAAAAGTATCAAGTTCCTCTGAAGTAGGAAGCTGTCCGAAAAGTAAAAGGTAAGTTGCCTCTTCGAACCCGTAAAGGCTGTTATTTAATCCGGCAACAAGTTTTTTTACCTCATATCCCTGATAATAGAGTTCGCCCGGAATAGGAATTCTTTCTTCTCCCTTAAATCCGACTACATCCGATATTTCGGTAAGTCCTGTAAGTACTCCTCGTCCGTCAGCATCACGAAGTCCTCTTTTTACACTGTACTTTTTATAAAGATTGACATCTATAATATCCGATTCGTTACAAATGTCCACATATGCATCAAGTATGCTGTCAAATTTGTTTTCTTCCATGTGTCTTATCTCCCTTAAATCCTTTTAGGATTTTTTCCTATTTAAATTTCAACAATATATTTCTCATACGCATTTATGACCCGTGTTTCATTATACACAGATTCGCGCTTAAAGTCACGCCCATAATTTATATGAACATGTCCGTGAGCAAAAAGTTTCGGCTTTTGCTCATCTAATATATCAAGAAATACTTTGAAGCCCGTATGCGGAAGGTCACTGCTGTCATTTAAATGAAATGCCGGCGCATGCGTGACAAGTATATCTATACCGCCGTTTTTCTTTATCTTTCTCCTTAGCTTCCTGTACCTTTTTTTCATTTCCTGCTCGGTATATTGATATGTTCCTTCATTATAACACATACAACCGCCAAGTCCCATAATTCTTACTCCGTCATGAACATATATGTCATCATCTATGCATATGCAGCCATCCGGCGGAGTATCCTCATAGCAATAGTCATGATTGCCGTAAACATAAAGTATGGGAACCTTCGCAAAGGTTGCAAGAAATGATAAAAACTGTGGAGCCAGGTCACCGCAGGATATAATCAGATCTATTCCTTCTAATTTACTTTTTTCAAAAAAATCCCAATAGTATTTTGATTCTTCATCAGCCAGCAGTAATATCTTCATTACTTATCCTCTTTATCCCCTGTATCTTCTCCTGTTTCCTCATCCGAAGTCTTTTCTGTTTCTTCATCAGACGAATTAACATCCGTTACACTTGCTTTTTCCTCTAAGGAATTGACACCCTTTAGCTCAACAATTGACTTTGCACTATCCTTTAACTCATCAATTTCCGGAATATCTCCAACAACATTTTCCGCAAGCCAATTCATTTTCATTATTTCCTCAGGCATCATATGTTCATCATTTTCATTTCTGATGATGCCGTTTTGATCCTTAATGACCGTATCAAAAGGGAAAAATTCATTATTTTCCATCATGTTTTTAAACAGTTTTACAAGTCTTAAGGTTTCTGCCGGAATCTTATCGGAATATATAAGATCAACCACTCCTGCCGAGAGTCCCCACCAGTAGTTGACCGCCTTATTATCCTTCTTTTCTTCCTCCTTAAGTTTTCCCTGAAGAACCGTTTCTATAAGCTTCTCATAAAATACGCCCCATTGATATGTCGGCATAGCTATATTAAAGGTTCCGTTCTCATCTATATAGTAAAGCCCGAAACGTCTTCCAGCTTCATTCGGCTTAATCATAATCTGATCTGAAATATAATTTATATCCTGTCTTCTGAAGTTCTCTATTGCCGCCTCATGTGAAACACCTTTAAGCGATGTCCATTCAAGATAAATCTTCGCATTTGGATTTACCATCGAAACCCCAAGTGCAAATGCATTTATATCGGCAGTTGTGCTGAGTATCGGATAGTCGGCAAGATAGCCTATTTTATCATTTTTAGTTAAAGCACCGGCAATAATACCTGATAAGAATTTTACCTCATAAAGTCTTGCATAATATGTGCTTATAAGCTTGTGTGAAGTGTTAAGCGAGCAGTTTAGAATAACCACATCCGGATTATTTACCGCTACCTTAAGACTTGCATTTACCTGTCCCGGAGATGTGGTAAAAATAATCTTTACACCCATCATAATAAGGTCTTCCATAGCTGTAATAAGTTCTTCCTCGGTTCTGATGTTATGAACCTTAAGAGTTTTTATTCTGCCCTTACAATGATCTTCAAGATAAAGTCGTCCTAGTTCATGAGCATAAAGCCAATCGGACTCATCTGTATCCTTGCTGAAAAGGAACGCAACTTTTACCTGCTTTGAAGCAATGCTTCTGAAATAGCTTACTATACTTCTTCTTCCGATATCCGGAGGATCAAGCTTAAGGCTTACTTCACGCCCCGATGACTCATTTAAATATTCTTCCCAGAGCTTATCTATTTTTTCCTTTATAACATTTCCAGTCCACTCCTTGGCATTTTCATAACCGTAAACATCAAGGAAAAGCAAAAGTGCATCACCGAGAGTTATAGGGAGCTTATCCCCGCCTCTGGCCTTTAAAGCCACACAGAAGTTATGATTCAATGAACCGAAATCCTTTTTCTGATCATCTGTCCATGGCTCTTCCGGATTTTTGGATGTAAGCTCAAGGAGTCTTTTGAAAAAACCTTCCTGCGAAAACCATATATAATTTATATCCGTGAGCTTATAGAAATCCATAAACTCATAATAGATTCTTGTTTCCAAATCATCCGTAAGCTTAGGTATTTTACGCATTACAGTTGCCGAGACATTTACCGCACCAAAATACTTAAGCACTGACACACGCTTATTTCCCTCTATGACATAGAACTTATTAAGGTATTCATAAACCTTAATAGGCTCGCGGATTCCTTCCTCTATCTGGCTGTCACAAAGCGTAGACCACTTAACGCCGAATTCTGTTTTATAATCAAGAATCGGCATAAAATTATTTGCAAAGGCATAGGTTCGACCGGCATTACTTGTCCCTACCACATTTTCAAGCGGTATCTGCACAAGCCCGAGACTTACCTCGCCTACTATATCAACATCCTTTAATATCTCATCCAGCACAGGAAGGTAAGCATCTTCTCCCTTGGATACAGCCGTCTTAAATGCCTTAAGCCCTGCCTTCTGCGCTTTTTCATATTCAACATATGACATAAAAACTCCTTTCCCCGTAGGAAAACAAATTTACAAACTAAAAAAAATCCACTCATGTTCGTTATTATAGCATAAGTGGAATTTTTTCTAAAGTAACATATTATACAAAAATACACGCTAAAAATGAGTCTTTATATACACATAATAACAGCTTTCCGTCTGACCTGTTATATAAAACGCCATTTTACCATCCAAGATCCATAAGCCAGTTGTTAAGTGCTCTTTCCCTCTCTCTGTCTGACTTCTCCGAATCATTTATAAATTCACCCTCGATATTTCCATCGCTTATATAAAGCACTCTTGTACATTTAGCGGCAACCTTTGAATCATGGGTTACCATCATGATACTTGTGCCCTCCTTATTTATCTTAGTAAGCTCCTGCATAACCTCGTCTGATGAAGCTCTGTTTAAAGCTCCCGTAGGTTCATCGGCAAACAAAAGCGACGGCTTATTTATAAGACTTCGGCATATACATGCACGTTGAAGTTGTCCGCCCGAAACCTCATTTATATCATTATCCGCAGTCTCTATGATACCAAGCTTTCTCATAAGTGCCTCTCCATACTCCTTAACCTCCGTACGACTTCTTTCAAGTTTTTTACTTTGAAGTCCCGGAAGCAAAATATTATCAAGTATGGTAAGATTCTTCATCATAAACATTTGCTGAAATATAAATCCCATCTCATCAAGTCTGATATCCGATAGTTCATTCTTTTTCATTTTGGTAATATCCTTTTCATTAAAAAGCACTGTTCCGCTTGTTGCCTCATCCATACCTGACACACTGTATAAAAGTGTGGATTTTCCGGAGGCGGACGGTCCCATTATTGCAACCATCTCACCGGCTTCAACCTTAAAGCTGATATTTTTAAGCACGTTATTTTGTCTTTTATCCATAACATAGGTTTTACATAAATCTTTTACTTCCAATACAACCGACATATTCATTCTCCTTTTCTGCATTTATATACTCATACACTAATCCAATTAATTATTCAAAAAAATATTATATCTTTACTTTTTACACTATTCTATACTTGATGTATCTCTTGCTTTAATCTTTCCGCTGTATAACGATGTAAGCCATGCTATAAGAACTGTCAACGCAACAAGGAATACGGGATATTTTATCAGTCCGCTTATACTATGAGCCCACTTTATACTATCCGCTCCCATTCCCGAAAAAATAGCATCACCGGCAAAATCCGTTACCGGTACGGAAACCGCCATCGCTATCACCACCGATATAAGTGAGAGAATCAAAAATCTCATTATCTGCCATTTTTTTACGTCACTGTCTCTAAAGCCTATAGCCTTTAATATCGCTATCTGTTTTTTCTCTTTTGTTATAAAGCTTCTCTCCATCATTATTGTTACAAGTATGATGACTATAACGGTAATTGCCACAAGCATAAGCTCAGCGGCCTTCATTGCATCAAGTGCTCCTACGCAATCCACACAGAATTCCCTCTGGTTCATAACCGTATTTGTATTAAAAATATCCTTAATTTTTTCTTTTCTTTTCTCTATCTCATTTTCCGATGGATTGTCAGTAAAGGTTATAAGTATAGGTACATTTCCGCTGTAATGCGAAAGTGATACGGGTGCATCATCATATAATCTGATAACATTACCAAGATTGTTCAGGCTCTGATACATACCTGTCACAGTACATTTTTCCTTTTTATCACCATAATCTATCTCAACTGTATCGCCTATTTTAATCCCTGTGGACTTTGCTATCGTATTGGTTATGGCGATTTCGTTTTTATTCTGTGGTGCACTTCCTTTTGTCATAGGATAATCACCGCTTTTATTACCCATAATTTTAAGAAATGAAAAGTTATATTCTTTATCATTAAATGTTAAATTATACGTAAACAGAACATCACAGCTTACCTTTGCCGGCATACCTTCCTCATTGAGTTTTTCCTCAACCTTCATAAGATAAGCTTCATACATTTTATATCCATTTTCGAATTGGGAAAAATCACTCACATAATTTGCTTTCTTACCTTCAAGCCTTAAAGCCTCTTCACTGTCATCATATTGGGCAAATACTCCGTCAAGTTCCAAAGCATTTGCATCTTCATTGCTAAGATAAATATCAGCCCTCATACAAAATGTGTCTATAAAAGCAGTACTGTCAAGTGTGGCAGTAAAGTTTGATAATATAAGTAAAAACAACGAGCAGATTCCAAACGATATAACTATGTTTAAAAATCTTTTCGGACTGCTCACTATATCATTCCATGCAAGATAAACAAAGTTTTTGGAATGGCTTTTACTTATGCGACAACCTCTTTTTTTCTTAAATCTTTCACCTGTTTCTCCGTTTCTTATGGCATCAACAGGTGTCATTTTCTTAACCCTGCCGGTTGAAATATATGCAAGCCACATTATGATCAAAAATACAAGTAATGCACCGAGAATATTTATTACCTCTCCATATGTATTACCAAGCATCATATTTTCAGTAACGCTCTTCATAAGCATGTTTCCGAACGGAAAACTTATGATACAGCCTATAACCGTACCAACTGCCGCAAGTGCCATATATTTTGTAAGATAAAGTCTTCTTATTTTAAAGTTTCTTAAACCTATTGCCTTCATGACTCCGATTTCACGGAAATCATCCTGAATGGTAAATCCGATTGAGAACTTAAGTATTACAAAGGATACTATAATAAGGCATATACTCAGTATTACTACAATAAACGCTACCATTATTTCAATTATATATGTCATTACTATCGTACTTTTAGGGAATTCCGCATCCAAACCGTCTATTCTGGCAACTTGATTTTTAATACTCTTAACATCATCTGCTTCAATATATACAATTCTTGCTTCAGTGACTGTACTTGAGTTATGAAACTCATCATAATCCGCTTCATTCAAAAGAAATTTGTTATTACCTGAAACCCTTGATCCTAAAACCGCATCCTTTAAACCACTGTCGACTATAAAGGTTTTTTCTTCATCTCCAAGCTTTACGGTTATTTCATCACCTACATTTATTTTGTATTCATTTATAAATTTTACGGAAATGTAAATATGTCCCTTTTCGACATTTTTGATTTCCTTATTATCCGAATCAAAAAGCTTTGTATATAAAAGCTTTGGGGTGCAAAGACTAATACCTCCGCTCCATTCGATTTTCTTTTTGTTTTTATCAAGCACCTCGTCACTATAACTGAGCACTTCATCGTACCCGTAAGATTTAACAGACTCAATAGAGTCAAGAACCTCTTTCATATTTTCACCGTCAGATTCAATGCTTAGAAAATAATCATCCTTTTCGCCGACAGCCTGCCCGATATAGTAATCAAGACCGCTTATTACAGACACAAGATTACTTAATCCGCTGGACACAAAAACCGTAGCCAGTACAATAAAAAGAAACAGAATTACGTTCATTGTTTTGTTTCTTTTTAAATCCTTTTTTAAAATTTGAAAAAACATAGCTTCCACCTTTCCTTAACTGCTTACTGTTTACGGTTAAACTATAAATTTGAAATTATTAAATGAACATTAAATAAAAAAACAAATTTTAAAAATAATTATTTTTCGCAAATACAGTTATTAAAATACAAGTACCGACCTTATATCATAAATTTATAGGGTCGGTACGTTTAACCATCTGCCTGGTATAAAGATATTAAGCTTTTCTTACGACGAGAGTTACCTTAAAAATATAATCATCGGCACTAACAAAAACATCGCCGTCCATTTTTGTCATAAGCTGTTTTACTATGTAAAGGCCAAGTCCGTTTCCCTTAACATTTCCGGCATTACTTCCTCTGTAAAAAGAATCAAACAAATTTGGCAGCTCATTTTCATTTATTGAATTTCCGGTATTTTCTATGCTTATAAGCTTGCAATTTTCTTCCTCATCAAATGAAATAGTAATTTTCTTTCCATCTCCGTATTTGATAGCATTTTCCATAATATTTTGGATAGCCTCCGTCAGCCTGTCCCTGTCGCACGAAAGCATAACATTATCATATTCATTTACTTCAAATCCTGTATGAATCAAGCTTAGCTTATCCTTATAATAAACCTCTATATCTGTCATTATTTCGGAAAGATATGATTCTCCCATATTCACTTCGAAATCCATAAACTCTTCTCTGGATAAGGTATGTATATGATCTACATACCTTTTTACCTCATCCGCATTTTTCATTATTCCGCTAAATGCCTTTTTTCTTTCTTCTTCCGTTTCATAAATTCCTTCCGAAAGTGCCTTGGCATAAAGCTGTATGGACGATAAAGGAGTCTTTATATCATGCGAGAGTGAGAGCAACAGTGTCTTTTTCTCCTTCTGATATCTCAGATTTTTAGACTTACTGTCTTCAAGCTTTTCTCTGAGCATATCTATCCCCCATATGAATCTTCCGAAAAATCTGTTCTTATCCTCCTTGATGGGATTACTTAAATTTCCCTTTGCAAGTTCCACCGTAAGCGATGACATTTTATCAAACGGATGTAAAACCTTTCTGCTTATGAAAAGCAGCAAAAACACGGTTAAAACAAGCATAACAAACATTCCCGTATTCATAAGAAACAGTTCATTATAGTTTTCTGTTTTATATTCAATTCGCCAAAGCTTTCCTCCTGCTTCTTCCACCAAATACTGATTATTGCAAATATCATCAGCATCAAAAATCCTCACTCTTATCAGTGTATCAAACTTTGACAAATCAATCATTTCCGGGTTCCGTCTTGCGTCCTCATCACTCTCAAGAATCCTTAAAACTCTCTCTGCATCGACTCTGTAATAATCTTCTTTCTGTCTTTTATGCGAAATAAGAGCAAAGTTCATCACTGCAATTATGAGTATCTCTGCAATCACTATTAATAAAGAAATTTTTCTAAATCTACTCAAACCTGTATCCCACTCCCCATACCGTAATAATATGCTTAGGTTTTTTAGGGTTATCCTCTATTTTCTCACGCAGCCACTTGATATGAACCGTAAGTGTCTGTAACTCGGAGTCGCTGTCACTTCCCCATATGGTTCCGAAAAGATATTCCTTCTTTAAGGTAACTCCCTTATTTTCAATAAGTAGTTTCAAAAGGTCAAACTCCTTATATGTCACAAACACATCCCCGCCATCTACCTGCAAAGACTTGTTTACCGAATTAAGTGTAAGATTGCCTTCCTGAATTATATCCAAAGCATATTTTCGCTTAAATATTCCATTTATCTTTGCAAGCAAGATATCCATATCATACGGCTTTTCTATGTAATCATCGGCGCCCAGATTAAGACCCTTAAGCTTATCGTCCTTTTCGGTTTTTGCACTTGCAATAAGGATATGTGCATTTGAAGTTTTCCTAATCTTTGAGCACACGGCAAACCCGTCCATTTCAGGCAGCATTAAATCAAGAATAACCAGCTTTGCTCCATACATTTCAAAAAGCTCCATTGCTTTCTCGCCGCTGTCCACAACCGATACCACGTAATTGTTTTTTCTCAAAAATGCACTGAGTATATTTCCTATTTCTTTATTATCTTCAACTATAAGAATGTCAAGCATGATTTATCGGAATTCCTTTCTGATGTTATGTAAGTACGAATAAGTATATTTGTAATTAATAATATTACTTTTATTTAAAGCACTTACATCAACTAAAATTATAGACTGCTTTTCATTTTCTATAAAATCAGATTTTTTCAAAATGTCAATTTACAAATAGAAAACTTAACTATTAAATCGACATTGTCATTATAACATATGCCATTGTCAATTACTAGAAAAAGTATTATAATATATATAAATTCTTACACAAGATTATAGGAGGTAACAATATATGTCAGCACCACTAATCCCTGAAAGATTAAAAGAATGCCGCGAATCATGTGGAATAAATAAAACAGAAGCCGCAAAAAAAATCGGTCTTACCCAGTCAGGTTATGTAAGATATGAGAACGGAGAAAGAAAACCTACCATTCAGGTTATAGAAGCTATGGCTACAGCTTTAAATACATCGGTTGATTATTTAACGGGTGTAAACGATAACCCTGCATCCGACAGAATAGTCGTTGAAAAAAAAGGCAATCCTATCTTATTTAAAATAACGGAAAATTTTGATGACTTAAGTGCATCTCAACAGAAAAGATTGTTTGAATATTACAAGAAGATAACAAAGGAAAATGAATGATTTTCTATTGTTTAGTCATTGTCATTTTATTTTGTTATCTATTTTTTCTAATAATTTTTCATCAATTAACATTCTAACCGAATTTATTATGTCTTTATCCTCGTCAAACACTAATAGATTATTATACTTGGATTCACTCGCACTTTTTGAAAAGATATAATCTACTATTTCTCCTTCAGTGCTGTTTTCAATTGACTTATCTTTCACACGTAACGACATCGGAAGAAAGAAATTGCTTCTTTTTTTGCCAACAGCAGATTTATCTTCTACTAATCCAAGAGTAAATTCCAGATTAGTTACACTAAGTTTATATATTATCGACTTCGTATGCAAATCTTTAAGAACACATACCACATCCGTGGTTAATTCTGATAAACGTATCAGACACGGAAGTTTCTTCCTTGCATTTGCATATGGATATCTAAGCGAAAAATAAAACTGATGATTTGTCAGTTTTTCTTTCTTTGCTTTCCGATAAAAGTCCTTCTTATCTAATGTAGATTCCACTCCTGTAAGGTGCAAAAAATGATCCGTAGGAAAGGAAACTTCAAAAAATTCATGTCCATAAACATAAAGAAATGTCTTTCCTGCCAAATTGCTACTATAAACTTTTGCAGCGTTAATAATATATTGTCTTATCAAATTTTTCTTTTCTGTTTTTGTAGCCATTAATACTCCTATATTAAATGAGGAGTGTGAATTATCACACTCCTCAAGATTTCTGTTATAATAAGAGTTTTATGCTGGTTGTCAGCCGCGATATCCAGTTAAGATATCATTAACGACGTGAGAATCATTAAGTCCCCCACGTGGACTACAGCTTTAATCCTTGCTGCCAGGCCCAATGCCCTGTTAAGACATCTAAAGAGATGGAAAATTACCCTGCTCCACCTGCAGCCCAACTTTTTACGATGCTCTTTCATCGAAGTGTCTCCACTTACTTATATTATACTCATCTATTCAGATAATACAATAGTGAATTATAACAGTTTTTTGTATGACAATGTCATTATACCATATGTCATTGTCATACGCAATAATTTTTTAAGTTTTTATATAGATATAATTATTTTGACGCTATAACGAAAAAATATAGGTCATCTTATAATTTTCAGGTGCAATATTAGCGCAGGAATCGGAACAGATTTGCATATAAATTCCATCTCCGATATCCTTCCAGTTTGTCAAAGGATCACCTTGTGTTTCCGAATAATATTTAATACTGTTTTCAAGCAACCGATAATCCTCTTCGCTTTCTTCCATCGTATTTACATTTTTCAGAGTAAGGCCTTCGGATGTAAGCTCATACTCTGCACGTATTTTTAAATACTTCATCGAATTATCCGACATCTTATACGCAACATTATATTCTCTGGCAATTATTTTTTCTTTTGGGAACTCATAGGCTTCAACAATAACACTCTTTTGAGAAAATGATTCTTTTTCAAAATAATTTTCTTCCAGATAGCTGTTGATATCCTCTATGTTATTCCTGCTTTCTTCTATTATTTCTTTTCTTTCTTCCTTACCCGGTCCGACATATAAATATAGCTCCGCTTCCCTTGATTCCGATACACTTCCCGTCACCAAAACAATAACGTGTATATATCCCGAGCAGTCACCTGAATATATACTTTTTCCGTCCTCATTTACCTTTGCTGTCGGAATATTTGAATCTATCAAAAGCTTAACATCATACTTTCCTTTACATTCAATATCAACAAGCCTGTCATACCCAATTGTTGTACCGCTTTCCACCTCGCCTGGCCATTTAGTTGTAATTTTCGGTGTTCTCTTCATGTACCGATAAACACCATATCCCGGCACAGAAATCATTACAATCGATATAAACAAAATAATCAACCATATTTTTGCTTTTTTATTTTTTATTGCATTTATCATAACGGACACCTCCCCTTGTCTCGCTTCTATGTCGCTCTTTAATCTTCCAGTTTTGAGAAATCAACATTCTCAAGCACATTATATATTTCTTCTTCGTCAAGTCCGATAAATTGAATACTTCCTCTGTATTTTTTATAAGAAATCAATGTAGTGGTTACAGCTTCTTCCCCTTCACCGGTATCCTTAACACTATCCGCAAGCGTAAAGTTTATTCCTGAACCGGTAACATATTCTCTCTCATTGCTTGTGCTTCCGAGACTTATACCGTAGGCTGCATCCTCAGCAACATTTCCCTCAATATAATCCAAATTCAAATACACCTCACCGTCTCCGACATTAAAGATTGTTCCCATACTGTATTCCCTTGTCACTTCATCCAAATCGATTATCACATATTCCGAACTGCTTTCCTCTCCGGGAATTTCTTTGAATACGCTCTCAAACGGAGTATCTTCAATCATTGTCGTGTAGTCCTGATATGTGTAGTACACATTCTGATATGTTCCGGATACAACTTCCGTACGCTTGGATATCCATTTGTCATCCGGCCCCGGCTCTTCTTCGCCTATTACGTCAACATCTACATCATCCAATGGTTCAGCAAGATCCTCATCACTTAAATATTCCTCATTTCCTACCGACATACCGTGTTCTGTTACTCTTGCTTTTTCCATAATGGCATTAACAGCATAAGCTGTTCCCGAACCGAGTATTATAAAAACTAAAATTGCTGCTGCCGCACTCTGTGCCATGCGAATAAAAGCAGCACGTTTAGCATCTTTTTTCAACTTATGCATGCGTATATTTACTTTTTTATCATCTTCATTTTTTCTTTTATCATTCTGAAAATAATAAAGCAATTCTTCATCAAGCCTTTCATCCGGCTTGTAATCGGCTTCAAGTGATTTTTTTAATAATCTGTCTATATTATTATCCATTTACATACATCTCCTTTAGCAGTTTTCTCGCCTTGTTAAGGCGGCTTTTTACGGTTCCCTTAGGAATGCTTAAGGCTTTCGATATTTCAGTTTCATTCATATCTTCCATATAAAACATCAATACCACATCCCTGTATTTATCCGGCAGTTTTCTGACAAGCTTTCTAATTTGCGCCGTTTCATCATCCCTTACGACCTTCTCGTCTACCGGCACTTCATCAGACGCAATCGTCAGAATGCCTTCATCAAATGCAACGTCCGTATCTACTATCCGTTTTCGCCACAGATACTTCCGTACATAATTGTTCTTTATATTAGCGGCAATAGTAATAAGATATGATTTTGGATTTTTTTCTTCGTCAATATCGCCCTTTTCAAATGCTGTAAGAAATGTCTGCTGATA
>DFDU01000110.1 GCA_002369325.1 Lachnospiraceae bacterium UBA3820
TATATAACCATGATGGTTATGTGGGAACACAGAAAGATAAATGTTAAGGATTTGGGAAGCTTTCTTTATCTTGATTCCGGTACACTTACACCGGTTTTAAAAAAGCTTGAACAAATGGGCTATGTATCAAGAGAAAGAGATAAGGAAGATGAACGTGTTCTTGATGTGACACTTACAAAAAAAGGTGAAGAATTAAGGGAAAAAGCAGTAAATGTACCGCTAAAGATTGGTTCTTGTGTATCACTTGAACCTAAAGAGGCGGAAACCTTATATAAGCTTCTGTATAAATTACTTGACGGACTGGAAAAATAAAGGAAATGATATATGACAAGAGTTGATTTGATCACCGGATTTTTGGGTTCCGGAAAAACAACATTTATAAAAAAATATGCCTCATATCTTGCCGAAAAGAAGAAAAAGATATGTATTCTTGAGAACGACTACGGGGCAATTAACGTAGATATGATGCTTCTTTCGGAATTGGAAAATAAAGGCGTTGATCTGGAGATGGTTGCCGGAGGCTGTGATTACGATTGTCACAGAAGAAGATTTAAAACAAAGCTTATAACCATGGCTATGCTCGGATATGACAGAGTTATAATTGAGCCGTCGGGAATTTTTGATGTGGATGAGTTTTTTGACATACTTCATGAGGAACCGCTGGACAGATTATATGAGATAGGAAATGTCATAACAATTATTAAAGCCGACCTTGAAGAAGATCTTTCGGATGAAGCTGATTTTATGCTTGCAAGTCAGACCGTAAATGCCGGTTGTGTTTTGTTGAGCCGGACTCAGGAAGTGGAAAAAAACAGGATTGAGGCTACGGTAAGACACTTGAATAATGCTTTGGAAAAAGTGAAAAGTAGAAGAAGAATGCATGTCGATGCGCCTGAGTTGATTTCTAAAAACTGGGATGATTTAGATGCCGAAGACTATGAAATGATCGAAAATTCAGGTTATAAATCCGAAAGCTTTGAGAAAAAATTTTCGATGGATGACAGCTCTTTTGATGCGTTTTTCTTTATGAACATTGATATGGATTATGACAAAATTAAAGACGCTATAAAGGATTTGTTTGAAAATAAAACAATTGGAAGGATAATGCGTGTTAAAGGTTTTGCAAAATCAAAAGATAAATGGTTTGAAATTAATGCGACAAAAAAGGGTATAAACGAAAATGAAATTTCAAAAGGACAGAATGTAATTATAGTTATCGGCGAAAATCTTGATAAAGGCAAAATCAATAACTTTTTCAATGCAGGATATTCGACGGTTAAAACGGAGTAAGCTATGGAATTCTGATTAAATTTTGTATACTATAAAATAAAAATATGGTATAATTTCTTCGTTTGATATATTGAAAAAATAGCATTTCTTTCAAATGGGAGTGACATATGTTTGACAATATGAAAGGTAAAGATAATAAATCTTTGACCGGAAATATATCAAAGAAGCTTTTTTCTACAGGCTTTTTTCATATTTTCGGTGGGAATGCTTTAAATCGAATAATAGTTTTTATAAGCAGTATTGTCCTTGTCAGAATCCTGACCAAGTCCGAATACGGTACATTTACCTATGCATGGAATATTTACAGTATAGTATTTATATTTAGCGGAATGGGCGTTGATTCCGGGGTGCTTCAACTTTCAAGTGAGCATGGCGGAGAAAGCGAATATACAAAAAAAATCAGTAATTACGGTACAAGATTCGGAATTTTGTTTAATCTTGTATTGACGGCTGTATTACTTATTATCGGATTGTTCATACCTTTGAAAATAAAGGACGGAGGACAACTGCTTTGTGTATTGTGTCTGCTTCCGGTGTTTCAGTTTATT
Organism: Lachnospiraceae bacterium UBA3820; assembly: GCA_002369325.1. Classification (GTDB taxonomy): domain Bacteria; phylum Bacillota; class Clostridia; order Lachnospirales; family Lachnospiraceae; genus Coprococcus_C. The sequence continues at coordinate 1,839 of DFDU01000110.1, forward strand.
TTTAATATGATGTCCTGCTGTTTACGAGCACAAAAAAGAAACAGAGAATTTGCCGTTCTTTCGGTTTTTAATACTGTATTACTTTTTGCCGTTTCTGCCGGAGGTGCATTTTTACTTCGGGAAATGGGACTTGTCATAGGATATTATGTTTCAACGATTACGGCATGCCTTTTGGGATATTTTGTTTTTCACGTTCGTTTGATAAATAAAGATAATACCGATATCGGTAAGGATAAAAATGATTTGCTTAAGATCGGTTTTATTTCTATGGTTAATAATGCTCTTGCACAGCTTTTGTATTTGCTTGACGTTTTTGTCCTCGGCATAGTTGATTCGGAGGAAAAGGTGCTTGCAAGCTATAAGGTCGCAACCATGATTCCGACCGCATTAACCTTTATTCCGCTGTCACTTATGATTTATGTATATCCTTATTTTGCGGAGCATAAGGATGACGGTAAATGGTGCTTAAAAAACTATAAGCTGATTGTTGCCGTCATGGGAGCTTTCAATCTGATTTTATCGGCAGTGCTTTTTGCTTTTGCACCGTTTATTATAAAAATATTTTTTGGAGCACAATATCTCGATGCGGTAACCGTCTTCAGAATACTTGCGATAAACTATTTTATTTCCGGAACATTTAGAATTATATCCGGTAATCTTCTGGTGACGCAGAGGAAGCTTAAGTTTAATCTGATTGAATCAATCGTATCCGGAATAGTAAATGTGATTGCGGATTTTATCCTGATTCAGCTTTGGGGCTCTGTCGGAGCGGCAATCGCTACTGTTTCGGTTGTTGTGGTTTCGAGTGTGATGAGTACGGTTTATTTGGTTATAACTTTTCGTAGAAAGGAACAGGCAGATTAATGAAGTATTTGGTAGTAGGAAATGCTGATTCGATATATATTAAATCGTTGATTGAAAAAACAATGCTTACCTATGATGAAAAAGTCAGTGTTTTATCAAGAGAAAATAAACTATACTCGGATTATTATGCTAAAAAAGGTATAAAAGTTATTCGTGAGAAGTATTCTGACGGAAAAATCGGAACGCTTCTGTGCGGCATAAAAAACCTGAAAGCTTTTAAAGGCAAATATGACATAATAAGTTTTCATTTTATTACCAACCGATCGCTTTTAATGATTCCTATTGCGAAATTGTTCGGGAAAAAAGTTTTTGTTTCTTATTGGGGAAGCGATATTTTAAGAGAAAAAAAAGGAAGCATTTTGGCTAAAGCAGTATTGAAACTTGCTGACGGGATTACGGTAATAAATTCTGAAATGATTAAAAAATTTCACTTGTTGTATGGTCGTAGATTTGACAAAAAAATCCATATGATTGATTTTGGTTCGGATACCATAGATTATATGAAAAATATGACTGTCTCCGATGAAGAATTAAGAGCTAAATATAATATCGAGAATGATAAGGTTATTATTTCCGTGGGATATAACAGCAGCGAAGAACAGCAACATTTGAAAGTGCTTGATAAAATAATGTTGCTGCCGGAAGAACAAAAGAAGCATATACATTTATTATTAAGAATTACCTATGGTTCGGGTAGCGAAGAATACAAAAATAAAATAAAAGAATTAAGCAAAAAAACCGGATGTACATATAGTTTTTTTGAATCATATCTATCCGATGAAGAGATATCTGAAATTACAAAAATAACGGATATATTTATTCATGCTCAGACAACGGATGCACAGTCTGCTACAATGTGCGAGCATCTTTATTGTAAGTGTCTGGTTTTGAATCCAAAATGGATAAGATATAAGGAACTTGAAAACAAAGTATTTTATTTGTCATTCAAGGATTTTGACGAAATGTTAGAAATATTGAAAGATAATATGTCAAAAAAGAAATCGAGCGGATTGTATGACAGGATGAATTCCAATTCGGATGTTATATTTAAAATCTGTTCATGGGAGTCTTATATACCGAAATGGAGAAAACTCTACTTGATTGATTATTGATTTGGAGGATTGAAAATGCCCGGTTTTTATATATCGGATTTTGAAATAACCGCAGAATTAAATTCCGCAAAGAAAGACAGATGTGTTTTAGATGAAAAGGAATGGAACGGAATAAAAATCAAAAGGTGTACTTTGGACAAGTTCATAAACGATAAGTGTATGGAAGAAACCAAGGATTATATCATTGTTTCCGAGGGCGTATTGTTGAATAAAATTCATCTTTTAAAAGAATATGGAACGGATTCAGTTTCAGAGCTTATAATAAAAATGTTCGAATCTGTCGGGGAAACTTTCTTTGATAAATTCAGGGGAAGTTTTTCGGGGGCTTTATATATAAAAAAGGAATTAAAGTGGATTATATATACAAATCATTACGGTGATAATATGCTGTTTTATTCATTTCCTGAAGGCCGGTTTGTTATCTCATCGCAGATAGACTGGATTCTTGAAACATTGAAACAAAACGATAGAAGTATTACCTTTGATGAAAATGCTTTGAATTCCGTTTGTTCATACGGTTATATGGCACAGGATTTTACATATGTAAACGAAATCAAAAGGCTTTATCCGGGACATTATCTTATATATAAAGACGGCTCGTTTAATATTAAAAAGTATTTTAATATTAAACCGGGAAGATATGATTTATCAAAGAAAAGTGAAGCGGAAATTATAGATGAAATGGATGATTTATTCCGTAAAGCGGTAAAGCTGGAATATGAAAAGGATAAGGAGTATAATTATACTCATCTGGCGCAGCTTAGCGGGGGGCTTGATTCAAGAATGAATCTTTGGGTAGCAAACGATCTTGGCTACAAAGATGTTGTATGTATGACGTTTGCCCAGTCAGACAGTCTTGATGAAATAATAGCAAAGCGGATTGCAGAAGATCTGGGCTTGAAACATATTGTTTGGCATCTTGATTTAGCAAAGCATTTGTTTAAAATTGATGAATATATTTCCATGAATTACGGCCTGGCTATATATGGAGGTATAGGTGCGGAAAAGGAAATGTTGGATTCTGAGGATATAAGTAACACGGGGCTTATACATACGGGACAAATAGGAGATGTTATAATAGGATGCTTTTTGTCTTCCGATAAAGAACTTAACGATATGACTCCGGGCGGATTGTACTCCACGATGTTTAAACCGGCATGGACCGATATGTCGGCATTTCATGACAGAGAAGATTATTTGATGTTTGTCAGGGGCTTTATGGGATGCTTAAGCTCGCATTTGTATACCAGAAATTATACTGAGGTTGCATCACCTTTTTTGAATATAGAATTATTGGAATATTGTATGAGCATTCCTGTTTCGTTAAGAAAAAAACATGAATTGTATAAAAAATGGATACTGAAAAAATATCCGGGTGCTGCAAAATATATTTGGGAAAAAACAGGAAAAAAGATTACCGAAAAAAACAATGAGCTGAAAGAGAAAGCTATCCTTGCGATTCGTAATCCGAAGCTTGTATTAAAAAAACTTGGATTTAATGTAAGAATTGATAATAAGATTATGACCGGTATGAATCCGATAGATTTGTGGTGGGAAAACAATGCCGGATTAAGAAAGCTGTATGATGATTATTATTCCGATATGATTTTGTCGGATAAGATATCCGACACATGCAGATATAAAATAAAAAAGTTGTACACTACGGGAAATGCTACTGAAAAAATGCTATGTATCACATGTCTTGCAGCAATAAAATACTATTTTAAGTAATACGTGGGGTATTGGCCAAAGGAAAGTGGGAATTATAAATGGGTGCAGGAAACTTAAATATTAACGGCTTTATAAATGAGCATGTAATTAAACGAAAAACATCATTGTTTGTTCGTGACATTGAAAATAATTATGAAGCGATTAAAAAGAAGATTGAAGGAAAGTCGGTTTTGGTAATAGGAGGTGCAGGTTCGATTGGCTCATCTTTTATCAAATCGATTCTTCCGTTTAAACCGGCTACGCTTGTTATCGTGGATCTGAATGAAAATGCACTTGCCGAATTGACAAGGGATTTAAGATCAACAAAGGGGATGTTTATTCCTGATGATTATGTTCCGTATCCGATAGATTATGCATCTGATGTTTTCAAAAAAATGTTTATAAAAAGAGGTGGATTTGACATTGTCGCTAATTTTTCGGCGCATAAGCATGTCAGGTCCGAAAAGGATATATACAGCATCGAAGCATTGATAAAAAATAATGTGATCAATGCAAAACTTTTATTGGATTTGCTATCGCAATATCCTCCGGAAGAATATTTTTGTGTTTCAACCGATAAGGCGGCAAATCCCGTAAATATTATGGGTGCGAGTAAAAGAATAATGGAGGATGTTATCTTTTCATATTCGGATAAATTTCCTGTTAAGACTGCTCGTTTTGCCAATGTGGCTTTTTCAAACGGTTCCCTTCCTGCAGGATTTCTGGAAAGAATATCAAAACTACAGCCTCTGTCGGCACCGTCTGACGTTCGAAGGTTTTTTGTCTCACCTGAGGAATCCGGACAAATATGTATGCTTGCTTGTGTTTTGGGAGATAATCGAAACATCTTTTTTCCGAAGCTTGATGAAGCTCAAATGATGACTTTTGATGATATAGCGAGAGAGCTTTTAAAAGAACTCGGTTATGAAGTTTTAGAATGCGATTCCGATGCGGAAGCTTTGGAAAAAGCGGATGAGTTAAAGAACGGAAGCAAAAAATATCCGGTTCGTTTTTCGACTTCTGATACTTCGGGAGAAAAATCATTTGAAGAGTTTATTACCGAAACCGAGGAAGCCGATATGGAAAGGTTTTTGGCACTTGGTGTAATTGTTGGTAAGAATATTACTGATAAAAAACGCACAGATAAATTATTTAATGATTTAAATGAGGCGTTTTCCAAGGAAACAACCAAAGAAAAAATAGTTGATATTTTAAAGAATTATTTGCCTAATTTTGACCACATCGAAACAGGCAGGTCGCTTGACGGAAAAATGTAATTAAGTATCTGTGATACATTCGGAGAGAAAAATATGATTAATTTTAACCAGATAATTAACGGAAAAGTAACATTGATAGAAGCACTTAATATTATGGACAGCACAGACAGAAAGCTTCTGATTATTTGTGATGATAATCTTTTTAAGGGTGTAATAAGTATAGGTGATATACAAAGAGCGTTACTGGCAAAAAAAGATTTATCTCTTTCGGTTTTGGAATTTGTTCGTCCTGATATTACGGTTGCATCTGTCGGAGATGACATGGATTTTATCAAAGAAAGAATGCGCAAGGAACGTATTGAATCCATGCCGATAATAGATGAGGATAAAAAGCTTGTTGATGTGATAGAATGGGATGAGCTTTTTGATGAGGATAATGAACCGGTTCATGAACAGATAAAATGTCCGGTAGTCATTATGGCGGGAGGAAAAGGAACACGACTTTTGCCACTTACAAATATTATCCCAAAACCTCTTATACCTATATCGGACAGAACTGTTATTGAGGAAATCATGAATTCGTTTAAACAAGTAGGCTGCGATAAGTTTTATGTCTCGGTTAATTACAAAAAAGAAACTATTGAAGACTATTTCTCGGATAAGAATGATTTTGAAATTGAATTTATTCATGAGGAAAAACCGCTTGGAACGGCAGGTTCCTTGTATTTGTTAAAGGACAAGCTTAAGGAAACATTTTTTGTTATAAACTGTGACACTCTTGTTGATGTAAAGCTTGAAGATTTGGTTGAGTATCATCATACAAACAAAAATATGATTACCGTTGTTTCGGTTGTAAAAAAGATGAGTATACCATACGGAACACTTGAAACCGAGGTTGGCGGAGTCGTAAATAGTATTAAAGAAAAACCTGAATATGTATATCAGATAAATTCCGGAATGTATATTTTGGAAGCGGAAGCTCTTAAGTATCTGGAAGATAATACATTTACCGATATTACGGATTTAATAAAAAAATTGATAGACAATAACGAGAGGGTTGGTGCCTTTCCTGTTTCGGAAAATTCATGGGTTGATATGGGTAATTGGAACGAATATCTAAAACTTGTGGATAAGTATTCCAAAAGCAAATGATTACGGGAGATAAGGTAATATGTTAAAACTGTTATATATTACAAATGATGACCGGATTGCCCTGGCTGCCGAAAGAGCGGGAGTCAATCGTATCTGGATTGATCTTGAAGTTTTGGGTAAAGAGCAAAGGCAGAAAAATTTAAATACGGTTAAATCCTTTCATACGATTGAGGATATAAAGAAAATTGCCCCTTTGCTTAATAAATCGGATTTGCTTGTACGTGTTAATCCATGGAACAAAAACAGTAAAAAAGAAATAGATGAGGTTATTGATGCCGGAGCGGATATTATTATGCTTCCGTATTGGAAATCAAAAGAAGAGGTTTGGAACTTTATAACATATCTTGACGGAAGGTGCAGAAGTCTTTTGCTTTTGGAAACAAAAGAGGCAGTGGAAGAATTAAAAAACGTGCTGGAAATTAAAGGTATTGATGAGATACACATAGGCCTTAATGATTTACGTTTGTCATATGGATATAAAGATATGTTTGAACCGTTTGCAAGTGGACTTTTGGATAAGCTTTCCACAATAATAAAAGAAGCCGGGATCCCTTTTGGTATAGGCGGAATAGGTCAATTTGGATTAGGTCTTTCGCCATCTCCGGAGGAGCTTATAGCGGAACATTACAGGCTCGGTTCGACTGCGGTTATTTTGTCGAGAACTTTTTGCAATGCGGAAAAAATCAAAGATATAGACTTAATAGAAAAAACATTGACCGACAATATAAAGCGTTTAAGAGAAACGGAAATTTGGGCGGCCGATTTGGATAAGAAGGGCTATGAAGATAATCATGCTTTGGTTGTAAAAGCACTGGAAGGATAGAAAAATGATAGATTTGTCGTTTGAAAAGATAAAAGAATTATCAAAAGAATACGGCGATTCGTTCTATGTTTTGGATTCGGACGTCTTTAAAGATAATTGTGAAAAATTATTGGATTCATTTAAGCAATATTATGAAAAGACCAATCTTGCTTATTCGTATAAGACAAATTATATTCCTAAGCTCGTAAAAATCATAAATGATAACGGTGGCTTTGCCGAAGTAGTTTCAGGTATGGAGCTTTGCATAGCCGAACGAACAGGTGTCAGGCCTAAAATGATATTTTGGAACGGACCGGTTAAATCAAAGAAGGAAGCTGAAAGATTTTTGATTTCCGGTGGAACAATAAATGTTGATTCGTACTCTGAGTTTTTGACAGTTTGTGAAATTGCAAAGAAACATAAAAATGATATAATTAATATAGGCGTAAGATGCAATTATGACATTGGCGACGGTGTGATTTCGAGATTCGGTTTGGATGTGGAAAAAGATGAGTTCAATAAAATATTTGAAATGATTTTATCAATTGATAATATTGAACTTAAATCACTGCAGGCACATTTTGCAAACAGGAATTATAAATATTGGAATGAAAAAGCAAAGGGTATGATTTCTGTTTATGACAAAATTGTTGCTACATATGGTTTAAGGCCTTCGTTCCTTGATCTTGGCGGAGGTATTTCGGGTGATATGCCGGATTCCTTAAGAGAACAGTTGAAATTGGATAGGTTTTCTTTTGATGACTATGCCGGGCGTGCAGCAACGGTTTTTTCGGAGTATTTCAGAGATAAAAAAGACATACCTTGGCTTATTATAGAACCCGGTACGGCAGTTGCGGCCAATTGCATGAGATATGTATGTAAGGTTGAAACTATAAAAGATATAAGAGGAAAAATAATTATTACAACAAACGGTTCTCAAAAAAATATAAGTATGTCCGGAATTAATCCGCCTATGCAGGTTGTCGGCTGTGAGGGTGAAAAACTCAATTGTGAAAAAGCGGATATAGCCGGATATACATGTATAGAATCGGATTATTTATATAAAAATTATTGCGGCAAGATAGGTGTGGGAGACTATCTGGTTTTCGGTAGTTGCGGTTCGTACTCCGTTGTAATGAAACCACCGTTTATTTTTCCGAATGTTCCTGTGATAGATATAAGTTCGGGAAAAACAGAATTAATAAAAAGAGCCGAAAAATATGAAGATATATTCACTACATATAACTTCTGAAAAAAGTAAGGATGGTGGACAAAGATGAAATATCCGTTGGAAGAAAGATTGATATGGTTTAAAAAGAATCTGGTTCCGATTAAGGACGCAAAAATAATGGCATATTCACCTACGGCACAATTCGGATTAAATGTTTTCGAAGGTATTCCGTGTTATTGGAATGATAAGGAGAATAAGATGTATGCGTTCCGGCTTGAGGATCATTACAACCGGCTGATTAAGTCAGCGACACTTTTGCAAATGGATTGTCCTTATACGAAAGAACAAATGAAGAATGCACTTGAAGAAGCTGTTAATGCAAATGATTATAAAGAAAATTTATCGGTAAGGCAAACCTTGTTTATTGATGATTTTGGATCCTGGGGAAGTGAAGGCCCTACGGAAATGTTTGTTGTGCCTACGCCGAGAACTCTTAACAGTTCGGAATATAAACAAAAAGGGTTGAAGGTATGCGTTTCGTCCTGGAGAAGAATTTCGGATAATACACTATCGCCGAGGATAAAGTGTGGAGCAAATTACATAAACAGTAGAATGGGTCAGCGCGAAGCCATAAGAAATGGCTATAATACCTGCATTTTTATGAATGAGAACAATAAAATGTCGGAAGGACCGGGAAGCTGCTTGTTTATGGTTAAAAACAATACCTTAATCACACCGGTTTTAACCGATTCGGTTCTTGAAAGCATAACACGTGATTCGGTTATTACAATTGCAAAAGATAAAGGCATAAGTGTGGAAGAAAGATCTGTTGACAGAACTGAACTATATACAGCCGATGAAATTTTTATGTGTGGTTCGGCTATGGAAATCACACCGGTTATAAGTGTTGATGGTTATGAAATAACTGACTCCGAGGGTGAGATAACTGGCGAGATTCATGACACATATTTGAAAGCAGCATATCACGAGGATAAGCAGTATGAGCATTGGGTAAGCGCTGTGTAAACTGCGTTAAGAACCTCATATTTAAAGATATTAAAAGAAAGGAAAAATAAAACTATGACAAAGGAAATCCCTTACAAAATTTATCTTGAAGAATCGGAGATGCCAAAGCAGTGGTATAATTTAAGAGCTGATATGGTAAATAAGCCTGCACCGCTTCTTAATCCGGGAACGCTTAAGCCTATGACGGCAGAAGAGCTTGCTCCTGTATTTTGCGATGAACTTATAAAGCAGGAACTTGATGATACCACTCCTTATTTTGACATACCTGAGGAGATACTCAATTTTTATAAAATGTATCGTCCGTCACCGCTTGTAAGAGCATATTGCCTTGAGGAAAAGCTTCAGACACCTGCAAAGATTTATTATAAGTTTGAAGGAAACAATACGAGCGGAAGCCATAAGCTTAATTCTGCAATAGCTCAGGCTTATTATGCGAAAAAACAGGGCTTAAAGGGCGTTACAACAGAGACCGGAGCGGGTCAGTGGGGAACTGCACTTTCGATGGCATGTTCTTATTTTGATCTGGATTGTAAGGTATTTATGGTTAAGGTTTCTTACGAGCAAAAGCCTTTCAGACGTGAGGTTATGAGAACCTACGGAGCTTCGGTTACTCCTTCGCCGTCAATGGATACCGAAGTTGGAAGAAAGATACTTGCAGCACATCCGGGAACCTCGGGAAGTCTTGGCTGTGCTATTTCGGAAGCTGTTGAGGTTGCAACATCAACAGAGGGCTACAGATATGTCCTCGGAAGTGTTTTAAATCAGGTATTGCTTCATCAGTCCGTAATCGGTCTTGAGGCAAAAGCCGCACTTGATAAATACGGCATAAAGCCTGATATTGTTATCGGCTGTGCAGGAGGCGGTTCGAACCTCGGAGGCCTTATCGCACCGTTTATGGGTGAGAAGATTAAAAACGGAGCCGATTATAGAATTATCGCAGTTGAGCCTGCATCATGCCCAAGCTTTACAAGAGGAAAATATGCTTACGATTTCTGTGATACCGGTATGGTATGTCCTCTTGCCAAGATGTATACTCTCGGCAGCAACTTTATACCTGCTCCAAACCATGCGGGAGGTCTTCGTTATCATGGTATGAGCTCTACTCTTTCACAGCTTTATGATGATGGACTTATGGAGGCTGTATCCGTTCCTCAGACCGCAGTATTTGAAGCTGCAGAGCAGTTTGCCAGAGTTGAAGGAATTCTTCCTGCACCGGAAAGCTCACATGCAATTAAGGTTGCAATTGATGAAGCACTTAAGTGCAAGGAAACAGGTGAAGAAAAGACTATCGTATTCGGCCTTACCGGAACAGGTTATTTTGACCTTGTTGCTTATGAAAAGTTCCATGACGGAAAGATGGAGGATTATATCCCTACGGATGAAGAACTTGCAGCATCATTCGCAACACTGCCTGTAGTTGAGTAGTTTAATATTTGGAAACAATGAACAGCCATTTAATTTTTAATTAAGTGGCTGTTTTAATAAAAAAAGATTTGAGGAAATATGCATGTATTATTTTATTGTTAATATAAGCGGCGGAAGCGGTAAGGTAAAAAAGACGTGGATTCGGGTAAGAAATCAATTAAATAAAAGAAATGTTAAATATAAGGCGTTCCAAACCAAGGGACCGGAGCATGCAAAAGCCCTTGCCGGCAAGATTTCCGGTTTGAATGAAGACGATATCCACATAGTTGTGGTAGGTGGAGACGGTACGATAAACGAAGTAATAAACGGTATCGGTAATTTTGAAAAAATAACATTATCTGTTATTCCGTCGGGCTCGGGAAATGACTTTGCAAGAGGCCTGGGCATTTCAAAGAATCCGATCGAGGCTTTGAACCGGATTCTTGATCCTAAGGGAGAAATAAAAAAGATAGATCTCGGATGCCTGACTGTAGCAGGCAAAAAGAGACTTTTTGGAATAAGCAGCGGAATAGGCCTTGATGCCATAGTTTGTAAAAAAGCACTTGATTCAAAGATAAAAAAAGTGCTTAACAAATTCAATATGGGCTCGCTTACTTATCTGATTCTTACCGTTATAAGTCTGTTTTCCATGCGTTATATAGATACTGAAATAGAGATATATGATGAGGAAGATGATACAAGCGGGCATACTTCGGACAGTAACGGTCTTGTACTAAAAGAAAAATTGAAATTAAACAAAATGATTTTTTCAGCCTTCATGAATGTGAAGGCCGAGGGCGGCGGCGTTCCCATGGCTCCCAATGCCTTATATGACGATGGAAAGCTTTCACTTTGCATAGCTTCAAATATATCAAAGCTCAATGCTTTTGTTAAATTGCCGATGCTTGTTATGGCTAAGCAGGAAAAGATAAAAGGTTTTGATTTGATAGATGCCAGAAAAGTGGTTGTAAAAATAAAAGAACCTGCAGTTGTACATGTTGACGGAGAATATGTCGGAGATGAAAAAGAGGTTACGGTTGAGGCAATCAAGGGAATTCTCCGTATTAAATAACGGATAGAAAAACATGATTCAAATATGCCTTTCAAGTGTTGTCTTGAAGGCATATTTGATATATACTTATAAACGTATTAATTAAAAATATAAAGTGTTGGAGGGATATAAATTGAAATATGCATTAATCGGTTGCGGCAGAATTTCTCCGAATCATGTTATGGCTGCGAAGAATAATGATTTGGATATAGTTGCGCTTTGTGATATCAATAAAGAAAATGCCATAGATAAAATAATCAAGTTTGATCTGGATTCCGATAAGGTGAAAATCTATGAGGATTACAAGGAGATGCTAAAAAACGAAAAACCGGATCTGGTTGCGATAGCTACGGAATCGGGCAAGCATGCGGCCATAGCTTTGGATTGTATAGAAGCAGGCTGCCATATCATCGTTGAAAAGCCTATAGCACTTTCCATAGCTGATGCAAATGCTATTATTAAGGCCGGAAAAGAGAAGGGCGTTCTGGTATGTGCCAATCATCAGAATCGTTTTAATAACAGTATTCAGGAAATAAAGAAAGCTATAGATAAACGTCGTTTCGGAAAGCTTTTGCACGGTACGGCTCATGTACGCTGGGCAAGAGATCATGAGTATTATGACAGAGCTTCCTGGCGAGGAACCTGGGAGCAGGACGGCGGCTGTCTTATGAATCAATGCATACATGATATTGATTTATTAAGATGGATGATGGGCGATGAAATCGATACGGTTTACGGAATGACGGACAGACTGGTGCATCATTATATAGAAGCTGAGGACCTTGGCATAGCGGTTGTGAAGTTTAAAAACGGAAGCTACGGAATAATCGAGGGAACAACAAATGTTTATCCGAAAAACCTTGAAGAAACTCTTTATATTTTCGGAGAGAAGGGAACGGTAAAAGCCGGCGGTGAGTCCGTAAATATAATCGAAGAATGGAATTTTTCGGATTGTTTCGGTGATGAGGAAAAGGTTAAAGAGGAATGCTCCGAAAATCCTCCGAACATCTACGGCTTCGGTCACTCAAAGCTGTATAAAAATGTAATTGGTGCAATTGAAGGAAAAGAAGAACTCCTTGTTGACGGTGAGGCAGGTAAAAGAGCCATGGAACTGGTTCTTGCAATATATAAATCGGCAGCGGAAAATCGTCCTGTTAAGCTTCCTCTCGATGAAAGCTGTTCAACAATGGATTTTGTTAAGAGGTTTGATGAATAAAAATCAGGGAGCGTTTTATATATGATATTTGATATAAGCGGTTTTAATCCGGAAAAATTTCATAACATTTCCGGAATGTCATACATTGGTAAGCCTAAATCAAGTACAGCAATGTATATTACTTTAAAGGTTGCGGATTTACTGTCGCAGCTTGATAAGGTGGAAAACTGTCTTGTTTTTGTCGAAAAAGGAATGGATATATCAGAAAATCAGGACAAAAAAAATACCTTTGTTGTTTGCGATGACCCGAGACTTGAATATGCAAAATTTGCGGATTTTTATGCAAAAAAACGTTTCGAAAAAGAAAAAAGCATAAAGTATATTTTTTCTCCGCAGGGTTATTACATAAGCGAGGATTCGCATGTTGAATCCGATGCGTATATAGAACCGGGATGCGTTATAGGACCAAATGTGACAATAGGTAAAAATGCAAAAATATTAGCCAATAGCGTTATCAGAAGAGCCAGTATAGGCGATAATTTTTTATCTAATGAAAATGCGGTAATCGGTGCAAACGGTTTCACAATGGCCGAGGATGAAAAAGGAAATAAAATAAGAATTCCGACCCTTGGAAGAGTTGTAATAGGCAATAATGTCGAAGTCGGTGTAAATGTTAATGTTTCGTGCGGTTCAAGTGATGATACGATTATTGATGATAATGTAAAAATAGATGCGCTTGTTCATATAGGTCACGATGTTCATATTCATAAAAATGTAGAAATAACAGCAGGCGGAATAATAGGCGGATTTGATGATTTGCATGAAAATTCGTATGTGGGTATAAATGCGACTTTAAGAAACAGAATAACCATCGGAAGCAATGCGGTGATCGGGATGGGTTCGACCGTTACAAAGTCTGTTGAAAATGACACCACGGTTGTCGGAAATCCTGCAAGAAAAATTGAAAGATAATAAATATAAACATAGTTTACGGAGAGGGTTAAAATGCGTTTTAGGGATTTGGGACTTCAATATGAAAACTTAAAATCTGAAATTGATTCGGCTATTAAAGAGGTATTGGAAAGCTCGTCCTTCATACTCGGAAAACAGGTGTCCGAATTGGAAGCAAAGCTTGCCGAATATGTTGGCAGAAAATATTGCGTTACATGTGCCAACGGAACCGATGCTTTACAGCTTGCTCTTATGATATGGGGTATCGGTCCGGGCGATGCGGTTTTTACTTCGGACTTTACATATTTTGCGTCAGCGGGAACATCTTCGATACTCGGGGCAACGCCTGTATTTGTTGATATTGATTTGGATACATTTAATATTTCGCCTGAGGCCCTGGAAAAAGCAATCATAAGAACTCTTGATGAAGGAAAGCTGGTTCCGAAGGTTGTAGTACCTGTTGATTTATTCGGACAGCCGGCAGATTATAATAAAATAATTCCTATTGCCCGAAAATACGGTTTAAAGATTCTTGAGGATGGGGCTCAGGGGTTCGGAGGAAGTATTGATGGAAAAAAAGCCTGTTCGTTCGGAGATATTTCAACTACATCATTCTTTCCGGCAAAACCTCTCGGATGCTACGGAGACGGAGGTGCCGTATTTACGGATGATGAGGAGGTTGTGGAAAGACTTAAATCTATACGTGCACAGGGAAAGTCTCCCGTTGATAAATATGATAACAGAGAAATAGGTATGAACAGCAGACTTGACACACTTCAGGCTGCAATACTTTTACAGAAGCTTAAAGCATTTATTGAATATGAGCTTGATGCGGTAAATAAAGTGGCGGAAAGCTATACCGGAAAGCTTAATGAAAGATATGTAACACCGAAGGTGTTGGATGGCTTTTATTCGAGCTGGGCACAGTATACTATTCTTGTGAAAGATGAAGAAGAAAGAAAGTCTATAATCGATAAATTAAAGGCAAACGATATACCGTCCATGATATATTATCCGAGAGGTCTTCATCAGCAAAAGGCCTACGAATGGATGGAACTTACGGATGAATTATATCCTGACACCATGGAGGCAACGAAGAGGGTACTTAGTCTTCCGATGCATCCTTACCTTACCGAAGAAGATATTTGTAAAATTACGGAAGTGTTATTAAGCTAAAAGGGGTTACATGCATGGGTATTATAAAAGATAATAATTTAAATAATGATACAGCTTTTCAAAATAAAAAAAAGAAGGTTGTTACGGTTGTCGGAGCAAGGCCGCAATTTATAAAGGAAGCCGCGGTTTCGCCGGAGTTGAGAAAGTATTTTAATGAGGTCCTTGTTCATACGGGACAGCATTTTGATTATAATATGTCCGAGCAGTTTTTTGAGGAATTAAGTATACCCAAGCCGGATTATAATTTGGGAATTTCGGGTGGCTCTCATGCGCAGATGACAGGCAAAATGATGATGGCCATAGAAGAAGTGCTGGAAAAAGAAAAACCGGATTGGCTTCTTGTGTTCGGGGATACAAATTCGACTTTGGCTGCGGCACTAGCGGCAGCTAAGTTAAAGATTCCGATTTGCCATGTTGAGGCAGGCGGCAGAACGCATTGCATGACAAATCCTGAGGAAATAAATCGTATCTGCACTGATCATATATCAACGCTGCTTTTGGCAAGTGCACAAGACGGGTTTGATGAATTGAAAAAAGAAGGCCTGGAAAATAAGAGTTTTCTCGTTGGAAATACCATGTATGATGCCTTTGTTAAATACAGCAATGTACGCAGTATAAGTCAATTGAAACTGGAACTATTATCCGGTGAAAAGGTTGATGTGCCTGAAAAGTATTACTATCTGACCTGCCATAGAGAAGAAAACACAAGTGAAAAAAATCTGTCCGAAATTCTAAAGGCAATGAACAGTCTGAATTATCCGACAGTATATCCTGTTCATCCGAGAAACAGAGAGATGGTTTTAAAGCTGGGAGACTTTTCAAATATTTTGTTTGTAAAGCCGGTAGGATATCTTGAGAGTATTTGTCTTGTAAAAAATGCCGAAAAGATAGTAACCGATTCGGGCGGACTTCAAACCGAAGCTTTTTTTGCCGGAAAGAAATGTGTCACTGTTTTGGATTTTGTCTGCTGGCCCGAGACTATGGTTGATTACAGAAACGAATTGAGCAATCCTGTTGAAAAAGAGATACTTGAAAAGCTTTCACATGAGCAGATTATAGATGAGAACTATAAACCTTTCGGTGACGGAAAAGCCGCAGAGAAAATAGTACAGGCTCTGCTGGAAAAATCAGGACAAGTGATGTAAAGGAGTAAACTGATGGACAAATTATTGATTTATACAAAGGTTGATGTATTTTCGGAAAACAGCAGCCTCGGAAAGAAGCTTAAGCGTCAATATAAGGCTTTTTCCACAATGTTTGATACATATATGATTTCATTGAATGATAATAATGTTATTCTTACACACAATAATAAAAATAAGATTATAGCCGAAACCGATTCATGGGTAAAGGCACTTTTTGCGATTAATAAATGCACGGTCGAATGTGTAAAAAAGCTTAATATTCCTTTTGTGTTTATCCGATATCCGATGTCGGAACCGGCATTTAACGGAATGCTGAAAAAGGTAAGCAGGCGCAGTCGTATTATATTGGAACTTCCTACATATCCGTATGATGATGAAATCAAAAATTACGGTGTGGATTTAAAGAACAGGATGGCATATTACATTGATAGAATCAGTCGCCGTAAAATGAAAAAATATGTATATAAAATTGCCGCCTACAGCCCTTATGACAATATTTTCGGAATAGAGGCATTCCCGATTGTAAATGCTGTTTTTGTTGATGAAATTAAGCCGAGAACGATAAGAGAGGTTGACGGTAAAATTCATGTAATCGCAGTTGCTGAAATGCAGCAGAGTCACGGATATGACAGATTTATTAAAGGCCTGAATACTTACTATAAGAAGGGCACCGGAAAAGAAGTATATCTGCATCTTGTCGGTAACGGAAATGAGAAAAAAACTTACGAAGAACTCGTAAAGAAGTATTCTTTGGAAAAATATGTTATCTTCCACGGATATTGTGTGGGTGATGAGCTGGATGAGCTGTATAATAACAGCGACATAGCTCTGGAAAGACTGGGCTTGCACAGAATAGGAGCATCCTTATCGAGCTCTCTTAAATCAAGAGAATATTTATGCAAAGGCTTTCCTATGATTTCATCATCCAAAGTGGATGTTATACCGGATGACTATAAATACCAGCTTATGTTTGAATCAAACGAAAATGAGATAGATATAAATAAGGTGGTTGAATTTTATGATTCAATATATGTAAATGAGAAAAATGATGTTGTAAATGATATAAGAAATCTGGCATATGAAAAATGCGATATCATAAAAGCACTGGAACCCGTAAAAGAAAAATTCTATGAGTAAAGGATTATTAATTATGCTTTTTTAATAATTGTGTAAAACAGCGGAAACAAAATAAAGCAGGTCGCCACAACGTTAGCGATAGTATGTTGCGACGACCTGTTTTATTTTGCTTCCTGCGTTATTCGGTAATCTATTTCTTTAAAAGTCTGCTTTCCTCAAAAAGCTTTCTATTGTCTACGATACGGACAGCCTTTCCTTCGCTTCTCGGTACACTCTTTGGTGCAACAAGGTGAACCTCAACTGCGATTCCAAGCATAGACTTGAGTAAAGAAATAAGCTTCTTTTCTCTGTAGGCCTTTTCTGCTTCATCGGCAGGTGGGTTACTTGGAAGCCATTCTACATCACAGGCAATTGTATCGCTGTTACCAACACGGTCTACGACAAGCTGATAATTTGCTTCGTAACCGTTGTTAAGAAGAACCGTCTCTATCTGTGAAGGGAATACATTTACACCCTTTACTACCATCATATCATCACTTCTTCCGAGTGGCTTGCTCATACGGATGTGAGTACGTCCGCAAGAACATTTCTCACGTGAAAGAACGCATATATCTCTTGTACGATAACGAAGAAGCGGGAAGCCCTGCTTAGTTATACATGAGAATACAAGTTCACCTTTTTCACCCTCAGGAAGGACCTCACCTGTTTGAGGGTTAATAATCTCAGGAATGAAATGATCTTCGTTTATGTGCATTCCGCGCTGCTCTTCGCATTCGAAGGATACGCCGGGACCGCTTATTTCTGTAAGTCCGTAAATGTCATATGCTTTGATTCCGAGTGCATTTTCAATATTATGACGCATTTCCTCTGTCCATGCCTCTGCACCAAAGATACCGGCCTTTAATTTGAGCTTATCTTTTACACCGCGCTCGGCAATGCATTCACCGAGGTATGCTGCATATGATGGCGTACAGCAAAGAATTGTTGAACCGAGGTCTGTCATAAACTGTATCTGTCTGTCTGTATTTCCCGATGACATTGGAAGCGTAAGAGAGCCAAGCTTATGAGAACCACCGTGAAGACCTGCTCCACCGGTAAAAAGTCCGTAGCCGTAACTTACATGAACCACATCATCCTTTGTTCCGCCTGCTGCAACAAGTGCTCGTGCGCAACAAGTCTCCCATATGTCTAAATCTTCCTGTGTATAGAAGGATACAACTCTTCTTCCTGTGGTTCCGCTGGTTGACTGGATACGTACACAATCTGAAAGAGGTGCACCGAGTAAACCATAAGGATATTGGTCTCTTAAATCATCCTTTGTGATAAAAGGAAGCTTATGTAAATCATCAACACTTCGGATATCATCAGGACTTACACCTGCTTCATCCATTCTGTCGTGATAAAATTTTACGCTGTCATATACGTGTCTTACCTGTTTGACGAGGCGCTCGCTTTGGAGCTTTTTTATTTCTTCAACAGGCATGGTTTCAATTTCAGGATTAAAATAATTTCCCATGATTCGTCTCCTTATAAAATATATCTTTAAGTTTATGCTGATTTCGGACATTGTTAAGCCTGTGTAAATTATTGTAAAACAATCAATGCTTTTTGAAAAACAGCTCGTTCATTATAACTCAAAGTGTTATGCGCTTGCAAGAGCAAATCTAAAGAATTCTTAAATACTTCACAACTTTACTGTGATAAAGCAAACAAACAGTCAAAATACCGGATTATTTTTTAAATTAAGTAATAAACATCTTTATCTGTTGTGAATTCATATAAAATATGATAAAATTATTATCGCATTTTTTATTGAAAACGATATTTGGTTTATGATAAAAATGACTTTGTAATCCATAGTCGGAAAAGAGGTATTAATTTGGTAAAGCATATTATATTATGGCAGCTTAAGGATGAGCTGTCTGATGAAGAAAAGAAAAATGTAATGGCAGGAATAAAGGAAGGTTTAGAGGGATTAAAAGGCATTGTTCCGGGACTCATTGAGATAAAAGTTCAGACGGAAAAACTGGCATCTTCGAATGCTGATGTTCTGCTTGATTCCACTCTCGAGAGTGAGGATGCATTGAAGGGTTATGCACTTCATCCGGCTCATGTAAAGGTTGCGGATACCAAGGTGAGACCGTTTACCAAATCAAGAGTCTGTATTGATTATGAAGTATGATAATCCATACTTATACAAGAATAATTAAAATCAAATAAAAAAAGATACGATTAATAACAAAAGGAGAGAGAAAATGAGTGATTTTTCAATTAACACAAAATGTGTTCAGGGAGGATACCATCCGGGAAACGGGGAACCGAGACAGGTGCCGATAGTTCAATCCACGACATTCAAATATGATACAAGTGAGGATATGGGCAAACTTTTTGATTTGGAAGCATCGGGATATTTTTATACAAGACTTCAAAATCCTACAAATGATTATGTGGCTGCAAAGATTGCGGAACTCGAGGGAGGAACGGCTGCGATGCTTACGTCATCGGGACAGGCTGCCTCATTTTTTGCATTTTTCAATATATGTGAAGCAGGCTCTCATATAGTTGCATCTTCATCAATTTATGGAGGAACTTTTAATCTCCTTGATGTGACCATGAGGAAGATGGGTATTGAAACCACATTTATATCTCCTGACTGTACTGAAGAAGAATTAAATGCGGCATTTAAAGACAATACAAAGCTTGTATTCGGTGAGACAATCGCCAATCCGGCACTTACCGTACTTGATATAGAGAAGTTTGCCAAGGCAGCGCATGCACATGGTGTACCGCTTATTGTAGATAATACATTCCCTACTCCTGTTAACTGCAGACCGATAGAGTGGGGCGCTGATATAGTTACTCACTCGACTACCAAGTATATGGACGGACATGGTGCCGCAGTCGGAGGAGCAATAGTTGATTCCGGTAAGTTTGACTGGATGGCTTATAAGGATAAGTTCCCGGGACTTACTACTCCCGATGAATCATATCATGGTATAACCTATGCGGAAAGATTTGGTAAGGAAGGTGCATTTATAACCAAGTGTACAGCACAGCTTATGCGTGACCTCGGATCAATTCAATCACCTCAAAATGCTTTCCTTTTAAATCTCGGTCTTGAGTCACTTCATGTACGTATGCCAAGACATGTCGAGAACGGACAGGCTGTTGCCGAGTTTCTTGAGAAACATCCGAATGTAGAGTTTGTAAATTATCCGGGTCTTAAGAGTGATAAATATTATGAGCTTGCAAAGAAATATCTTCCAAACGGAGGATGCGGCGTTGTTTCTTTTGGAATCAAGGGAGGCAGAGCCGCTGCGGAATCATTTATGAAAAAACTTAAAATAGCAGCTATCGAAACGCATGTTGCCGATGCAAGAAGCTGTTGCCTTAATCCTGCAACGTCAACTCACAGACAGATGACTGATGAGCAGCTTGAAGCAGCAGGTATACCTGCGGGACTTATACGTATCTCCTGCGGACTTGAAGATAAAAATGATCTCATTGCAGACCTTGCACAGGCGCTTGAATAGAATATAAAAAACACAATAATGACGGTTCCTGAAAATAAACATTCGGGAGCCGTCATTATTGTTTATTTCTTAGTGACTTTTAATCAAAAATGTTGTATAATATGATAGGTATATACTGAATACTTAGTACTTTTTGACTTAAAGATAATTTTATTGAGGAAACCATTGCATTTTAGGGCTAAAATGCATGGTGGGGGGGGGTAAAACCGGATGGTTGAAAATGAGATTTTTTTTGAAATATCAAGCATGATAAAAGAACATCCCGGATCTTATGAGGTAAAAAAACGGGCTGCCGGATATGTGGCAGGCTTGTATCCGGTAGGGAGGATAGAAGAAACTATCCTTACCAATACAACTATGCTTCCGTTTAACAAAGAAAGGGAAGACTTTGTGCTTTTTGATTCCGGTTATCACTCGGAAGAAGACGTACTTGTTATTGAAATGCAGTTTAAGGATTGCGGAAAAATAATTTCGCATGTTTATCCTACGATGGCTGCGAAAAAATTTACTGAAGAACAAAAAAATGATTTACGCGTTTTGGGTGCTTTGTTTCAATTCTATGTTGGACATAATAAGATAATGACCTCTCTTGAAATGGCAACTACCAATAATCATATGACAGGTCTTCCAAATCCTAAAGGTTATATCATACGATGCATGGAGATGGCAAAAAAAGGAGACATCAAACAATATGACAGCTGCTATTTTAATATAAAAGGATTCGGACTGGCCAATAATATGTTTGGTCCTGTAGAGGGCGATAATATAATCAAAAGGTATGCAAAGGATCTTTCGGAATTTATCGAAGAGGACGAGGTTGTTGGTCATCTTGGCGGCGATAATTTTGTTGCGCTTATTAAAAGATCCAGAATGGATGATTTTATTGACTTTATTCTTAATTACACAGGATATGGTTTAAAAAATGAAAAAAGAAAAGAGATTAAGTTTGGTGCGTCAATAGGTATAGCACCGCTTAATATTGAAACCTCAAGACCTATGGATATAATTTCCGAGGCTGCGCTTGCTTTCGGATACGCTCGGGCAACAAAGCAGGAAATAGTTGTTCTCGATGAAAATCTTACGGGAAAACTCTATAAGAAGAAGGTTATAGAAGAAACCTTTGAAACAGCCCTGGAGGATGGTGAATTTGTTCCGTTCTATCAGCCAAAAGTCGATATAAGAACAGGAAGTATTGTAGGTGCGGAAGCCCTTGCAAGATGGGTAAAACCCGATTATGTTATAAAGCCTGCAGAATTTATTCCGGTACTCGAGGAAAACGGAAATATTACCATTCTTGACTTTTATATATTTGAAGAGGTTTGCAAAGACATCGCAAAATGGGTTAAACAGGGCAACAAGCCGGTACCTGTATCGGTGAACTTTTCGAGAAAGCATCTTGATGATGATAATCTTGCCGACAGGATTAATCAGATTATAAGCCGCTACGATGTTGCAAGAGATAAGGTGGTTGTTGAGATAACCGAGACTGCGGATTATGATGAAAAGGAGCTTATGACTAATTTCCTTGATAAGATGCAGATTTATGATATCAAGACTTCCATAGATGATTTCGGAAGCGGATATTCTTCGCTGGGAGTATTGAGAGATTTTTCGGTAAATGAAATAAAAATCGATCGCTCGTTTGTAGATCGTGAGGAGTTTTCAAACAGAGACAGAGTAATAGTCGGAAGCATTGTGAACATGGCTAAGGATTTGGGCCTTAGTGTAATTACAGAGGGAATTGAAACTGATGTTCAGTTGGATTTTCTAAGAAGTCTTGATTGCTACTTTGTTCAGGGATTTTATTTTGATAAACCGTTGCCGAAAAAGAAATTTGAAGAACGCCTGCTAAACGGTGGATATAAAATTAAAAATTAAGGAGTTATTCATAAATGCAAAGCTTGGTGGATTGGTATAATAATTCTTTGGGAAGTTTTATGCCGAAGGAAGTGTTTATATTTCTTGTTTCTATGGTACCGTTAATCGAATTAAGAGGCGGACTTGTTATAGCATCTTTATTGAAGATACCGCTTATAAAAGCAAATATAATATGTATAATCGGAAACATTCTTCCGATACCTTTTATATTGTTATTTATAAAAAAGTTATTTGAATTTATGAAGAAGCATAACATATTTAAGGGACTCATAGAAAAGCTTGAAAAAAGAGCCATGAAGAAGTCCGATGGAGTGGAAAAGGGAGAGTTTATCTTTCTCCTTTTGTTTGTAGGCATACCGCTTCCGGGAACAGGTGCCTGGACGGGATCACTTATAGCATCTTTGCTTGAAAAGGATATCAAGAAGGCCTCAGTTGCCATATTTTTGGGAATTCTGATGGCGGCAATTATTATGGATATTGTATCCTATGGAGTTCTTGGAAGCATTGTTAGTTGATAAGATTATTTTTTTGTGATAATATTAGATATTGTGATAATTTATAAATTTAAGGAGATAGCTTGTCGTGGTAGATGAAAAAAAGGTCAAGCTTATGACCAGACTTGCCATTTATGAAAAGAAAGAAAAAAACGACGGACTTGTTATGAGCCGTTTTTTTGAAAGAGATTATGTAAGATTCAATGTTTTGAAAACATTGGTTGCGGCCACGGTTGTATATTGGACTGTGGTTGGAGCTTATGTTTTTGTGAGCTTTGAGGTTATCCTGGATTCCATAAATAATATGGACTATTTCGGCGTAATGTACAGAATACTCGGTTGGTATGCGGTATTTTGTTTTGTATATTTCCTCTTTGCATATCTGGTCTATTCTTACAGATATGGGAAAAAGCGAAAGGGTCTTACACAATACAACAGTGATTTGAGAGACCTGATTGAAATTTCCGGTGGACCTATGCATCATGGAAAGCTGGTCAGAAATTCGAATATTGATGTTATCAAGGATGAGGAAAATAACAGAAAAACTTCTTCTGACAGAGCAAGAAATGTTGTGAACAGATCGGAAATGGTAAAAAATCGTATAAAGAGGGAAGAAGAGGAAAGAAATAAACAAATTATAGAAAATTCCAGAAGACTTGAGGAAAAGAGAAAAAATAAACAGGCACTTTTGGAACAAAAGCAAAGAGAAAGCGAACAGGCTAAATTTGAAATCCGACAAAAACGTATGGCTCTTGAAGAAGAGCAAAGAAGACGAAAAATGCAGAAATCCGATACATACACGAAAGGGGACAATAGGTAATGGCAGGATTAATACAAATCAGGGATGCAATAAGAAATTTTTTGAGAAGATTTGATGAGATTATCACACCGATATTTTGCTTTATCGCAGCCTGGTTTATGTTTTGGTCAATTAATAAATTATATGGTTATTCAGAGCTTTTCGAAAGAGGTATAGTAGTATTTTTATTATCTGTAATCTGTGCATTGGTTTCGGCTCCGGTAGCCGTTTTACTTGGTTCGATAGTTATTATATTCAATTGCTTCTTTGTGGCTAAATCCATAGGAGTAATTGCAGTTCTTGTGTTTTTAGTTATATATTGTATGTATATGAGAATGTTTCCTGATTGTGCGTGGATATTATTTTTTGTGCCTGTTATGTATATATTTAAGATGACATATGCAATACCTCTTATCGTGGCTATATTTGCCGGAGCATCCGGTATGGTTCCTGCTGCAATAGGCGTATTTTTGTATAAGTTTGCGATTGCCGTAAATGATTTGAATGGTATGCTTACAACAGCAGTTAAAAAAGATGATGTTGATGTATATTCATATCTTATTGACAATGTGCTTAAAAACAAGGAAATGATTTTGACCGGAGTTGTATTTGCGATTGTCATATTGTTGACATTCTTTATATACAGACTTCCGTTTGATTATTCGTGGTATGTGGCTATAGGAGCGGGTGGTCTTATAAACGTTCTTGCATTTATGATTGTAAGTGTAATGATGGATATGCAGATTTCATTCGGCTCGGTTGTATTCGGATCATTTATAGGAATAATAGTTACGGTGATTGTGCAGATATGTAAGAGGCTGGTGGATTATTCCCGTAAGGAAATCGTCCAATTTGAAGATGATAATTATTATTACTATGTAAAAGCAATTCCTAAATATGGGGTATCCGAGAAAAAGAAAACAGTAAAAAAGATAACAGGTCAGGAGATTGAAGCTAACAGAGCTGCAAGACCTGCAAGGCAGAACAATCCGGGAAATCCCGGAGTTTAAAAAAGTAACTTGAGTAGAATTATGATGCTTTAATGGGGTGTTGGAATTGGAGAGACTTTGGACAATTTTAGGTTCGTATTTTGATTGGTTTTATGTGCCTCATATAGCCATTTCGGATATTTTGGAGATAATTATCCTTTCATATCTTATCTATACTCTTATTATGTGGGTAAAGAAGACAAGAGCATGGACGGTTTTCAGAGGTATAATTGTTATAGCCATATTTATGGGATTTGCAGCAGTATTTAAATTAAATACCATACTATGGTTATTTAGAAATATGATAAGTGTCGGAATTCTCGCTGTGGTTATTTTATTCCAGCCGGAGTTAAGACGTGCTCTTGAAGAACTCGGAAAAAAGAATATAATATCTGACGTCTTGATAAGAAATGACAGTATCAAAAGCGATCGTGTAAATGACAATACAATACAGGAATTAATAAGTGCAGCTACTTTTATGAGTAAAAATAAAACAGGTGCACTTATTGTGATTGAACAAAACGTTCCTTTGGGTGAGTATGAGGCAACAGGAATAAATATTGATGCCGCAGTATCAAGACAGCTTGTGGAAAATATTTTTGAGCATAATACGCCACTGCATGACGGTGCGGTCATCATAAGAAATAACAGAGTCGTGGCTGCGACATGTTATCTTCCTCTTACGGGAAGAAACGATCTTAATAAGGATTTGGGAACCAGACACAGAGCTGCTGTTGGAATCAGTGAGGTTTCCGACAGTATGACATTGGTGGTATCCGAAGAAAACGGACAGATATCCATAGCACATGGAGGAACACTCTATGAAAACCTTGATGTTGAAAGCTTGAGAAGCCGTCTTTCTTCACTTCAGTCAAGCAAGAATTCTCAAAATAAAAAGGGCAGAAAAGCTAAGAGAATAAAAGGGGGCAGGAAGCAATGAAAAAGTTTTTTTTCCATAATGTAGGATATAAGCTCCTGGCAATTATTTTTGCCATCCTGCTTTGGCTTGTGGTGGTAAATATTACCGACTATACTATAACGGTAAAAATAGAAGATATACCGGTAGACCAGAAAAATTCTGACGTACTTGAGGATTTGGATCAGGTATACGATGTTGTAAAGGGTGATACGGTTGATATTTATGTTAAGGGTAGACGTTCCGTTGTAGGTAATCTTACAGCGAGGAATTTTTATGCTTATGCAGATGTAACTCAGATGTCGATTACAAATTCTGTTCAGATTTATGTTGAACCGAGAAATAAAAGTATAGAGGATGAAATAAGCATAGAATATGTTGACAATATAATGCAGCTAAGCCTCGAGGACAGAGTTAAAGAGCAATTTCCGGTAAAGGTAGATGTTGAGGGTGAAACGGCTAACGGATATGCGATAGGCGAGACCTTGGCAACTCCGAATATTGTAACGATCGAAGGACCTAAGAGCGCGATTGAAAAAATAACTGATGTAACGGTTGTGGTTGATGTGAAGGGAACCGACAAAAATGTAACAGCTGTCGGAGATATATTGCTTCTTGATGCTTATGGCGAGAGAGTCAAAAACGATAAAATACAATTAAGCCAGACACAGGCAGATGTTGTTATTAATGTTTATCCTACAAAGACAGTTGATATAGACGTTGAAATCAAGGGTAAACCTGCCGATGAATATGCGATTTCGGATATAGTTTATCAGCCGCAGACCGTGGAAATAGCCGGTGACGAAAATGTGATTAACGGCATAGATAAAATTGAAATAAATGATATATCGGTAAGCGGTCTTGAAGAGAGTCTTCAGACTACCGTTAATCTTAATGATTACATTCCAGAAGGTGTATTTTTAGCACGACCTGATTCCGAGATTGCTTTGACCGTCACAATAGAAAAGCTGACAACCAAAAAGATAAATCTTAAGGGAACGGATATAACACTTAAGAATAAAAATAATGATTACGAATATGAAATCGAGTCAAGTGATAATATCATAGTAGAGGCATCAGGCCTTGAAAATCTTGTGAGCGGGCTTGATACAAGTGCGATTACTCCGGAGATAGACTGCTCGGATTTGGGACTTGGTACGCACAATGCGACCATAGAATTTAAGACTATCGACGGTGTTAAATATAATGTGGTTGGCGTTGTGAAAATAAATGTACATACTAAGAATAACGAATAAAAAAGAAAGATGCCGATGCATTTTGTGCTTGGCATCTTTTGTTTATAAACTGATATTTTTATATGAGGAGGTAGATTTATGGACGAGCAGATTATTAAAAAATTTAAGGATGCGGTTGAAGAATGTAATTATATTGTTTTCTTTGGTGGTGCCGGCGTTTCCACGGAAAGTGGAATACCGGATTTTCGAAGCACTGATGGTTTATACAATCAAAAATATAAATATCCCCCTGAAACCATGGTGAGTCATTCGTTTTATATGCATCATACAGAAGAATTCTTTAAATTTTACAAGGATAAGATGGTTTTTCAGGATGCAAATCCGAATGCTGCACATAAAAAACTTGCGGAGCTTGAGAAACGAGGAAAACTCAAGGCTGTTGTTACACAAAATATAGATGGACTCCACCAAAAAGCAGGCAGCAGGGAAGTGCTTGAACTTCATGGCTCGGTACACAGAAATTATTGTACAGGCTGTGGCAAATTTTTTGATTTGGATTATGTTATGAAACAGGAGAATGTTCCGAAATGTGATGAGTGCGGAGCGATTATAAAGCCTGATGTTGTATTGTATGAAGAAGGACTGGACAGTAGTGTTATAGCAAGAACCATTGATCATATTTCTCATGCTGATATGCTTATCATAGGAGGTACATCCCTTGTGGTATATCCTGCTGCCGGACTAATAGACTATTTTAACGGAAAATATCTTGTTGTTGTAAATATGGCACCTACACCGAGAGATAAAAATGCTGATATTCTGATTAACGGGAAAATAGGAGAAGTTTTTTCTGCGATATAATAAAAATAATACAAAGAAAAATCCGGAGGGAAAAATGACTGAAAACAAAGAATTGAAAACCGAAACATTAGCTAAGCTTTTATCTGACAATGTGTCGAGGGTTATAGTTGATAAGGAAGAACAGATAAAGCTTATTATAACCGGACTGCTGGCCGGAGGACATATACTTATTGAGGATAATCCGGGTACGGGAAAAACTATGCTTGCCAAGGCCTTTGCAAAGAGCATTAATGTCCCTTTTAAGAGGGTACAATTCACTCCGGATCTGATGCCTTCGGATATAACAGGATTAAATATCTATAATCAAAAAAAGGGCGAATTTAATCTGGTTAAAGGACCGGTTTTTACAAGTGTTCTGCTTGCGGATGAGATAAATCGCGCGACTCCGAGAACCCAATCAAGTCTGCTTGAAGCTATGGAGGAAAAACAGGTAACAATAGACGGTGAAAGCTTAAAACTTCCGGAACCTTTTGTGGTATTTGCAACGGAAAATCCTGTCGAGACAAGCGGAACATACCCGCTTCCGGAAGCGGAGCTTGATAGATTTATAATAAAGCTCTCCATGGGAGAAAATGATAAAAACGCAGAGCTTGGTATAATAGAGAGATATATTAATGATATGCCGATAGATAGTATTTCATCCGTATGTGATGCCGGAGAAATAATAAAACACAGAGAGAAAATCAAGAGGGTTTTTGTACATGATTGTATAAGGTCATACATTGTTGATATAGTACTTGCCACAAGAAAAAACAGTGAACTTAATATGGGCGTCAGCACGAGAGGAACTCTTGCACTGTTAAGATGCAGTCAGGCATTTGCAGCGATAGAGGGAAGAGGATATGTCGCCCCGGATGATGTAAGATATCTTGCACCTTATGTTCTCGGACACAGAATACTTGCATTCGGAGGTGCAGGAGATTTCAAACATAACAGAAATATCATCGAAAAGATAGTAGAAGGAATAGAAGTACCCGTTGAAGATTGGAAGGCATAATATATGAAACTTGTTGTTGCGATTATTATGGCAATATTTATATATATGTTTCAAAAAAAACTATATGGAAAATATTGGGACAAGGGTCTTGATGTAAAGGTTGATTTTTATGATTCTTATATCAATCAGGGGGAGCGTTCTTATATTACCGAGGTGATAAATAATGCTAAATTTCTGCCGCTTTCCATATTGCACGTTAAATTTGCGGCACCTTTAAGTTTTTCTTTTGAGGATAAAGCAAATGCAGCATTGTCCGATTCGTATTACAGAAATGATGTCTTTTCGGTTATGCCTAATAAACGCATAACCAGAAGATTGTATTTTGATGCAAAAAAAAGGGGCTATTTTGTAATTGACGGAGTAAATGTTATCTCAAAGGATTTCTTTTTGACTAAAAACTTTGCGAAAAATATATCTCACAAATCTGATATTTATGTGTTTCCGGAAAAAATAGAAAATGAAATGATAGATTCTGTGTTCAGCATGGTGATCGGTGATATTGAAAATGACAGAAGTCTTATAGAAGATCCTTTTACATTCCGGGGAATAAGAGAATATGACAGTTCCTGCAGTATGAAGAGAATTAACTGGAAGGCTACGGCGAAGACGGATAAGCTTATGGTTAATCTTTATAATCACACTTCATTGCAAAATATAAGAGTGCTTTTGAATCTTGATACCAACAATATGATCAAAGCCGAATACCTTGATGAAATAAGCATAAGTCTTGCATCATCGGTATGTAAATATTTTTTAAATAAAAATCTTAATGTTGCAGTTTCATCGAACGGTTTGGATGTTATAACCAAAAGCAGGGGAGAAGTTGAACCCGGTTCATCGCTTAAACATATGCTTTCCGTGGACAAATATCTTTCCCGTCTGGAAGGACAGGACGGTATAGATGCTTTTATGGAAATTATCGATGAGGAAATTTATTTAAACAGAAATAATACGACTTATGTAATCATATCTCCGTATTATAAGGAAGATTTGCTTAAGAAGCTGGATTATATGGAAAAGAAAGGTACCGGAATATTTATGCTTGTACCTTATTATAATATTCACGGATATAACAGATTGCGTTCCTATATGCATGGCTGGGAGGTGAATATATATGAAACCTAAGATTGCGATATTTCAGGGAGGATTAAGGCTTGTATATGAATGGCTTTTTTCTGTCTTATGCTCCTATTTTATTATAATAATATTTATGGGTGAAAAGCCTGACGGTTTTATGGAACTTGCACTTCTTATGATATATCTTGCTTCCTATTGGATAAGAAAAAGAGCGGGGTATAATATCTGGATATTTGCCGTGCATGTAGTTCTTTTGACTTCGATATTATTGCTTCCTTTTTCTTCAAGCACTAAATGGGTTTTGTCCGGAATAATCATATATCAGTTCAGTGAAGCTTTGGTTTATGAAAAAAAGGGGAATTTCGTTAATTTCAGTGATGTGCCGTGGCCGACTTTTTTTGTGAGTGTAGTCATATACGCCTACGGATATGCCACAAAAAGCAGCCTTCTTACAACGGGAGCTTACATAATCCCGATAATATTGATAGTTCTTTATCTGCTTATTATATATATTGACGGATTAAATGTTTATCTGGAATCAACAAAAAATGTTTCCGGGCTGCCTGTAAAAAAGATTGTATTCGTCAATTCTTCTATAGTGATTGCCGTTATCGTATTGCTTTTGGCCGGCATGCTTTTGGGACATGCACTGGGGCTTTCGTCGGCTTTGTATAAGGGACTTAAGGCAGTTGTTTTTCTTTTGTCTTATGTGATATTTGCCATAAGACTTATGTTTATTTTTTTACTTAGACCGCTTACGAAAACTACAAGTGATAAGATGCAATATGAGCAAAATAAATTCGGCGATTTTTTGTCCGAGCATGCCGATGATACCGTAGGAATACTGGATATGATATATAAAACAGTCGCCATATTGATTGTAATATATATATTATTTAAGTTTGCCGGATTAATTATTAAGCTTCTTATGAAGAAAAGAACGGTATACGGAGACAGGATTGAGGAAGCCGTTGTATCGAATAGAAGGGTTGATGTGACCGGAATAAAAAGAGAAAAGAAAAATATTTTTTCTTCGGAATATAAGTTCAGAAAGCTGTATCGAGAAAGGGTTTTGAGACACAGATACGATATTCGTCTTAATGCTTATAAGACTGTAAGAGACATAAGGGATGAACTTTATAAAAACGAGCTTGATGATATAACAAAAATCACCGCAGCTTACGAAGAAGTAAGATACGGTGATAAGAAAGTCACAAAGGAAATGATGAAATTATTTGACCGTTTCACCGAGTAAATGAGTGAAACGATTAATGATTTCTTCATCGGGATTTTCTCCGAGCATATATATATCCTCGGCTTTGATAAGTCCGCCTGCCATGGAAGGATGTCCGCCGCCGGAGCCGATATCACTAAGAGCGAGATTGATTACGGAGCCGGCGTCAATATTTTTGTTTTCGGAACGTATGGAAAACTTATAGCCGTCTTCACGTTTTGAATAAATCACAGTTACATCTACGCTGTTAAGCTCAAGCATAAAGTCGGAGATGATACCTATAAGGGCATCGGGACATGAAAAAGGTATGCATGCAAAGCCTATTGTTCCGTATATTTTTATGTTTTCGATGGCGGCACCATATGCTTTAAGGTCGTTTAATTCCATATTGTTATGTTCGAGAACTTTAAGCATATCGTTATCTGCCTTTGGATAAAGAAATTTAAACATATCAATATCCAAAATTGTGGTTCCTCTTGAAAAATTGAGTGTATCGGACTTTAATCCGTAAAGAAGAGCGGAGGCTGTATGCTTGTCCGGTGTAAGATTAAGATCTTCGAAATACTTGGCAATAATAGTTGAACAGCTTCCCACAAAACGTATATCACTATATTTATATTCTGTATTTACATATACCGGATGATGATCGACGCAGGCTATTTCATCGCCTATAAAGTCCGTAATGTTTCCGTTTCCTTTTTGTGAATCTACACATACTATATAGTCGTTTTCTGACATGTTATCTCTTATTTGGTCGTAAGAAAAAATCTTTATATTAAATACCTCAGTCATTTTTTTTGTACTTAATTTATCAATTCGTCCTTCATAACAAAGAGTGGAATCAATATCAAAGTGCTTGAATATATTTTGAAGACCGAATGCCGAAGCGATTGCATCGGGATCCGGGAAATTATGAGTCTGAATGTAAATGTGACGACCTTTGCATATTTCAATCAGTTTTTTGCAATCTGACATTTTATCTTATCCTCCTGATATAACGTAGATTATATTATGATTATAACACAGTTTTTTCCTTTTGCTAAATTGTTTTAATTATATTGCAAATATAAATGACGATGGGTTATAATTGTATGGCAGATATTTAGGAGAAAAAAATGGATACTGAAGAAATAAACGAAACAGAAGAATTAAAACCCGAAGCTGATGAAATAAGTGATGCTGAAACGATAGAATTAAAAGAGGATGATTTTATTCCTATTATTGATATTCCGGAAGCATATATTATTTCAAATATTGATGATGTTAAAAATACTAAAATTCATGTGATAAAAGGATTAACCAAAGCCCTTTTTACACCTGAGTTTTATTTTGCTGTTCTTTTGTCATATCAGGAGCTTTTGTTTCATCTTTTCAGATTTGGATTTAAGGCTGAGAATCTTTCGTTTAAAATCCTTTTTGCTGTTTTTTACGGAATAGTAACCGGAGCTTTGGTAAGTGTATTTCCAAAGCTTGCTTCGATTATATTGACTTTTGTTTTCACAGCTTTTTTTACGATATATTTTCTTACTCAAATTGTGTTCAGCGGCGTTTTCGGAACCTATCTTTCGTTGTCGGGTTCCATAGGAGTTGCCAATCAGGCGTTGGATTTTACGGATGTTATATTTAAGGAACTAAAAGAAGAATGGTACATACTTGTGCTTATGATTCTTCCGTTGATTCTCCTTTCCGTTTATTTAAGAAAAATAATAAACTTCGAAAGACATAAGATTTATATGTATGCAATGTCCGTCGGGGCGGCTGTGCTCACTTTTACTGTCATTATGATTTGCATGCAGGCTGGTAGAAAAAAAGTATATTCGACATTTGAAGTATATCGTGATTACACATCGGTAGATATGTCTGTTGAAAAACTTGGAGTAATCGAATCATTTTATCTTGATACCAAAGTAGGAATTAAAGAAAAATTCGGTATCAAAAATGACAGGGTTTCTTTTGTGGCTGAAGCGGAAGAAGAGATAGCGACTGAAGAAATAACAACCGAACAGATTAAAAAAGAAGATAAACAGGAAGAAGTTGTTATTGACAGATCACCTAATATTCTTGATATTGATTTTGATGAGCTTATGGAGTCTGCACCAAATGAAAATATAAGAGCATTGCACGAATATGTAAGTCAGGTTAAGCCTACAAATAAAAATGAATATACGGGAATGTTTGAAGGATACAATCTTATTTTTGTAGTAGCGGAGGGCTTTTACGGACTTAGCATAGATCAAACAAGAACCCCAATGCTTTATAAAATGAAATATGGCGGATTTTGTTTTGATAATTACTATTCGCCTCTTTGGTACGGTTCGACACTCGGTGGTGAATATGCGGATTTGACCGGACTTATGCCGAGAAACGGCGGATATCTTGCTATGTCAAAGTCGGGTTATAATAAAAATGATATGATGTTTACCTTAAGCCGTGAGCTTTCGGATAAGGGATATAAGGTAACCGGTTATCACAATAATGATTATACATATTATGACAGA
>DFDU01000039.1:0-2091 GCA_002369325.1 Lachnospiraceae bacterium UBA3820
TAGATGAGATAAAGGGTATCTATGTTCCTTTCTGGCTCTTTGATGCCGATGTTGATGCTGATATGAGTTTCAATGCCACAAAGGAAAGACATTGGAGTGACAGCAGCTTTAATTATACCGAGACAGAACATTATTTGTTAAAGAGGAGAGCGGATCTGTCATTCAGAAGAGTACCGGTTGACGGCTCGACTCAAATGGAAGACAGCCTTATGGAGTCTATCGAACCTTTTGACTTCAATGAGGCGGTTGATTTTCAGTCGGCATATCTTTCGGGATTTTTGGCGGATAAGTACGATGTAACCGCAGAGCAAAGTATAGAAAGAGCCAACCAGCGTATCAGACAAAGTGCGGAAGACGTTATGAAGGAGTCAGTTAAGGGATATTCTTCAATAACAACCGCAAGCAACAATGTTCGCATCAAGGAAGGCGTTACCAAATATGCACTTTATCCCGTATGGCTTTTAAATACCACATGGAATGGTGAGCATTATTACTTTGCAATGAACGGTCAGACAGGTAAATTTGTAGGTGATCTTCCTTGTGATAAGAGTGCTTATAAGAAAGGTCTCTTTGCCTGGACGGCAATCTTAGGTGCAATATTTACATGTTTATCGCTGTTTGTAATCTTTTAGGGAGGTAGAAAAATGAAGAAAAAAATTTATGCTTTACTTATGCTTATGATTTTTGTCTTTCTTCCTTATGTACCTACCTTAGCGGCAAGCAGTAACGGAACACCGAGAGTAACGGATGATGCCGATTTACTTTCGGACAGTGAAGAAAAACAACTTGAAGAAAAGCTTGATAAAATCAGTAAGAAATATAAATGTGACGTAATTCTTATAACAACCGATGCCATAGGCGGAGATCCAAATAAGGTTGCAAATGATTTCTTTACTTCTAATGGCTTTGGTGTGGGAAAACAGAAAAGCGGTGTGAGCCTTCTTATCAGTATGTCTGAAAGAGATTGGGCAGTAACAGCACACAGTAAATCTGCAAGAAAGGGTGCGCAGAAAATCTTTTCTTATGATAAGACTGACGCCATAGGCGAAGCTATTTTGGACGATTTGTCGGCAGGCAGATATTATGCTGCCTTTGATGAGTATGCTGATCAGGTTCAGAATTATCTTAATAAGTACAGAATGAAAAAGATAGCATCTGTGCCTATTTCAATACTTATTGCATTTGTAATAGCTCTTATTATAATGGGGGCACAGAAGGCTACACTTAAGAGTGTTCATACTCAGCCGGCAGCCAGAAGCTATCTTGTTACTTCAAACGTAACCGGAAATGATATGCAGACAGGTGTTGCCAACAATGCAGGAAATGTGGCAGGTAAGGTTGCCGGAGGCATTGCAGCCGGAGTTGCGGCAGGTATTATATTAAGTATCTGCACCGACCAGTTTATGTACAAAAATGTAAAGAAGACTCCGAAGCAGACCAGTTCGGGCGGCTCGATATCTCATTCGTCGGGCGGCGGTTATCATGGTTCGCACGGTAAGTTTTAGTTAAAAGCTATTCTTTATATTTGGCTGATTTATAGGTTAAGAAAAACAAGTTTAAATGATTTTTGACTTTGTTTTCACAAGTTAAAATGACTGATTTGGTGTGAAACGAACAAAGAGCCCGGAGAATATTGACTTAATCAACTAATTTGTTACAATGATTGTAACGTGTTGATTAGTTCGTCTCCCTAGTGCATTTAATACGAATTATCTACACACAATTCAGCATATGTCAAAAGAACGGAATCCGAGAGGGTTCCGTTTTTTTGTGTTTTATGGTATCATATTATTTGAATATCTCTTGGTACATAATATATCTATTGCAGGCACGCTTGCGCTACCCTACGACGTAACGGTACTAAACTCGAAATAACCTCGTTAAGTACCGACGTCTCCAGAGTACCTGCTTATAGATATATTATGTACCAAGAGATACGCAATATATTATAATCATGATATTAACAAAAAAATCGGATTAATGTTGTGGTAAGGGGAGAATTTGAGGTATGAAGAAAGTTAAGAGTTTTTTTGTAAAGTTTTGGGGTGGAATTAAAAAGCCTTTTGGATTTATAAAAAGGAAAACTGAGCC
>DFDU01000039.1:2229-3498 GCA_002369325.1 Lachnospiraceae bacterium UBA3820
TTATTTTGGCAGTTGCGTTTATGTTTTGGATTTTTGACGGAATGACCAATAATAAATTGCCATGGCCGGTTATGATTTTTATAACGACAATAGTTTTGCTTCTTACTATTGGTTTGCTTAATTTGATTCTTAAGATTTTATTTGGTGCAGGTAAGAGGTGTAAGCTGTATTTCTTTGGCGCATTTTTTTCTGTATGCGCCAATAATCTGATAGGCAATATGTTTCATGCGATTTTTTTGGCAATCCTTATGAGTTTTCTTTTGACACTCGCTGTTGATGTTGTTGGAAGATGCGTATGGGCATTTATAAAGGTTCATCGCTTTAAACAGATTTTTGCTTATGTCGTAACTGTTCTTTCAGTTGTATATATTGGGTATTATATTTTCTTTTTTACTAATGATAATTTTGGGAAAGACAGAGTTGATTTTTATAATCAAATCCCGGTGGAGACTTCCGAGCAGGTTTTAAGTTTTGATACATATCTTGAAAACGGAAAGTATAATGTTGTCTCGTTAACTTATGGGCCTGATAGTTTTGATGATATTGTTACGGAAACTCTTGATTATACGGTATTTGATTCTGTTTGTGACAGAGGCGGTTTGGATGTTTTTTTTGATTTGTTTTTAGATTACGATTTTAAGAATGTGCCTGTTAAAGGTAAAATCTGGTATCCGGAGGGAGAGTCTGATTGTCCTGTTTTCTTTATGGTTCACGGAAATCATGATTCAAATGTACCGTCGTATCTAGGATATGAATACTTGGGTGAGTACCTTGCTTCGAATGGTTATGTGGTAGTTTCGGTTGATGAAAATATAATTAATGCAACAGGCGAGGGCAACGACAAGAGAGCGATTCTTTTGCTTGATAATATGAAGTTTATTTTTGGACAGAATAAACTTGATAACAGTATCCTAAGAGGACTTATTGATGAGGATAAGGTAGCAATCGGCGGTCACTCAAGAGGCGGTGAGATGGTTGCTACGGCATATCTTTTTAATGATCTTGAGGCATATCCGGAGGACGGTAATATTAAATTTGATTATCATTTTAATATTAAGTCGATTATAGCTATATCTCCTGTTTGTGATCAGTATATGCCGGTCAGTCATTCGGTTGAGATTTCGGATGTTAATTATCTTTTACTTCATGGTGCCAATGATCAGGATGTTACATCTATGATGGGTGAGAAGCAGTATAATAATGTGACATTTACGGGTGAGGATAAAGAGCTTTCCCAAAAGGCATCTGTTTATATTTTAGGAGCTAATC
>DFDU01000116.1 GCA_002369325.1 Lachnospiraceae bacterium UBA3820
GCCTTTGCAATCTGCCATGCAAAACAGTTAGAAATGCCGATATATCTTGCCTTTCCTGCTTTTACGATGCGGTTAAGCCCATCCATGATATCGTAGATATCTGTATTCCAGTCCCACATGTGATAGATATACAGATCCACATAATCCATACCAAGGTTTTGAAGGCTGGTATTTAACATGTTTTCAATATGCTGCTGACCGGTAATTCCCTTTTCAATCTCTTCCGGTGTCCTCGGAAGAAATTTAGTAGCAACAACTACATCCTCACGCTTAGCAAAATCTCTGAGCGCCCTGCCTAAATACTGCTCACTGGTTCCGCTTTGGTATGCTATAGCTGTATCATAGAAATTAACTCCAAGGTCAAGGCCTCTCTTTATAATCTCTCTGGAATTCTCTTCGTCAATTGTCCAGCTGTGCTGTCCTCTTGTCGCATCTCCAAATCCCATACAGCCCATACATATACGCGATACACTTAAATCTGAATTTCCAAGTTTTGTATATTTCATTGTCGCTCCCCTTTCCGTAAATTTGTTAGTCTTCAAAAAAAAGAGCATTATATTGAACATCCTCTTCCCGTGCTTCCGTAGTCACCACCCGCTTTATCATTGTTATTGTCAAAAACGGCTGTAGATATTATAGCATTTCTACAGCCGTTTTTCTATCAGTTATTTATATTTCAAAGTGCTTTACGCATATAAATCACACTATCATCGACAACACTTTTTTCTCTATAAAATCAACTCTGTCAAAAATCCTCGGTTTAAATGTACCGGTCATTCCTACAGATACATTTTGCTCTTTGTTTACATAGATGATATTTCCGCTGTCACCGATTGCTGCATAGACTTCCTTGTCATCAAAAGGCTTGTACCAAAGGTATCCGTAGTTCATAAATCCAAATCTTTCGCCCAGCTTAAGATGAGGTGTAATCATCTCCTTTATGTATCCTTCGGAAACAATACTCTTTCCGTTATATTGACCGTCATTCAATACAAGAGTACCTACTACAGCCATATCTTTAGCCGACATACAAAGACCCCAACCGGCAGTAACATTTCCCTGAGGATCGGAATACCACTCATATTTTCTCGGGTTCTTATTCATTATAAAATCAAACTGATCTTCTTTGGAACTGCCTCCATGTATTACACGATCGGGAAGTCCCAATGGCTCAAAAAGATTCTTGTTTGCAAAATCAATACATTTCTCGCCGGTTGCCCTTTCGATTATTCCTGCCAAAATCTGTATTCCAAGCGTAGCATATCTGAACTCTCCCGTTATACCGTTTCGCCCGCCAAGATAATCCAGTATTGTCAGAGTCCAATCATCGGAGGTGCAAACCTTTTTCCACGGTTCAGACTTTCCTTTGTACGGAGCAGTCATAGTAATAAGATGTCTGATTGTTACATCGTATATAGTCTTCTCTCCACGCTTAACGCTATAATCAGGAAAGAAATCCATCACCTTCTGATCCACATTCTTAATGCATTCCCTGTCCAATGCGATTCCGGCAAGCAATGCCATAATGCCCTTAGTCACGGAATTGACATTTGCCGCATCATCGGTCTTAAAACCGCGCCAGCAATCATCATAAACGGTTTCATTGTCTTTTATTGCATAAATCTGGCAAATATTTTTTTCATTTCCTGTGCTTTGGGAAATGTACTTATGAAGTTGTTCTTTGTTCATAAATAGCCTCCTCTTAGTTATGATTTGGACGTCCTAAGAAGAGGATAAGTTAATTTAAAATTCTTTTCAAGAAAAATCTTAAAAAAATATTTTATTGATTGATTTTAACTCTTATTATAGATTTATAAGCTCATCGGATCTACATACTGTCCATTTTCATCAATTGATTTCTTTTATTCTTTCAATTATATCTTTATATCTGTCATTATGCGTTTTTATCGCCAAATCGGATTCAACATATTCGATGAATCCCCGGTTATCCACCCACTTGTAATCCACAGTCTCCCCTTCTTGAAGTATGACAGAATCTTTATCCGAATCTACTACAGCCAGATATGAATAAAACATACTGTGACTTTTATCCCGGAAAGTATGACTTACAAGTTCCATACTTAATGCCGTTAGACCGGTTTCTTCAAAAAGTTCTCTTTTGGCTGCCTCAAGCGGCTCTTCTCCTGCCAATGCAGATCCCCCGGCACTTGCTTCCCAATACCCCGGATATACATCTTTACTCATATCTCTTTTTGTCAGTAAAAATGTACCGTCTGCATGCTGAACCAGAATGTCTACCACCATATGGTAATATCCTTCAGGAATATGATTGTAACCTCCAAATGTTCGCTCCCAGGTCCGTCCTGTTTTCATGCCATCTCTATCATATAAATCCCAGATTTCCATTTTTATGAAAACCTCACTTTCTGTTGGATATAGCTATAAGTATGTGAATAAATTTTAGTATCGAGCTGTCACATACTACATTATTTAAAGCAATTTGCATCAGTTTTATTATAGCTTATTTGTCATTATATTCATACTAGTTAAAACAATCCGGACTAATACCTTTGCAGCACTGC
>DFDU01000023.1 GCA_002369325.1 Lachnospiraceae bacterium UBA3820
TTCCTTCAAAGCCGATAAGCTGATTGCTTATCATACCGATTACAGTAAGCGCAACTCCCAGTATGATTACAAGCATAAGCATGGACTTCATACCTGTTTTTTTACCTTCCCATGTGGCATTATATTCATCCAGTGTCAGAACATCATATATAACAGTACCTGAATATTTTTTTATCTTTGACTTTATCTCTTCAGGGTTGTCACATCTTACATATATTTCACTCGGATAATCATGAAATATATCTATATAATTATCCATCGATATTACGATTGAATTAGAGGTCGAATCATAATTATTACTGTCTATATATCCGCCGACCTTAAGTGTCTTTTTGATAGGCAGGTAACTGTCCGAATCAAAGGTAAGCTCCACCTCATCTCCCGTTTTTACACCAAATTTTTCTGCAATTGCTTTGTCTATATAAAATGTATCATTATCTATATCTGAAGGCAGATCTTTAATACCGATCAAAAGCGAAAAGCCTTCTTTAGGAAATCCGAATATATTAACATCCTTGGTATAATCATTTATTGTTATTTTTTTCTCAACCTTATAAACTGTCTCAGTTTCGCTTACTCCTTCCAAATCATCTATGTAAGAAAACATCGAAGCCTTCTGATCGTTATTAAGCTGTATCTGGATATCGGCATCAAAGGTCTTTATGTCATATATCGCATCGAGCGATGTTACAAATATGAAAAGTACTATCGCAAGTGCTGCTGCCGTTATACAAAGTACTCCGCTTCCCACAGTACTTTTTCTTGCAAAACACTCAAGAGCTGCAAGCTTTGCAACCGGCTTTTCCCTTTTATCGAAATGCTTTACCAAAAGACCTGAACAAAGGCAAAGTAAAACCGGAAATAAAAGTGAAATTCCAAATATGATAAATGCAAAGCTTATAAACATAGCTGCAATATTATCGGTTACAACAAGTAAAACTATTGATACAAGAATCATAATTGCACCTAAGGTATAGGACACCTTGTTAATCTTATACTTTGTATCCTTGTTATCAAATATAATGTCTCTGATAGAGGTTCTTGATGCCTTAACAATCTCCTTAATCGAACAGATACATTCTATGAGAATTGCAACCAGTATAACTGCTATATAAGCACCTATTCCGGTTTTTCCGAAATCTACCGAAACACTTGCATCCTTTGAATCAACCGATATTATACCTCCAAGCAAAATGCTTCTCACAATCTTATAAAGAACGCATCCGATTATACCTCCGAACAAACCGTAAAGTCCTGTCTCCACAAGTAAAAATCCTGTAGTAAATCTGTTGGATAAACCAAGACTTCTAAATGTGCCTACGACTGACATTCGTTCACTGACTATACGCTGCGAAACAGACATGGTTACAAATATTACCAACAGCAGACACACGGCAAACATTAAAAGGAAGATAAGCGTTATAATCTTAATCATAGCATTAATCTCACCGTCATCTATAATCTTACCGACATCAGCTCTGTAGTCTCTCTCCTTAAGAATATCTACAACCTCGTCCGCTTCATCATCATCCAAAACATCTATATAAGCCTCCGCATATATAAGCTCTCCGTCAAAATCAAGCTTAAGCATTCCCTCTTTACTAATAAGTGCAAGACTTGCTCCGTTTGCCATACCGGTTTCAGAAAGAATCACACTTACCTTATATGAAACAGCCTCACCCGCATCACTGTATAAGACAAGCTCATCACCTACACTTAAGCCATAGCTTTCGGCAAGCTTTTTCGATATAGCAGCCTCATCGTCATTTAAGCTTAGTTCATCTCCGATAAGACGCATCTTATAAGCCATATCAAAATCCATAGACTCTACCGTATAGCTTTTTGAATGAAAATAGTTGTAAAAGCCTTCCGGTATCTCGATGCTTCCGCCCTGTCTTGTGGTTATAAGCAATGTATTTGCCGGTATATCCATGTCCAGGATATCTTCATCCACTCCAAGCTCATCCGTTATGATGATATCGCTTGTACCTGTTACCTGGGTAAGCAGATTCTTAACGAGATACTCCATCGAACCGGACATATCTATGCAAAGAAGAGCCGAAAATGAACAGCTTGCTATACATATGAATAAAAGCAAGGTTCGAAGCGGTTTTGAAAATATATTTTTTAAAGTGTGCTTTATCATTATACGCATTTTCTTATCTTCCTCCTTTTACCATCTGCTTACTCTGTCTTCAGGATCCACATACATTCCGTCTCCCGGCTTTACATCATAAAGCTCATAGAATTCATCCGTTGACGAAAGTACTGCATTTACTCTTATACACTCGGGACTGTGTTCATCGGTTTGAAGCTTATCCATCGCTGCAGTATCCTCGAGCATCATGCACCAGATATAAGCGTAATTTTCAAAAACCTTTCTTCTTTGTTCATCTGTTTTTGCTATCTTCATAAGACATTCCATACCGCCCTTATCCGCATAATTTTCACTGCAGGTAAGCTCACCGTTTACATGATATATATCCATAATCGTAAATGTCGAATAATATTCAATCATCCTATCCATTCTGTTTTCAAGCTCTTCCCTGTCTTCCTTACTTATCCATTCAGGATTGTAATTACCGTCCGAATCATAGTTGATACAGTTTGAATCAAAAGCGTGCCCCATCTCATGAGCAACTACCATTCCAAGTCCTCCGAGGTTGGTATAATAATCCTCATCTACGTCAAAGTATGGCGCATGCATAATAGCCACTGTTATATTAAATGAATTGTCTATACCGTACATGGAATTAACCGTCTGTGCAGACATAATAGGCTCAGATCTATCATGTGCCTTACCTATCATATCAAGCTCTTTATTATAATTATCCTTATTAACATTTACATATGTTATAAATGCATCGTCTCCGATAAGCTTTGCATCATTTTTATCAACCTCGTGCGGGGTTCCGCCGCCCTTAACGAAGTACATATTGTCAAGCTTCTTTATCAGTCCTTTTCTGGTTGTCTCGCTAAGCCAGTCTGCCTCATTTATAAGCTGTCTATAGCCCTCCTTAATGTCCTCGTACATACGTGTAAGCTCTTCGTCCATTTTCTCCGTATAGTACCTATCAGCATAAAGCTCGCTTACTCTGTTTTCTAACAAACTGTTTGTATAAAGGGCAGTCTCCTCTTCTTTCGCCAGATAGCTTACAGGCGCATAAAGCTTTAAAAACTCATACTCGTCCGTCAAAAAATAATTGTATCTGTTCATCAGGTCACAGATAAGATAGGTCTTAATACATTCAAGATTATCATCGTTAAATGAATCGGCAAGCATGGCAAGCTGTTCCTTATCTCTTACATACCAGCCTCCGTATGGATTATCTTTAATACCCATGTTTTTTTCAAAATTATCCGCATCAAAATTTTTCAGTATCTCATCAAAAGCATCCTCTTCATAAAAAGCAAATGACGCATACGGA
The DNA here is from genome assembly GCA_002369325.1 of Lachnospiraceae bacterium UBA3820. Taxonomy (GTDB): domain Bacteria; phylum Bacillota; class Clostridia; order Lachnospirales; family Lachnospiraceae; genus Coprococcus_C. Next base: position 3,429 of record DFDU01000023.1, read on the forward strand.
TTTTCTGCATCCATAATCTGATAATCTGTCTTACCTGCCACATCAATTGCAAAGTACACAAAATCATCAGCTTTCCTTCCTGCCTCATCAAGCTCCTCTCCACAAGCCAAAAGTGCATCAAGCACATATGAACGAAGCATTTGTCTACTGTCATCACTCTCATATATATCCTTTAGAGCTATGTTGAAAATCGAATCCTTTTGATCTATATAAAGGGCATTTTTTTCTGATTCAAAGAAGTTTCTCTCAATCATAATATCAAAATAAAGGACCTGTCCTTCCTCTTTTGCAATCTCACCGATTATATCAAGAAGCTCATCTGTATCTTTTGCCTCATTTATCTCCTTAAGTCTCTCATTAAAATGCTCTGCGCCAAGACTACCTATATCCTCCTGATTGAGATACTGGATATATGCATCCTTAACGAGCTGTTCATTGGTACCCGGCTCATAGCTTTTATTTGAAGCTGCTATGTCACTGATAAGACTTATTATCTCTGCATCAACATCATTCATAATGTCCGCTGCCGGTCCACCGTACGCCTCTCCATAATGAAGGTCAAGATTAATCAAAGTGTCCTTATTCACATAGCCATAAAAATCATCCTGCGGTCTAATCTCCTCAGATGCCTTTTTCTCACTGTCCTTTGAGTCGTTATCCGTACTGCCTGCATCGTTTACTGTGGCTTCATCTTTTACTTCCTTTTTAATGATTCCGCAGCCGCACAAACCAAATGCCATAACCGTTGCAAGCAGTAATCCTATACAGCTTTTCATTTTCTTTTTTCTTAGCATATCCATTTCTCCTCTTTTATCGTTTATACTGC
>DFDU01000060.1:0-620 GCA_002369325.1 Lachnospiraceae bacterium UBA3820
GGATAATAAATCATCGGCTTATCATAAACAGGCATAATCTGCTTTGACACTGCCTTTGTTAGCGGATAAAGTCTTGTTCCCGAACCACCTGCTAAAATAATTCCCTTCATGGCAAAACTCCTCCTTTTATTTTCCTGCGTACATATCCTCATAATATTTCTGATAATCACCGCTGGTTACATTTTTCATCCAATCCTCATGCTCAAAGAACCATGCAATTGTCTTTCTGATACCCTCAGCAAACATCGTCTCAGGGAACCAACCGATTTCAGCCTTAATCTTATCAGGAGCTATGGCATACCTTCTGTCGTGACCTTTTCTGTCTTCTACGTAAGTAATCAAATCCTTTGATACAAGTTCTTTTCTCGGATCACCTTCCGGAAGCATCTCCTGAAGAGTATCTATTATAATGTTAATAATTTCAATATTCTGCTTTTCATTATGTCCGCCTATATTATAAGTTTCAAAAAGCTTACCCTGCTCCTGAACCATATCTATAGCCTTTGCATGATCCTCAACAAACAACCAGTCACGAACATTCTTTCCGTCGCCGTATACAGGAAGCTTCTTACCCGAAAGTGCGTTGTTGATTATAAGCGGGATAAGCTTCTCAGGGAACT
>DFDU01000060.1:672-37179 GCA_002369325.1 Lachnospiraceae bacterium UBA3820
AGCTTCTCAGGGAACTGATAAGGACCGTAATTGTTACTGCAGTTAGTTATATTTGCAGGGAACTTATAGGTATCCATATAAGCCTTGACAAGCATATCCGATGAGGCCTTACTTGCTGAGTACGGACTATGCGGATCATAAGGTGTAGTCTCATAGAAAAATGCATTGTCATCATCAGGAAGTGAGCCATAAACCTCATCAGTCGAAACATGAAGGAACTTCTTTCCCTCCTTGAATCCGCCATCCGGGAGCTCCCATGCAGCCTTCGCACAATTAAGCATAACTGCAGTTCCAAGTACATTTGTCTGAACAAAAACCTCAGGATTTTTTATACTTCTGTCAACGTGTGACTCAGCAGCAAAATGCACAACTCTGTCTATATCATTTTCAGCAAAAATTTTTGCAATAGCATCCTTATCACAGATATTTGCCTTAACAAATGTATAATTGTCTCTATTTTCAACATCCTTTAAATTCTCAAGGTTTCCTGCGTAAGTGAGCGCATCAACATTGATAATCCTGATCTCATTATCATATTTTTTAAACATGTAATGAATGTAATTTGAGCCGATAAAACCTGCTCCACCTGTTACAAGATATGTTCTCATTCTTCATCCTCCTAATATCCGGCACGAGTCAGCACCGAAACAACCCTTGACGGAGTTTAGATGCCTCACATACCATTTTACGTTCATTCCCTAATTTTCATAATAAATCATTTATAATTATTTCGCAAGGATTTCCTTTAAGATTCGATTTACCTCACCCGGATCTGCCTTTCCTTTCATAGCCTTCATGGTTTGTCCGACAAGGAATCCTATTGCTTTTTCTTTACCGCTTTTATAGTCTTCGACAGACTTAGGATTTGCAGCTACGATTTCTTCAATCGTCTTTGTAAGTGCACCCTCGTCATTTACTGTCTTAAGTCCGTTTTCTTCGACATATTTTTCAGGCTCAATATCGTCTGTAAATACCTTTTCGAAAACTTCCTTGGCTACGGAACCGTTTATAACCTTCTTGTCAACCATATCTATGAGCTTGGCAAGATTTTTAGCTGAGAAGGATATGTCATCCGCATCCTTGTCATGCTCCTTCATAAGTCTCATGGTCTCAACCATAAGCCAGTTGGAAACCTTCTTCGGTTCAGCCCCGAGCGCTATGGTTTCTTCAAAGATGTCAGCCATCTTCTTTGAATTGGTTATAATGTCTATATCATATTCAGGAATACTGTATTCTTCCTTATAACGTATTCTCTTTTCATCACGAAGCTCAGGCTGACGTGACTTAATTTCATCAAGGAATTCGTCTGTTACTATTATAGGAACAAGGTCAGGATCCGGAAAATATCTGTAATCCTGTGCATCTTCCTTTGAACGCATTGCATAGGAATAGCCCTTTTCATCATCCCATCTTCTCGTTTCCTGAATAACTTTTTCACCGGATTCGATAATATCTATCTGTCTTTCTCTTTCATTTTCAATCGCTCTTGCAATAGCCTTAAAAGAATTAAGGTTCTTCATCTCCGTTCTGGTACCGAATTCTTCAGAGCCTTTTTCTCTGATTGAGAGGTTTACGTCCGCTCTCATCGAACCCTCGTTGAGCTTACAATCCGAAGCACCGAGATACTGTATTATAAGTCTTAACTTATCAAGATATGCTATAACCTCTTCCGCAGAGCGCATATCCGGCTCGGAAACTATCTCTATGAGAGGTACGCCGGAACGATTATAATCCACAAGAGAGGTATCGGTAAATGAATCATGTACAAGCTTACCTGCATCCTCTTCCATATGAATCTCATGTATTCTTACAAATTTCTTTTCTCCCTCAACCTCTATCTCTACTTTACCGTCACGGCAGATAGGGAAATAAAGCTGTGATATCTGGTAGTTCTGAGGATTATCCGGATAAAAATAATTCTTTCTGTCAAATTTACCATTTCTTGTTATATTACAATTAGTCGCAAGACCAACAGCAACAGCCTTTTCAAGCACTGCTTTGTTTAATACGGGAAGTGAACCCGGCATACCGGTACAAACCGGACACGTATGTGTATTTGGTTCTCCACCGAACTCGGTAGAACAACCGCAAAATATCTTGGTCTTGGTCGCAAGCTCAACGTGGACTTCAAGTCCTATCACGGTTTCGTATGTCTTTTCCATAATATTCTAAAGCCCCCTTTCTGCAATCGGAGATCTCTTATAGCTTCTGCTTTGCTCATAAGCATATGCAGCTCTTAAGATACTCTTTTCATCAAAGGTCTGTCCAAGTAACTGAAGACCGATCGGAAGTCCGTTTTTATCATATCCGCAAGGAAGTGATATACCCGGAAGTCCTGCAAGGTTTACAGATACTGTATATATGTCACCAAGATACATCTTAATCGGGTCACTTAAGGACTCACCGCATTTAAGAGCAGTAGTCGGTGCAACCGGACCAAGTATCACATCATACCTGGCAAATGCATCATCAAAGGCTTTCTTTATAAGAGCCTTTGTCTTCAACGCCTTTACATAATATGCATCATAATAACCCGAGCTTAAGACAAATGAGCCAAGCATAATTCTTCTTTTAACCTCGGCACCAAAGCCCTCCGAACGAGTCTTTTTATACATATTATGAAGATCTGTATAATCAGCAGTTCTGTAACCATATTTTACTCCGTCAAATCTTTCAAGGTTTGATGAAGCTTCTGCTGATGCAATTATATAATAAGCCGGTATCGCATAGTCAACCATGCCAAGAGAAAACTCTTCAACGACAGCACCCTTTTCTTCAAGAACCTTTGCTGCCGCAAGTACAGCCTCTTTAACCTCCGGATCTATACCCTCTGCAAAATAGTCGCTTGGGATACCTATCTTCATTCCTTTTACATCATCCACAAGTGCACTCGTGAAATCGGAAGCCGCCTCACTGTATGAAGTAGAATCCTTGTCGTCATGCTGACAAATTATCTCTAAGATAGTTGCGCAGTCTCTTACATCCTTAGCTATAGGACCAATCTGGTCAAGTGAAGAACCATAAGCTATAAGTCCGTAACGTGACACTCTTCCGTATGTCGGCTTGATGCCTGTCACACCGCAAAATGATGCCGGCTGTCTGATTGAACCACCTGTATCGGAGCCGAGTGCATAAGGTACTTCTTCAGATGATACCGCAGCTGCTGAACCGCCTGACGAGCCTCCCGGAACTCTGTTCAGGTCCCAAGGATTCTTAGTAGCGCCATAATACGAAGTCTCAGATGTACTTCCCATGGCAAACTCATCCATATTGGTTTTACCTATTATAACCGCTCCTGCCTCTTTAAGCTTTTCAACCGCCGTAGCAGTATAAGTCGGTACAAAATTACCGAGTATTTTTGAAGAACATGTGGTCAAAAGTCCTTTTGTACACATATTGTCTTTTATGGCAACAGGTACACCTGCAAGAGGACCTGTAAGTTCTCCTGAATCTATTTTTTTCTGTACCTCTTCTGCCTGTTTTAAAGCACCTTCTTTATCAACTGTTACAAAGGAATTAATATCCTTTTCAAGTGCATCAATGCGACGGAGGCTTTCCTCTACGGCTTCTTTCACTGTCACTTCTTTATTTTTAATTTTCTGTCCAAGCTCTACCGCTGTCAAACTCATTAAATCCACAAAAGCCACCTCCTAATCAAATGTCTTAGGAACGTCATAGCATCCGTTTCGTTCCTCCGGTGCATTGGCAAGCATATTATCCCTGTCATCACCGTTTGTAACCACATCTTCCCTAAATACATTGCTTATAGGAAATGCATGGCTCATAGCCTCTACATCGTCTGTATCAAGTTCGTCCAATTTGCCGACATAATCAAGCATATTGGACATGTCCTTTTTAGCCTGTTCCTTTTCCTCATCGGAAAGTTCAAGCTTGGCAAGGATTCCAACATAATCAATCGTTTCATCTGTAATAACCATTTTAAACCTCGTTTCTATACACGGCATCAAACCTGCTTACTGTCTTACTTTTATATGAACCTCTCGAAGCTGCTGTTCGGTAACTTCATTAGGTGCACCGCACATAAGATCCTGTGCAGTTCCGCTCATAGGGAACGGTATGACCTCTCTGATATTTTCCTCTTCCTTAAGAAGCATAATCATACGGTCTACACCCGGAGCCATACCTGCATGTGGAGGTGCTCCGAACTGGAATGCACTGTAAAGCGCACCGAATTTTGCTTCAAGTACCTCTTTATCATAACCTGCTATCTCAAATGCCTTTTCCATAATCTGCATATCGTGGTTTCTGACAGCGCCGGATGAAAGTTCAACACCGTTACATACGATATCATACTGATATGCAAGGATTTCAAGAGGATCCTTTTCATTTAACGCTTCAAGGCCTCCCTGTGGCATAGAAAACGGATTGTGGGTAAAACCAATTTTTTTCGTTTCATTGTCATACTCGTACATAGGGAAGTCATTTATATAACAGAAACGGAATGCATTTTTCTCAAGCAAATCAAGTCTTGTTCCAAGTTCTGTTCTTATCTGTCCTGCAAATAACGATGCCTGCTTTTCATTGTCTGCGATAAAGAATATAGTGTCGCCAACATTAAGTCCAGCAAGTTCCTTTAACTCACCCTTCATATCATCAGGGATAAATTTATCTATAGGTCCCTTGTATGAACCATCTTCCAAAACCTCCAGATATCCGAGTCCACCCATGCCGATTGATGTTGCAAACTTAAGCATCTTCTCATGTTGTCCCTTAGAAAGCTTTGCATGAACATTTATAGCTCTTACAGTCTTATTCTGGAACGGCTTAAATGTACATCTGTTAAAGAACTCTGATAAATCTATGATAAGAAGTGGATTACGTAAATCCGGCTTATCTGTACCATACTTAAGCATAGCTTCCTTATAACTTATAATAGGATACGGTGCCTCAGTAACTGCATAGCCCTTTGGAGCAAATTCCTTAAATGCGGCGGTAAGTACTTCTTCTCCCACCTTAAACACATCCTCCTGGGTAGCAAAGCTCATCTCAAAGTCAAGCTGATAGAACTCTCCCGGAGAACGGTCAGCTCTTGCATCCTCATCTCTAAAGCAAGGTGCAATCTGGAAATACTTATCAAAGCCCGAAACCATAAGGAGCTGCTTATACTGCTGTGGTGCCTGTGGAAGTGCATAGAACTTTCCTTTATATCTTCTGGATGGAACGATATAATCTCTTGCACCTTCAGGTGATGACGCACAAAGAATCGGAGTCTGAATCTCCATAAATCCCAGTTCTGTCATCTTTTGTCTCAGGAAACTTATAACCTTTGATCTGAATATCATAGTATCTTTTACTTTGCGATTTCTAAGGTCAAGATATCTATACTTAAGTCTTACATCCTCTCTTACTTCTTTTGAAGTAGTTACTTCAAACGGCAGCTGCTTATATACCTTACCAAGTATATCTACCTCATGAGCCTCAAGCTCTATAGTACCTGTAGGAATCTTTGGATTGTATGTTTCCTCATCCCTATGCTGTACATTTCCCTTAACCGAGATACACTCTTCTCTTGTAATGCCATCCAGAAGACTTGTGTCTCTCATTACCACCTGCATAACTCCGTACATATCTCTTAAGTCAACAAATGATACTCCGCCATGGTCTCTGATGTTTTCCACCCATCCGGCAAGTCTTATATCCTTGCCAACAAGTTCCTCTGTTATGTTTTCCATAGTCATGTCTCTGTAAATATTTGGTTGCATTTTTTCTCTCCTATCTTCTTTTTACCTCTTCGCCATGCAGACAACTCGTGCCAAATGATTCGGCTCAATCACGCATGGCTCACTTTACACGCAAAAAGCCCCGAAGCCATAATAATATGACTTCGGGACGAATAAACGATTTATCCGCGGTACCACCCGCATTGAAGCTTATGCTTCCACTCTTAACCTGTAACGGCGGTCAGCCGAATATACCTAGACCTCTTACTTCGTCAATCCCAAGATGTAGGCTTCAGCATATCTGCTCAGGCAGTGTTCCGCTTTATACGGTGTCATGCTATGGCTCTCAGTCAGCGACCATATTCCCTGTCATGTCCTTATACAAGCAGTCTCCATCAACGCATTTTTCCTAATAACTTTCTGTATTATATGATAAGTTTTATCAAATGTAAAGAAAAATAAACAGTTTTACTGTTTTTTATGCTTTTTCACTCCGTTAATCAAATAAGCCGGCATCATGAATAACGACTTAAAAAATCCGTAATCTGCATATCGATAAGTCTTAAATGTCATAATTGCCGCCTTAAATTTATTATGCGACTTGCTGCCCTTGATATCCCGATATTTCAAAAGAGGCTCGTTTATATTACAGACTCTTGCGCCGTTTTTAAGACAAATCAGCCATGCATAATAATCCTCATGTGCATCCCTGTCATGCTTCATCGGATATTTTTTCATGAGTTCTTTTTTTACAAGTACAGCCGAGCAATTTATATGATTTGATTTTTCGATATCCGCAAGACTGATCTTTTCCTTATCAAAACCAATCAAAAAGCCCTCGCTTTCGCCATTTTCATCAATAATTTCTCTTGAAGCATTGCATATATCCGAATTTGTGGACACAATAAGCTCAAGCTGTTTTTTCAGTTTATCGCTTCTCCACATATCATCCGCATCAAGATATGCCACATACTCACCATGTGCTATATCAACGCCAAGATTTCTCGTGGCAGCCACGCCCATATTTTTCGAATTCTTTCTGACTATGATTCTGGTCTTGTCCTTAAGTATGTTATGATGTTCTTTTACATATGAAAGTACGGTATCAAGTGACTTATCAAAAGAGCAGTCATCTATTACGATTATCTCCTTATCCACCTCCTGAACAAGAGCCGATCTTAGCGCATCCAGTATATATTTTTCAGAATTATACATAGGTATAATAACAGAGATCATTATTCCATATCCTCTTTTGCGAAGCATTACTTAGTATCATTTTAATACTTTTAACTGTTTCTTTTTTTATAATTCCTGAGATTATCTTTAAAAACGAGTTTCATTATCTTTTCGGTTGCGTGTCCGTCGCATGCACTCATAAATTTATTCTTAAAATCCAAAACCTTTTGCTTGTCAAAGTTATTATCTATATCCTTAATATAATCTATCATTTCTTCATTTGTAGTATAGATTGGTCCGGGCACAAAATCCTTATAGTCATAATAAAAACCGCGCCAGTCATAATAATTATCCAAATCATATGCAAAGAAAATCATAGGTCTTTCAAAGAGTGAATATTCAAATACAAGTGATGAATAATCCGAGATACATATATCGGATATGCAAATCAAATCATCTATCGACATACTATCGGTACAGTCAACGGCAAAGTCCTTATACTCATCCTCGATTAAAACCCTTTCCTTAACAAACGGATGATGTTTGAATACGAGTATGTATTCATCCTTAAATGCCTCATAAAATTCAGCTATATCAAGTTCATTCGGCATCTTAGCTTTGGCAACCCTTCCGCGAAATGTAGGTGCATAAAGGATTATCTTTCTTCCTTTTCTGCCCGGGAAAACCTTATCCATATTTATATGTGCATTTTCGATATTTTTTTTATCATAAAAATAATCCGATCTTGAAACACCTATACCTGTCGCAACTCCCTCTTTTAAATTCATGGCCTCGGTATAAGCCCATTCAACTTCAGGTGCACTGACTGTCACATAAGTGTAATTCTTGTGGTACGGATATTTTTCCTGGGTTTTTCTGTTATCTCCGAAAATAAGATCTGCCGTGCTCATCCCGAATTTCTTAAAAGCACCGCAGCCATGCCAGAGCTGTGTTACAACCGTTTCCTTTCTTAAAGGCAGACACGCAAATACATTTGAAGCATCATTCATAAAAACATATCCGGCGGTTGCCACATCCTTTATCATATCCTCACATAAAGCACGATATTCTTTTCTTTTCACAAAACCCATTTGAAGAAAATGCGTATGAATTTTGAAATCGTAGTTGTTTTTAAGCTCATTGTAGATATATTCCGAGCTGTTGGTTATATATTTCATACGTCCCTCGATAAAAATAACCTTTCCCTCATTAACGGGGTTTTTTGCATATTTTTTATACAGCGCGGGATATTTTATCTTAAACATATAAAATTTATAAAGCTTCGCAAATGGTTTCTTTATTTTTCTTATAATTCTTCTCGTCCTGTAATATACAAATCTTATGGCTTTGTATACGGGATTTTCCTTTATAACGGGAAATATTTTGGTTTTCTTCAACCGATCAAGCATCTTTAATCTCCTTTAAATCTGACCCTCGATATAATCCATCAATCTCTTCGTAACCTTACCGTCGCAGCCATTCATGTACCGCGACTTAAACTCTTCTCTTACCTCGGACATATCGTCATCGAAAAGAGACTCTCTTATATTATATTTCAGATTTTTCTTATCCTTTACTATCCTTCCCGGAAGCTTATTAAAATTAAGATAGAAGCCCCTGTTCTCCTTATATTTATCAAAATCAGGCACATAAAAAAGAACCGGTTTATCCATTAAAAGATATTCAAAAAACACTGACGAATAGTCCGTGATAAGCATATCCGCACATACCAGAAGCTCTTCCGTACTCATTATATTTTCCATGCCCTTCGCCATATGAGGATGAAGACTTTCTATAAGAAATGTATCCGGTATCTCTCTAACGGCAGCATTTATATCAAGCCTGATATTTTCAAATAATTTTTCATTCTTTTTCTCATTTGCCCTGCCCGCGTTACCGCGAAATGTAGGTGCCCACAAAACAACCTTCTTATCTTTTGCTCCGGGATATGCAAAACGAAATTTATCACGGCATGACTGTACAAAATCATCATCATAGAACTTGTCCGTATAAGCCGCTCCCATAGGTCTTACTATATCATTTTGAAAATCCGGAATTTCCATAGCTGACCTGAAGAATGTCAAGCAGGCATCTCCCGATACCGTTACAAGATCATAATTTTTAATAGGCGAACCTATATAGTACTTCGGTATATCATCCTTGGCATCATGTCCGAATCTTTTAAATGCGCCGCAACCGTGCCAAAGCTGGATAACCTTCGTTTCCTTTCTCTTTCTGCAGGATGATACCGGAAGATAATAATCACATATTATAACATAGGCTGCCGAAGGATATGCCTGCATAAAATCAAGCATGCTGTTTACCACCTCGCGCCTTGTATGCTTAGACGAATCAATATAAAATTCTTTTATATTATAATGTTCTTTATTTAATTTCTCTCTTATACTTTCCATAAATGACGGGCATTTATCATGATGAGCATCCGCAAAAATCACAAGTCTGTCATCCACTTTGCCCCATCTGTTTTTAAAATAAACAAACGGAAAAACTATATATTGGAGAAACATTTTATAAAATTGTTTTAATTTGAACTTCACTTTATCATCTCCTCATACTTTGCCACTACATCTTCCATATCTCCGTATGTCACAAGACTTCCGTGATCCAAAATAAGCGCTTTATCACAAATTCTTTTTACCTGTTCTATATTGTGGGACACGAACAAAACCGTCGTTCCCGTATCCATCATATCAAGAAGCTTCTTCTCGCTCTTTTTTCTAAACTTTGCATCTCCGACGGAAAGTACCTCATCAAGTATAAGTATATCCGGCTTAACAACCGTTGCTATCGCAAATCCGAGACGTGCCTTCATACCGGAAGAATAATTTTTAAGCGGAACATCAATAAAATTCTTCAGCTCAGTGAACTCGATAATATCATTAACCTTTTCATCCATGAACTTTCTGGAATAGCCGAGCACCGCACCGTAAAGATATATATTTTCCTTTCCCGTGTACTGCATGTCAAATCCTGCCCCAAGCTCTATCATAGGTGCCAGCACACCCTGCTTGTAAACGTTTCCTTCCGTAGGTCTGAAAACCCCGGCTATAACCTTCATAAGTGTTGACTTTCCCGCGCCGTTAAGACCGAGAATTCCGACACGCTCACCTTTTTTTACTTCAAAGCTGATATTTCTAAGTGCCCAGAACTCATCAAACTTAAGCTCATGTTTCACAAGCTTAATAAAGTATTCCTTAACACTGTCAACCTTTTCCTTGCTGAGATTAAAACGCATACCTATATCCGACAGCATCAAAGCAGTATCCTTTGTCACATTATTCATTTTTATATCATTTCCTTTTTTATCGGACATATTTCCTCCGGCAGCTATAAGCCGCATATGACATTTATTTTTCTCCATCAATTCCGAAACTAAATATATAATATAAATTTATCCTGATTCTTTTCAAATGCGAGTACTCCCACAAGTATGCTGAAGATTGAAAAAACAAACGAATATCCAAGCATCCACATATCCATACTCTTTCCGAAGACACAGCTTCTGAAATTGGAAATTATACAAAACAGCGGATTATATTTTAATATCCATCCCACATCACTTCTGAGTATCTTATCAGGATAATAGAAAATCGCACAGGTATACATTACAAGCATCAAAAGCACATTCCAAAGATATTCCATATCTCTGAAAAAAACTCCTACAGTCGAAAGAATGAGGCCTGCGCCGACCGACAAAAGGAAAAGCACGCAAAGCGGAACTATCGCAAGTAAAGATTTTAATGTAGGATACACGCCAAGCACAAGAGATACCATAAGAAGTACCACCAGCGATATTAAAAACAATATGTAATTAAAGGTAATCGATGAAAGTGGATATAATGCCTTAGGCACATATACCTTTTTTATCATACCCTGATTGTTTCGTATGGATTTTAAAGCCGCAGTGGAAGACTGCGAAAAAAGAGTATAGATAAGCCTGCCTGCAAGAATGTATACCGGAAACTCTTTTCCCGTGTGTCCGAGCAAGGTACCAAATACAATAGTAAGCACTATCATGGTAAGAAGCGGTTCTATCATAGACCAGATTATACCAAGATAGGATCTTCTGTATTTTAATTTTATACCCTTTCTTACAAGCTCCACAAACAAATTGCTGTATTTGCGATAATCATCCAATTTACTGTTCATAAGTACTCCTAAGGACATCTATCGTATGATGAAGTCCTGTTTCAATATCATAAAACGATTTCCAACCTGTTTTCTTTATCTTATCCGAAGCAAGGGTCGCTTTTGTAGCCTTGGAATAGCCTGCCCGTTCGGTTTCGTCCGGAAGCTCAAATATAACCTTTTTGCCCACATAATCCGCAATTATTTTTGCAAGGTCCTTAAGCATTATATCCGATTCATCCGAAACGACATTATATGCACCGCCGCACTCTCCGTCAAGCATAAGCTTAATTATGCCGGAAACGGCATCAGCCATATAGGCATAAGAATAAAGTTGTGTGCCTTCACTCTTCAGAACAATATCCTCGCCGTTTATACCCTTATTTATAAATTGAGAAAGTGCCTTTGTATCCGAAGAAAGCATTGTAGGTCCGTAGCACCTTGAAAGTCTCGGTATAACTATGTCCAGTCCTTTTTGCTTTATATATGCCTGACATAACGCTTCACCGGTTCTCTTACTCTCGGGATATCCGGCACGAAGTGTATTACAATCTATATATCCAAGATATTCCTCCGAAAATTTATCCGTATCACCTTTGTTTTCTCCATATATCTCAACCGAAGAAAGAAAAACAAATCTTTCACACGATACAGTCGTTGCCCAATCCAAAAGGTTTGCCGTACCCATAACATTTGCCGATATGGTTCCTATCGGATCACTCGCATATGCAACAGGATGGGTATTGCTTGCAGCATGAATTATATAATCCATACAGGATTCACAATTGTTTTTATCTATCGGAAGATTAATGTCCTGTTTAACAAATACAAAATTCGCATCCCTAAAATGCTTTCCGAATCTTTTTTGAGTCTTTTCCTCATTTCTTCCTAAAGCATATATCTTTATATCCTGATCCTTTTTTTCATTTCTGTACAACAGAACATCCACAAGAAAGCTTCCGATCATTCCTGTTGCACCGGATATGGCAATGCTCTTACCTTTAAGTTTATCCCAATTATAATCAAGCTCTGCAATTGTTTTTACATCTTCCATATAGATATTGCTTTCATATATTTCCATATCAAGGGCACCCAAATTCCTTTCATCCCGGCTTGTCACTTAGTATTCATCTGCTACCAAGATACTTTTATTTAAGCCACTTATCCTTTTCCGCAGTAAGATATCCCTTAAAAATTTCAAGGTCATCCTTTGTTGTAAGCTTGATATTTTTATCCGACCCCTTTGCAAAATATAGAGTTTCTCCAAGCTCAACCATCATGGTATTGGTATATGACGATCCGTATATTCCTATTTCTTCTTTAAATGCTTTTTCATACGCCCACACAAGTTTATCAAACTTATAAGCCTGTGGTGTCGAAACTCTTCTCAAGGTCTCACGCGGAATGTATTTTGTTGTTGTATATTCATCATCTATTACAAAAATCTGTTCATTGTAAGGAAGCGATGTCACACCGTTTCCGTGCTCGTTACATTTCTCTATTACATCGGTAAGAACCTCATCATCCACAAGAGGTCTTATACCGTCGTGGATAATTATATTGTCCTTTTCACTGCATTTATCCTTTAAATTATAAACACCGTTTCTTATGGATTCCTGCGCGGAATTGCCTCCTGAAATCACCCATTTTACCTTATCGATATTAAACTGCTTTGCATATGCCCATATTACATCATGCCAGCCATCTATACAAACCACCTCTATCGCATCAATCATCGGGTGTCTCTGAAAGCTTTCAAGTGTATAAATAATTATCGGCTTATCATATACATTGATAAATTGTTTCGGGATATCCTGTCCCATTCTCTGTCCGGAACCACCTGCAATTATAACAGCTACATTCATTTCTTATTTCCTTTCTTATTTCCGTTTCGCAAATCATATTTTTTACCGTAATTCTTTGCTTTATAATCCGAAGGAAGTGCAGTAAGCTTTTTATCATCCACACCTTCGGAGCTTTCTTTTCTGAACATAATCTTAAGCGTTAAAAGCATCAGCTTAATGTCAAGCCAGTAAGAATATTGTTGTATATATGTAAGATCCATTTTCAGCTTATCGATAGGTGATGTATTATATTTGCCATACACCTGTGCATAGCCTGTCATTCCCGCCTTAACCTTAAGTCTGAAATCAAACTGAGGTATACTCTTTTCATACTTCAAAAAAATTTCAGGTCTTTCGGGTCTCGGTCCGACAAGTGACATATCACCCTTCAGTACATTAAACAGCTGCGGAAGCTCATCCAAATGAAGATTTCTTATTACCTTTCCGACAGGCGTTATTCTCGAATCCGTCTTGCTGGCAAGCCTTGCTCCTTTGCCTTTATCATCTTCATCATTTATCATACTTCTGAATTTATAAATCATAAACATTTTACCGTCTCTTGTAAGACGAAGCTGTTTATAAAATACGCTTCCGCCGTCGTAAAGTTTAATTATAAGTGCTATTATCAGCATAAGCGGTGACAAAATAACAATCCCGATGAAAGAAACCACGATATCCGTAATTCTTTTAAGTATCCTGTCATCAATATTTAATCCGTAATTTCTGGAAAGATATATCGGCGTATCGACAAGGTACAAATCATCTGAACATTTCATGATTATGTCTGTAATCTTAGGAACTATGTATGTTCTGATTGAGTGTTCATAACAGTACTTAACTATCTCATTTCTTTCATCCGCAGGCAAATCGTATAGAAATACTCCTTCAAAATCAAGCACGTCGCTGCAGATTCTCTCATATCCTTTTTGATAGTTTAATATTTCACAAACCTCATATCTATCCTGTCTGACATCCAGTTTTTTTAAGAATGCATCCAACGGATAATTTCCGTAAATAATGATAACTCTTCTCGGCGGATAAACATGTACATATATTTGTCTGACAAGTATAACCCAGATAACCACAAACACTATCTGTACAAGCGACATAACCAAAACCGGAAGTACATCCACATATTCGCTCCATACCATACAGACAAAAATATGTCCCACAAACGCCGAAAATATAATCGCAAGTACATGAGAAAGACATAGATCAATACTTCTCATATAACTGTTCTTATATCCGTTAAGACTTTTGGTAATCAAAAACACAAACAGGGCATACATACCTATAACGATAACATCACCGTTACGATACGTGGTCTGTCTGTAATATTTAAACCATATATAACCAAATGAAAATATTTCAAAAAAAAGTATAACAAAATTAGCCGCAAGGCTTAATACTCTTTTTTTCTGCTCATAAGCATACATACAAAGTCCTCTGCATTAAAGTTCTAAACCTCTATTACACCATCAAAAACAACCTTTGCCGGTCCTGTCATATAAACTATATTTTCTTCTCTGTCCCATCTTATAATAAGCTCTCCGCCCAAAAGCTTTACGGTTACCTCATCTTCAGTCAGACCGTTTAAAATAGCCGCTACCACAGATGCGCAGGTACCCGTACCGCAGGCAAGTGTTTCACCGGAGCCTCTTTCCCAGACACGCATCCTGGCATAGTTTCTGCTTACTATCTGAACAAATTCCGCATTGACCCTTCTCGGGAAAAATGCATTATTTTCGAACAACGGTCCTATTTTTTCCAATGGAAATGTATCGGTATCATCCACGAATACGACACTGTGAGGATTACCCATTGACACACATGTAGTTCTGTACTCTTTTCCGTCAATCATCAAAGGATAATCAACAACCTTATCCGTCCCTTCAGGCAAGGATGAAACAAGCACCGGAACCTTATCAGGTTCAAGTATCGGTGCACCCATGTTTACGGTCACCTTATCAACCTTACCGTTCTTAACAAAAAGCTTAAGATATTTAATCCCCGCCAGAGTTTCAACAGTTATATCTTCCTTATCCGTAAGTCCGTAATCATATACATATTTTCCGACACATCTTATGCCGTTTCCGCACATTTCGGACTGTGACCCGTCAGCATTATACATCTCCATTGTAAAATCCGCTTTTTCCGACGGCTTGATAAGTATAAGTCCGTCAGAGCCTATTCCAAAATGTCTGTCACTCACCTTAACGGAAAGCTCCGAAGGGTTCTCAACCTTCTCCTCGAAGCAATTTATATAAACATAATCATTTCCAAGACCTTCCATCTTTGTAAACTTCATACCGGCTTCACCTCATTAAAAAATTTGACTATCCGATATATTGTAACACTAAAATCATTTTTTAACAATTATAAACTAATCAAAAAAAAGAACAGGCAAATCGTGTACGCAATCTGCCTGTCTTATATTTACTTTAATTATTATTCCACATTTTTAAGCGCGGTGTCCATCGGAACCTTTTTAATACGTTTTATATCCATAAGCATTACAATAAGATAGGATATAAATATGAAGATTATTTCTTTCGCAAAACCGCCGAAGGTTATCGTAAACTCAAACCAGCCTCCGAGCTTCATAATTATCTTCTTCCACATAATGCCGATAACAAGATATCCGATAAATGCTCCGATTATATCACTTGCAAGCACAACCCAGGTAGTCGGCTGTATATAAAGTGCACCTATTTCTTTGGTATTATATCCGAGAATCTTAACCATCGAAATCGGATTTTCGTTCTTTTCTATTATTATCTTTGTAAGAAGATAAATAAGTACCGCCGAAAGAATTATGCAAAGATACTGGAAATAAACCATATATGAACCCATTGAATGATCAAGCTGGTCGGCCATTTTCCTTATATCCTTTACGGTAATTTCCTTTATGATGTAATTCTCATCAATATCATTGATTTTATTGTCGGAAATATAGCCGTTAAACGAGCCTTTTTCTTTATCAAAAACATTTGTGTAATTATCATTCGGCATAAATACGGCGATACCTCCGTCATAGTCATAGATACCGATTACCTTGAATTCGTAATTTTTATCTTCATACTTTTCATCCAGAGTTATCTTATCTCCGACTTTAACCTTATATTTTCCCTCATATGCCGTTGAAACATATACCTCGTTGTCTTGAAAATCATCTTTTATCTTTATGTATCTGCTGTCATTTGCAAAACCGTAGACTGTAACATCCTCATCGTATACCTCGCTAAGACGTACAAGGCTTGTCATGTTTATCTTTTCCGCACCTTCAACGCCGGTTGTTATCTCATTACCCATTATGTCGGTGTCATACTTAAGCATCACCTGATATTTGGCAAACATCATTTCATCAACATGATCCTGATAATAATCAAGTGTCTGCGGCATACCGATTGCCATACTCATCATAATCGAAACAAATGAAACACCTATCAAAAGCACAAAATAATTCGGCAGATTCTGCAAAAATACTCTTGTCTTAAATCTTGCAAGAAATTTCCATCTCGGAAGTCTCATTGCCTTCTTGCGTTTTTTGACCTTGAGATCTCTTCTTATAAATCTAAGCGGCGAAAGTCTTAATTTTCTTATTATGACAAAAAGATTTACGGCAAACATTATTATAAGAGGAACAATCGTAGTTTTTGTAAATGCTTCAGCACTCCATACGGTTTCGTAAGAAGGAAGACTGTAGCTGTTGTAATACATATTTACCACAACTGTTTTAAAAAGAGTATAACCGAGCGTATTTCCGACCAACGCAGCTATAAGCGTTACCAAAACAGGCATTGTCATATAATGTCTGACAAGCTCGCCTCTTGTATATCCGGATGCACGAAGTGTTCCTATAACTGCGGATTCCTTCGTTATGGTATTGTTTATGGTTATGGCAAATATAAATGCCAGAACGACTACAAGTATATCAAGAATCACACCACCCATAGCCAGATCCGAGCCCATATCGGAAGTAGCAAATATAATAGCCTGATTCAGGTATGCCGGTACGAATTCTTCTATCTGTGCACCGTATTCGTAAGATGCTTCAACAACCTTTTCCATAAAGCTGTCGCCCATCTTTTTGCTTTCCTTATCATCCTCCGGTCTCTTGTCATATATCCATGCATAGCGATAATAAAGCTTGGTATCAAGTCTCTCAAAGCCCTCTTTTGTCACAAGTCCGACATCAAAGGTTATGGCATTGAACATCGTATCCGATGCACTTTTGTATAATGTACTGTAATTTACAAGTGCCACAAGACCTGTTACCTTATAATCATTTCCACCGACCTTTATCGTATCACCTACCTTAATATCTTGATTATCGGCGTGCATACGGTCTATGGCTATTTCGTCATCAGCCTCTGGAAGTCTTCCCTTCATAATACACGGAAGGTCGACATCATCCTGCACCTTATAGACTCTTATTTCTATTTCATCTTTTTTCGATCCTATTTTTTCATCGGTTTGCTTAAAATAGTTTTCATATATACTTAATCCGTTTTCCTCAAGTTTTGCTATAAGCTCATCCGATGCCGGATCCGAAAACTGGAGATATCCGTCTTCACGCTTATATTTCTCCACACTTTCATCTGCTGCCTTAAGCATACTTTTATTTGCAACATACATACCCGAAACAAAGCCTATAATCAACGTCATAAAGATAAATATTACAAGATATTTATGCCACTCTCCCTTAAGCTCTCTCGGCACTCTTTTAATCAATGGATTTTTCATAGCGATACCTCCTACCAGTCAAGATCAACGGCAGATATCTTGTTGTCGTTTATATCATTATGTCTTACAACTCCGTCACGAAGCTTTATTACATGATCAGCCATGTTCTTTATAGCCTCGTTATGCGTAACCATAATTACGGTATTTCCGTATTTTTGATTTACATCCTCTATAAGCTTTAATATTTCCTTTGAAGTCTTGTAATCAAGTGCACCGGTCGGCTCATCGCAAAGAAGAATATCCGGATTTTTAACTATCGCTCTTCCGATGGATGTTCTTTGCTGCTGTCCTCCGGAAAGCTGGTTAGGAAGCTTATAACGATGCTCATAAAGTCCGAGCGTATTAAGAAGCTCATCAATATCAAGCGGATTATCCGAAAGATATGCACCTACCTCTATATTTTCTTTTACATTAAGATTCGGGATAAGATTATACATCTGAAATACGTAACCGAGATGTTTTCTTCTGTAAAGAGTTACCGACTTTTCATCCATATCTCTAAGCTTGTCACCGTTTATGGATATATAACCGTCATCCGGCTGGTCAATCCCTCCGATGATATTAAGCAGGGTTGACTTTCCCGAACCTGACGGTCCGAGCAATACGCAAAACTCTCCCTTCGATACGGAAAAAGAAAAACCTTTTAGTACTTCCTGTCTGGTATCTCCTTCGCCGAATCCCTTTTTCAAATTGACAATTTCCAAAAACTTTCTTTCTATCTCTGACATAAAAGTGCCTCCCCTTTAAAAAATTGACTTATTTGCCAAAATTATGTTGTAAGTCTTTTTACGAGTTATATTTTTTCATATGAGCAACTGTTCATATGTTATTTACACGAGTTAGGTTAGCACAACTTTATTATTCTGTCAATAATATTTATTGTTTTTTTTGAATTTTTTAAACTTTTGAATTATTTTGATTTATTATGATTTATAAGGAGTTTATTATTTATCAATCTTAAGATACATGCCATAAGCCATGTCATAAGAACAGTCATCAAAAAAATAATCACGCCGCCACCGACACCCCAGTTGAGATATCCGTACCAGTCATTTGTGTGCGGCCACTCGCCGATTCCGTTAATAAGAATATTCGATACATAATATACGGCATACAGTATGGAAGGTATCGCAGCATAAAATGTACACTTGAACGGTATCTTATCCTCCCCCTCAAGAAGTATAAAGTCAAATATTGCCAACAAAGGAATTATCAAATGAAAAAAGAGATTTGATCCGCTGTACATTCCCGGCAGCCTGTAAATCGGCCACAGAAAAAAAGCTATCGTTGCAAATGTAAGCGCTACCGAAGTTGTTGATATAAGCTTCGCAACTCTGAAGCGACCGTAAAACGAAACATTCGCAGCCTGTGACTCATTAACGTTTTTATTTAAATCATTTTTCAGTTCACCCAATGTCTGTTTTTTTCTTATCAATAAAAGTAAATCAAAACATAATTGCGAAAATGCAACGATACCGCAAAAAACATTTGAAAGAACAGTGAAATATTTGAAGTTTTCCACTCCGTGTGAAACAAGCTCATTATTTTCATCATTAAAGTTAAACATAAAAACAAGACCTACAACGGTAAGTATAACTATAATAAGATTAATTATCCTTTCAAGCTTGTATCTCTTCATGTTTATCCCCTATTTTTCCATTATTAAACTTCTTTCCGACAATCGATATGGTCGGGCCGAGTAAAAGTGCCATAAGTATATTTCCTATCAAGGGCTTGCCGCCAACTGCCATTCCGACAAATATACAGGTCGAATCAATTATTATTCTGCAAATGAAATACGGAAGTTTTTTAAATATGCCATTAAACATAACCGATATCGCATCATACGGCGCAATTCCGACATTAGCATTCATATACATAGCCGCACTTATGATAAATCCAATAAGTGCCAATGCAAATATAGTATATCTGCTAAACGGCTCGGTAAATACGCTGTCCGGTATCGTCTTGCTCCATACCCAGTCAAAGAAATCCGCATAATAACCTATCAGAACCATATTTATGATAGTTCCTATACCTATTAAATCTCTCCTGAAAATAATCATAAGTATGAGAAAGAAAATGTTAAAAATGAGCTGCCAGTTTCCAAATGATGTACCGATTTTTGCAGCAACATTTGTATTCATAAATACACAGGTGTCCGTTCCCAGATTGCAAAGTATCAAAAAGGAAATAGAAAGACCCATGAAAAAAATCGCCACGAAGCTTACTACCGTCATTTTCCGGTTTGATTTAAGATATGATTTTAATTTCATTTAGCATACTCCCATGGTATTTCAATCTTTGATGCATTTTGCGTAAGCTCGGCAAGCTTATTGTTAAACGCTTCATCATCCAACGGCTCACCCTCAACATATTCATCATTTATAAGTTCTATAAACCAATATACCATGCCGTTTCCATCCTTATCAGCCTCCGCAGGAAAAACCTCATCCTCACCTCTCCAGGAATCTTTGATGGACGAATCCCATGCATCGGTTACATATTTATATTCATATTCACCAAGTTCCTCGTTATATATGCTTATATTCTGTCCCCAAAAGTTCTCGCCCCAGGTTATTGCTCCATGAGATATCGGTTCGATAACAACATTATTGCTGTAAAATACAGTTTCGTCAGAAGCAAAAAATGTACCGATTTGTCTTAATTCTTCGTCATCATACAAGAATACATATATTGAAAGATTTGCCATGGCGCTGTCATTTACTCTTATTAAAAGCTCATCCCTGCCGTCATTATTTATATCACATACGGCATATTGGTTAAGCTCGGACGGAGTTTCATAATACTCCTCTTCATAAGGCGGAAGCATTCCTTCTTCAACAAATAAACGAACAGCTTCATCATAAACGGCACTTCTTTCATTTATTTCATCCTCGGATTCGGTCGTTATATCGTCATCCGTATCCGGTTCTGCAGTAGTTCTGTCATTATCATTTTCTCCCGTTTCTGTCGAATCTTCGCCTGTTGTCACGGTAATATTTTGTGCACTGGTATTTTTATCGGTATTATCATCCTTTTTGTTGCATGCGGAAAGTGCCAGCATCAAAAGCATAATAATCGCAAGACTTATCTTCTTTTTCATATATCATTTCCCCTTTTGTTTGTGTTATTATTTTACCTAATAAAAAGCCAACTTGCAACATCTTTAAATATATCATATTATGTATTTAAATAGTTTAAAGGAGGGGGTTACATGAATTTAAAAAAGGAACTGATATATCATGAGTTCATTCAACGGGAAAAAGAATTCTTAAGAGCCGATTACAGTCCGGAGCTTGAGTTTTATTCCTATGTAAAATCCGGCGATGTAAACACCGTAAAAAGCCTTTTATCCGAAAAATTTTCCGATAAAAAAGGGCTCGGTACTCTATCCGACAATCCTCTGCAAAGTCTCAAATATCACTTTGCCATAACCGCCTCTATGCTTGCCAGATATTGTATAGAAGGCGGAATGGAGCTTTCCGACTCGTACAGTACAAGTGATTTTTTTATTCAAAAAGCCGATAAAGCTCGTACAAATGATGAAATATCCGAGCTTCATCACGAAATGTGTATGGACTATACCAGACGTATGAAAAACCTTCGAAAAAAGAAAATAACCTCAATGCCTGTCGCAAAGGTTGTCGATTACATATATGACCATCTTCATACACGTATAACTCTTGAAAAGCTTGCGGATTACGCAGGGCTTAATCCGTCATATCTTTCAAGATTATTCAAACAGGAAATGGGTGTCAACATCAGCAGATATATACGTAACAAAAAGCTTGCGACAGCTCAAAATATGCTTCTTTATTCTGATTACAGTCCCGCTGAGATTTCCTCGATACTCGCTTTTCCGAGCCAGAGTTACTTTACCGAAATTTTCAGAAAAGAGCTGGGAACCACACCGGTCGAATATCGTATAACTCATTTATTTGAAAGCGGACTCGGCGGACCTTCGAATGAAGAATCGTTATCTGATTGATGAAAAAATCAACATAAAACCAAGTAATTTTATATTTAATAACAAAAGCGGATTATGTCATGTCATTTTTCTGACAAATATGTCATTATATTGATATATAAACAATCCGCTTTGTTTTATTATAAATTTACTTTATGAATGCGTGATATTTCTTAACGTACGACTTGTTAAGAAACAACAAAAAATTTAACAAATTAAAAAATCAAAATTATTAAGGAGGTTTTTCGGAATGAAAAAGCAAACCAAACGTATGGCTGCTTTTATCATGGCAGCTCTTATGACAGCTTCATGCTTTACAGGTTGCGGTAAAAAAGAAGACAAAGACAGCAAAGACACCGAAGCTGCAACAACCGAAGCAACTGCAAGTGATGCAGTGGATACAAGTGCAACGGATGTATCCGAGGATGAGATTGAGATTCCTGAAGGATATTCACTTTTTTGGCATGACGAATTTAACGGAACAGAATTAAATCAGGATGATTGGAACTATGAACAGCATGAGGTTGGCTGGGTAAACCACGAGCTTCAGGAATACATTCCAAGTGACGAATATGCATTTGTTAAGGATGGCGAGCTTGTTATTCAGCCTGTTAAAAATGTCGACGAGGACGGAAATGTTTCTTACGTTTCCGGACGTGTAAATACACAAAACAAGCATGACTTTAAGTACGGACGTGTAGAAGCAAGACTTAAGGTTCCTGAGGGAAAAGGATTTTTACCTGCATTCTGGATGATGCCACAGAACGAAAGTCTTTACGGACAGTGGCCAAAATGTGGTGAAATAGATATCATGGAAGTTCTCGGTGATACAACAAATACTCTTTACGGCACACTTCATTTCGGTGCACCTCATAAGCAAAAGCAGGGTACGTATACACTTGAAAAAGGTGACTTTGCAAGCGAATATCATGTATTTGCCATTGAGTGGGAACCGGGTGTTATCCGTTGGTTTGTAGACGGTGAACAGTATTTTGAAACCAGTGATTGGTTTACAGGTACCGACGGCAAGGAGGAACAGCCATATCCTGCACCGTTCAATCAGCCTTTCCATGTAATACTTAATGTTGCTGTAGGCGGTGACTGGCCGGGTGATCCAAGTGAGGATACTGTTTTTGATGAAAGAGCAGCCATGAAGGTTGACTATGTACGTATCTTCCAGAAGCCGGAATATGATGAAAATGTTGAAAAGCCTGTTGATGTCCTTGTATTCCGCGAGGCTGACGAAACAGGAAACTTTGTATATAACAGTGACTTCTCTGAAGCAGAAAGCTTGACAGATGATGAAAACTGGAAATTCCTTCTCTTTGCAGACGGCGTAGGAGAGGCAGAAATCAAGGATAATGAAATCATAATCACTTCAACTGCCGCAGGAACAGAAGAATACTCAGTACAGCTTGTACAGCCGGGAATGCCAATGGAAGAAGGTTCAAGCTATAAGTTCTCATTTGAAGCATACGCAGAGGAGCCTCGTAAGATGAAGGCCGCTGTTACTGCACCTGATGCAGATTGGATTCGTTACTTCCCGGATACTTCGGTAGAATTAACGGAAGATTGGCAGACATTCAGCTTTGACTTTGATATGAAGGATGCAAGTGATGATAACGGACGTGTTGAGTTCAATATGGGTAACCAGGGTTCAACAGCAACAATCCATATAAGAAATGTACGTCTGGAAAAAGTACAATAATAGTTAACTCCCCTTTTACATAATTAACCTAACAAAAGCAATAGGGCGGTGGTTTTACCACCGTCCTATTGTGATTTATAAAGTGATTTTTTAATTGCCGTCATCATGCGGTCTTTAACACCCGGAGCATGATTATTTATTTGCTTCAGAAGTTCTCTTATATATGCTCGTTCGGTAACCCTGTCATACGGGCAGGGATTTTTAACTATCGGAAGCTCATATTTGTTGGCAAAACCAACTATTGCACTTGCAGGCGTATATATAAGCGGGCGAATAAGCGACATATCGTTATCTTCATAGCTTGTGACCGGTTCAAAAGAAGAAAACCGACCTTCGTAAACAAGTGACAGCATCATGGTCTCAACTGCATCATCCATATTGTGAGCATAAGCCATCTTATTACAGCCAAGCTCCTTTGCTGCATTTAAAAATGCGCCTCTTCTAAGCTTGGAGCAAAGCGAACACCCTTTACCTTCTATCATCTTTGATATCTGAGTTTTTTCAATGTGATACTCAACACCAAGTTTATGACATAAATTATCTACCTTTGACATATCAAAATTCTCATATCCCAGGTCAACGGTAAGTGCTGTTATATCAAATTTCTTCGGATAGAATTCCTTTAATCCGCTTAATGCATATAAAAGCGTAAGCGAATCCTTTCCTCCGGATATACCTATCGCAATTTTGTCGCCTTGATCTATCATGTTGTGATCATCAACAGCACGTCTGACGTAGCTGTATAGCTTTTGTAATTTCATATATTATTCCTTATTTATTCCATCAAAAAACTTATTTTATCATATATTTTTTTGTAATCAACTTCACAGCGATCCTGCCATATACCTACAGGCACTTTATCTTCAAAGGTATATTCCGTCGGTTCATCCGATTCATCAAATTTATATACAATAGTTCTTTTTTCATTTGGAAAGACAATCCAATATTCTCGAACGCCTGCTTTTTTGTATTTTTTCAGCTTTATAAACAAATCCATATACCAATTGCTCGGTGATAAAACTTCGACCACAAGATTCGGTGCACCAACCACTCTTTCCTTGGAAATCTTATTTCTATCGCACACGATAAGCACATCCGGCTGAACAACGGTCTTATCATCACAGTCAAGCTGAACATCCGTAGGTGCTATGGACGGAATGCACTGACCACCGTTTTCGTTGACAAAGTTTTCAAATTCGTTGCAGATCATCAAGGCTATTCTTTGATGAACAAAAGTCGCTGCAGCCATATTGTAAAATCTGCCGTCTATCAACTCGATTCTCGACCCTTCCGGAAGAGCCATATAATCCTCAAGGTTCTTATCTCCCACTGTCCCCGGAACAGTCTCGGCAATTTGTTTTTGTATCAGCTGTTCAAGGTTCGGGTCAAACGATACTTTATATGCTACTGAAGGTTCGTTAACCATGCCGGATTTTGCACCGGAATCGTGCAAATATAATATATCTTCTTTCTTATCTTCAAACACTTTCGAAAGTGCTTGAAGAGTGGTGTATCTCGGCGTTTCGGTAATACCCGAGAAAAGCTTCTGCACTGTACCGAGAGGAACACCGGACAAATCCGATACCTGCTGATTTGTATAACCATATTCTTTTTTTCTTTTAATCATTTCCTGAATATTCATCATACCACTTCATTCCTTCCCCAAAAAGGCAAACCCAAACACAAATAAACTCCGCTTAATTTACGTTGTTCTCTACATTCTGTATAAAACATTATAAATAAGCGGAGCTTATATGTCAATCAAATTATTTCCATTTTATTTCCATATTATAGCCATTTTAATTCCACTTTATATACTCCAATTAAGTGCAGCCGTTTGCTGTCTGACCATATGGGCATATATTCCATCCTTTGCCGAAAGCTCATCCGGTGTTCCTTCCTCTGCAACCACACCGTCCTTTAATACAACGATATGATCCGCGTTGGCTATAGTACGCATTCTGTGAGCTATGATTAGAACAGTTTTGTCCTTGATCAATTTTGAAAGTGCCTCCTGTATTGCAGTCTCATTTTCAGCGTCAAGCGAAGCAGTCGCCTCGTCTAAAAGGATTACGGGTGCATCTTTAAGAAATGCCCTTGCAATGGATAATCGCTGTCTTTCTCCTCCGGATAACTCACTTCCGTTCTCACCGATATTAGTATTATATCCGTCAGGTAAAAGCTCTACAAATTCATCGCAGTTAGCGAGTCTTGCCGCTCTCATTACCTCTTCATCGGTTGCATCTTTTTTTCCGATTCTTATATTTTCAAGGATTGAATTATTAAACAACGTTACATCCTGAAATACAATAGAATAATTGGAAAGCAGCGTCTCCGGATCGATTTTTCCGACATCCATTCCCCCGAGCGTAATCTTTCCCTTTGTAACATCCCAAAATCTTGCCGCAAGCCTTGAAACTGTTGTCTTACCGCCGCCTGACGGTCCTATCAATGCAGTCACTTCATTTTGTTTTGCTACAAAGCTTACCTCCTTAAGGACTTGTTCTCCGTCTTCGTAAGAAAAACCAACATGATCAAATACTATATCATATCCTTCATTATTTAACTCTTCCTTACCTGTTTGCTGTGGATGAGACAAAACCTCATCAAGTCTCTCGCACTGCACTCCGCAGGCTATGATTGCCGCAAAATTTTGCAATGTGATCTGCATCGGATCGTAAAGTCTTGATACAAGCATAAGGAACATAAAAAATGTAAGCAATGTTATTTCACCGTTTGCAAAAAGAATACCGCCGACAAGCGCCGTAGTACCTATACCGGTTCTTATTATAAGTGTGGAAGAATTAACATAAACTGCCATTTTCAACTCTGATAAAAGTGCTTCTTTTTCTACTTTTCGAATTTTTTTCTCAAGCTTATCCATATATCTTTGCTGTGCATTATTTGCGCGCAAATCTCTGACCGTCTCCAGGCACTCCTGCACACCGTCAGCCAAATCAAGCTTCACTCCCGAAAGCTTTTTTACCGTTCTCTTCTCTGCACCCGAGCATGTAATAATGATAATAAACGCCACGGGAATAACCCAAAAGCTCGCCAAAACCATTCTCCAGTCAAAGAAGAAGAAAAGACTTATACCTACCAATGTAGTCGAAATCACTGCACCAATCATTTCCGGAATCCAGTGACTGGAAGCTGTTTCAATCTGCGCACAGTCTCCCATTACATTTGTAGTTAAATCCGCAATATTTTTCTTGTCGAAATAAGAAAGCGGTAATTTACGCAATGTTTCCGCAAGCGTTGTTCTTCTTACTCCACTTTCCTTATATGTCGAAAGGAAGGTAGAATTATATTGGATAAAGTTTGTTACCGCCACAAGGATCAATACACCGATGCTTGCTGCCACATATAAACCGATCCGGTCTTTTTTCAATCCACCGGAAAGCATATCGCTTATAAGCATATACAAAACACCGGCCGTCATCATGAGTGACATATTGGTTATGGTTACACTTATACAGGCTTTAATCATGTCTACTGCGCCTTCATGGGAAAGTGCATATTTATGTTGAAGTTTCTTTATCATTTTAAGCACCTACCTTCCATTCGATCGATCTTGAATATTCATCATACATTCGTTTGTACAGAGTATTTTCCGACATCAATTCATCATGTGTTCCGGCTTCCTTTATTCTTCCTTTTTCCATCACAAATATCCTGTCCGCATTTACTACAGTACTAAGGCGATGTGCAATCATGATCATAGTCTTGCCTTTTGTCATTTCCTCAAAAGCAGCCTGAACCTTGGCTTCATTATCAGGATCCGCAAAAGCCGTTGCCTCATCAAGTATAAGAATAGGTGCATCTTTAAGTACAGCTCTTGCTATAGCTATACGTTGCTGTTCACCACCCGAAAGATAAGTTCCCTTTTCTCCGATCACAGTATTTATTCCGTTCGGGAGTTTTTCTATGATATCCATACATTGAGCTGTCTTAAGCGCGTTCATTACCTCAGACTCGCTTGCATCCGGCTTTGAAAGTCGCACATTTTCCAAAATAGAGGTTTTGAGCAATCTGCTGTCCTGAAATACGAAGGAAATCATCTGCATTAATTTATCCTGTGGTATCTTTTTTATATTTACTCCACCGACCATTATTTCTCCGTCAGTAACGTCAAAAAATCTTGCCATAAGCTCGCAGATTGTAGTTTTTCCGGAGCCTGACGGACCCACAAATGCAACATGCTCGCCTTCATTTATCAAAAGAGACGCCTCTTCTACCGCATTCCTTGTTGCATCCTTATATCTGTAGCTTACATTTTTTAGTTCTATATCCTTTTTTTCGGGAACCTGTGAGCCTTCCTCGGTTAAAGGTTCTATCTCCATAACGGCCTTTACTCTCTCCACTGCATCGATAAGCGTCATTTCCGCTTCACCGGAGTATGCAACCTTGGTAAGCGCAATAGTTATAAGCGGTGTAACGATTATGTAGTACATAACATTTAAGATATCCGCCGATGTCGGTGTTACATCTGCTCCGACAAGTACATAAGCTGCTATTACAATAAATGCAAAGATAGCATTTATGCAGGTCATAAATCCCGTCATCGGAAATCTGAGATGCAAGGTATAATCCGTTGTCCATTTTCCGTATTCATCTATAGTCTTTTTAAAACGTTTAAACGAATGCACTGTCTGGCCGAAGGTTTTTACTACGGGAATTCCTCTCACATATTCGGTTGCCTCGCTACTCATGGTTTCCAAAGCAGTCTGATATTCCTTCATCTTTTGCTGCATATCTTTTCCCATCATGCTCATCATACACATGAAACCGATCACGGCAGGTATAAGACAAATAAGACCTATTTTCCAGTTAAATGCAAAAATCAAAACTATAAGGCCAACCGGAGTAATTGCCGCTACTGTTTTATCCGGAATATTATGCGCGATATAAGTCTCGGTAGCTGCCGTAGAATCATTTACAATTCTTCTTATCTTTCCGCTTCCCTCATCATCAAAAACTCCGAGCGGAAGCGTGATGATTCTTCGCATAAGGCTGCTTCGCATATTTGCCTGAATTCGAAATGCCGCGATATGTGTACATAAAAGAGCAACTATATATACCAAAAGTGATAACACTGTCAACAAAACCGCAATCCCCGCGAGCTTTTTAATCCTGTCAAGATCCTTTCCATCTACCGCTACCCCTATAATTTTCCAAAGGTAATAAAACGGTAAAAGTGAAAGCACCGCACTGATTGCCGCGATAAAACGCCCAAGCGTAATAAGCTTCGCATGTGATCCCGCATACTGTCTGATAATTTTCATATGCTCTTTACTCTTTACTTTTCCCATTTTTAAGATCCTCCCTTAAATCTTTATTATGGCATTAATTTATTCTCTGTTTTTTAATATTTCTGCCGGTGTAAATACATCCAGCCTCTTAACAAGTATCTTATTAATCAAAAAATACAGTGCCAGAATAATTACATATACAACAACAAAGAAATATACCGGTGCCTTAATATTCAAGCCGCAGGCTACATTAGGAATCATAAACGGAAAAATCTTATTCATAATCAATTTTGAAAGCGGAAGTACGATAAGTGCTCCTATTGCAATCACGTAGAAATTGCCGTCCAGATAAAGCTTTTTCACTTCTTTACGTCGATATCCAAACACCTTAATCAGCGATATATTTTGTGCACTCCTGTCAATCATCACCTTCATCATCAGATACATTACAATACAGAAAATAACGGAAGATGCGATAGTGAGAACATATACCATAGGCATCATAAGGTCCGAAAATACTTCAGCTCCTTTTACAATGTCATCCCGACTCGTTATGGAATATATTGTCTCGGGATCTAAATCAAGCTTTTTATCAGAAAACAAAACATTGTAATAATCAGGAGACTGCCCCATCATATCTCTCATTTCTTCAATATCCATAAAGATGTAAAAGCCTGTTGCATATGTAGCTATGTCCTTTACCGAAAAGGCATATTTTATTTCCTTTTCCTCATCGGTTACCGCAAACTCATCGCCTTTTTTTAATCCGAACTTCTCGGCAAAAGCCGATGATATGACAATATTCATTCTGCTCTTTCCGGGCTTTACGTCAAAATATTTATTGGAATCGTCTATTCCCAATATGATCACATCAAACTTGTATCCTCCGATGCTTTTCTTACAGGTATATGCATATGCTACTTCAGTATCTTCCGGAATGGTTTCCTCAGGATATTTTAATGTATACATATATCCATACTTTGTATCACGTTTATAATCCTTTGCGATGTTATTACAGAGGATATAGCAATCAACACTGATCATGAATACAAGCAATGCAAGAAACATTCCAAGAATAACAGCAACCGTTGAACGCATTTCACGCAGCATCTGCCTGATTCTGAATGTTTTTACAAAATCCAAACCTTTCAATTTTATTTTCTTTCCGTTTTTTTGCTTTACCTCGTTTCGAATAAGCGACAACGCCGTTCTGTTCAATTTCGAATTTATAACAAGTACATTTACCATTGCCGCAAGAACCGGAGGACATACAACGGAATATATCCAAAGATATCCCGGAACATTAAATTTAAACTCAGGAATCGAAAAGTATAAATAAGAGCTTTCCGCAACCATAGGAGCCATAAGACCGGTTGCCGCAACCAAAAGGCCCACGAGCCCGGCAATAAAGGTTACGACAATAGGAAGCGATACATAGTGTCTTAGCAAGTCTTTTTTTGTTACTCCCATGGAATAAAGAGTTCCTATGATACTGCTTTCTTTCTCTATGGAGTGAACAACAAATACCGATATAACATATCCAAGAAGAATAAAAATGATTACGCCGGCAATCATTCCGACTTCTATATCCACAAGCTTATCGTTTTTTGTTGCAAAGATTCTCGGATTATCAGCTCTTCTAAGAAACATGGTAAGATTACGTTTCTTAAGATACTCCTTTAAATCCGAATCCTTCTTGTCATTGCCAAGCTTATATACATATAAATAGATTTCCGATTTTTGAGTTTTTCCGGATGAACTAAAATCCTCATACGCCTCTTCATTAAGAAAAACCGTACCGAAATATTTTGAATTACAAGAAGTATCGGATATTTCCTTAAACGGTCCGTCATAATCCGATGTAACACCTATTCCGGAAATATTATATGTAAAACCGGCAAATGAAAAGCTGTCTCCGACTTCAAGGTTATGTTCATATGCATATCTTTTTTCAATAACGATTTCATTTTTAGAAGCCGGTTCATTTCCGGATACATAATGAATTTTATTTATACTGTCGCGCAGTTTAAATATCCTTATGGTTCCATCAACTTCATTTTCCATTTGATAATCAAAGAAGAACTGTTCCGAAACATTTATCCCCATATCTTTTATTTCTTCTACTTCACTTTCATCAAGTGGGGCAAACACCTCAAATTCTCCATCCTCAAGGTTTGTATCCTCCGCAAGCTTTTCCGTTCCCCGGGTAAGCGTCTCCGCCGAACCCACAATGGTAACCACAAGAAAAATGCCCATGGTAATCATAATTCCAAGCATACAATACCTTACAAAATGTTTTTTAAGGTTTCGTAACGTTCTCTTCCTAAGCACCTTTTGCATATTACAAATCCTCCAATTCTCTTGCCGGAATTCTCTTGCTGTTTGTATATTCTTTGCTGATAAGACCGTCTTTTAAATATATAACTCTGTGAACCATATCCTTTATGGAATTATTATGTGTTACTATCAACATGGTTGTTCCGTACTTTTGATTTATGGTTTCAAGTAAAACCAGAATATCTCTTGATGTATTTGAATCCAGTGCTCCGGTAGGTTCATCGCAAAGCAAAAGCTTAGGATTTTTGATTAACGCTCTGGCTATGGCAGTACGCTGCTGCTGTCCTCCCGAAAGCTGTGACGGAAACTTATCCGCATGTTCCTTCAAGCCAAGCGTCGTAAGAAGCTCATCCATATCAAGCGGATTTTTCGTAAGATAACGGCAGACCTCAATATTTTCCCTAACCGTAAGATTCGGAACAAGATTGTAAAACTGAAATATAAATCCAAGAGTATCCCTCCTGTAATCGGACAACGCATCCTTCTTTAAACCTGCTATTTCCAATCCATCAATCTTACAGGAGCCGGAATCTATATCATCAAGGCCGCCGATGCAATTCAACAATGTTGATTTACCTGAACCCGATGTTCCCTGGATTACACACATTTCCCCCTGCTCTACACCGACAGAAACACCTTTTAACACTTCAACGTAGCTTCCGCCTTCTCCGTAACTCTTTTTTACATCAGATACTTCTACATACATATTTACTCTCCTTTATCGGCTGCATATTAAAATATATGCTGTGTTGGTTTGTTTTCACCGGTTTTATTTTATGCTTACCGGTGTTAGTTTACGCTAACCAAGTAATTAAAAAAATCGGTTAGAATTTCTAACCGATTAAAAAGTATAATTAGTCTAAACTAACTTGTCAAGTATTTATTATATTGTTTGATATATGATTAAATATCGGACAAACGCTTAAGCATCCTCGCCAACAAGGTGGACAATTTCAGGCTCGTGACCCACTGCCTTCAGGTAAGTTTCAAATACATCTTTTGTTTTCAACTTAAGACTTGATGTACATACGCAAGGATGGCATCCGAGATATTCCCCTTTAAGAACATCTTCGTCCACCAGAAGCTTAACCTCATGCTCCTTATCATTCATAAGTCCCATAATACTGACAGCACCGGGCTCAATATCAAGATATTTAAGCATATCCTCCGGTTCTGCAAATGAAAGCCTGGCCGAATTAATCTGGCTTGAAAGCTCTTTTGTCTTAAACTTCTTATCTCCCGGCATCATCAAAAGATAAAACTTCGTCTTCTGCCTGTTACACAAAAATAAATTTTTACAAATCAGTACTCCAAGCACTGCGTCAATTTCATTACAAGCCTCCATCGTATTTGCCGGCTCATGGTCTGTACGCATATATTCGATTCCAAGCTTATCAAGAAAATCATAAGTTCTTATTTCTCTCGGCAGTCTGCCTTCTTCATTTTGTGGTCTTCCTTTATATAGTTCCATGTTTATGTCCTTTCAATGTGGTTTCTATAAAAACAACTCCATATCCACGCAATTCCAGATACCAATCGGCATCTCACATTTTCTCTTGGAAAACGCCTTAAATCCCACTGATTCATAGCAACGCATCGCACTTTCATTGTTCTCAAAAACGCCTAAATCAATTCTCGAAACAGCAAGTTTTTCCTTGGCATACTCTATCCCAAGTTTAAGCATTTCTTTTCCGCAACCTTTTCCCCGGAGTTCAGGATCTACTATTACAAATCCAAATCGAACAGAGCTGTCATCGTCATCCTTTGGATATCGTATTATAAAATGCCCTATGATTTCTCCGTTGTCGTCTACCGCCGTTAGAGGATAGAACCTTCCTGCTTCAAGCTGCGGTGCGTAGTTTTCATTTATGTCATTTCCGGATAGAGGATATTTGTTAAACCTGTCCGCAGACCACTTGTATAACTCTTCCTCCGAGTTAATCCATCCAGCTATGAACTTTGCGTCTTCTTTTTTGAAATCTCTGAGTATCATAAGCGGTTCACCTCATTTTTAATTCATATTTTTATTCAAATTTTGTCCTTATATTTTTTAAGTAAATCATGCGAATATTCTTTTTTCATATCCGACTCTCTTACAATCTTCCACAATGCCGCAGCTGCTTTAAGTCTCTCGGGAAATACCTTCGTTGCTTCATCCTCGCTAAAATCCTTCACAAACTTATTCCATTGAAGTGCCGACTTATCATAAGTAGCATATGTCTTTTTTCCGTAGTAGATATCCAGCAGGTCTCCCAAGGTAAAACTCTCATCGCCCTTTTCCTTAACAGCCTTAACCGTAGCGACCATATCAACATTGAACTTGAAATTTTCTTCTTTGATCTGTTGTATATAAAAGTCCCTAAATCTGTTTCCAAATGTGAAGCCGCATTCAATAAGTCCCGTATCCAAGGTAAGTTCGGTGACAGTTTTCTTCTTCGACTTTATCTGTTTCTTTTTTTCAGGCATAATCTTTTCACCCGAAAAATAAGCTTCCACAACCTTATTTAATTCTATCTTACTTCCGTCAGCTTTAAGTCCGTGTGCCTTACAGATTTTAATCAATTCATCCCTATACCAGTAATATTTACTGAATTCGGCATAGTCCTTAATGCTGTCAAAGTCAGGTCTTTGCATTAGTTTATTCCTCCGCCAATACATACAACCTGCTTGGGCGGTGAGCTTCTCCCGTTGTCAGGTACTCCGTTTCCTCTATAAGCCCTGCTACCTTCTTACGGAAGTTTGCCTTGTAGAGACTTCTTCCAAGAATAATCTCATATGCTCTCTGAAGATCCGGCAGAGTAAACATATCGTCTACAAGATGAAATGCAATGGTTGTCGACTCTGTTCTGTCAGCCAGATACCACCTTGCATATTCAATCATTTCCCTGTGGTCAAATGCTATCTCATCGTCGCCTTCGAGTAAATCATCAACATCCACAAGCCATACACCCGCTACTCTTTCACCCGGTCTGAAAGCAAGCTTTTCTATCGGAACGAGAGCCATATATGAAACTGATATATTTCTCTTGCTCGGATCACGTCCCGTATCGCCAAATGTATAAAGCTGCTCATAATAAATATCATCCAAACCCGTAACTTCGGTTATACCTCTAAGTGCCGCATCATCAAGATTCTCTTTTATGCCAACCTCTACACTCGGAAGTGCCAATAATCCCGCATAAGGTTTCTCCTCTCGTTCTATCATCAAAAGCTGTAATTTATCTTCATCAATTGAAAAGATAAGAAGTTCTGCCGAAACCGTAATACCCGTGCTTACAGCTGCATTATTCTTTTTTGACGCAGTAGTTGTTTTTTTCGTCTGCGTTGTACTTTTCTTCTTTGTATCCGATGAATTATTTTTCATATATTTATCATTTCTCCTTCCGTACATCTCACTGAAACCTGTCTCCACGGGGAACAGATTTCAACCAGTGTTATCTTCCTACACCTGTAACAATCTGCTACAAAAGTTGGTATTATCTCGCTACTATTAATAACTATATCTTAGTATTTCGCATGTACTATGTCAAGTATGATTTTGCTACTATCTCGCAAAATCAATCTTAGTATCGTATGCATACTATCTGTCAGTTTTTATCATATTTTATCAAATCCACCCCAAAATCACAGTAAAAAAACGTTTCAGAAATTTCCTTTCATGTTCAACATAATTAAAGCCGTCAAAAAAGAAAAAAGGCTCCCAAAATAAAATCTTCAAAGAAAAAAAGAAAACAAGAAACAAAAAAGCCCTGCTGTCAAAAGACAGCAAGGCTTTTATCCAAGAAATGTATAAAGTAAAAGCATAAAGGCAAGGAAAACAATATTAACAAGCGAAAAGACAAGTATGTATTTTCCTTTTTTATCTTTATACTCATCGGCAAAGGCCTTATATGAGATAAGGCTTGCCATGGAAGCAATAAGAGTTCCGAGACCACCGATATTTACACCAAGTAAAATATTTTTATAGTTAGCAGTAAATCCCGAAAGCAAAAGCGTCGCGGGGACATTACTTATAAACTGACTTGCAACGACCGAAGTGTATACTTCTTTACCCTGAACAATTTTCTCAAGCATATCACGTATATATCCGATACGTCCCAGATTTCCGGTAAAAATAAAGAAGCCTATAAAGGTTAATAAAAGTATATAATCAGCTTTAAAAATAATCTTTCTGTCTATCAGGCCTACAACAATAAACACAACCAATGCCATGATATACCACGGAACCATCCTTAAAACCGAAAGAACCGCAAGAGCAAACAAAACAATATAAATAATTATTTGTATTATATTCAATGTTTTATTATTATCCTGCTCATTTATATCATTTATTTCATCCTTTTTCCCGGGAAGGAACAAAATCCCGATAAGAAGCAAACCAAGTGCAGCAAAGCTGTAAGGAAGCATTTGTAGGACAAATTCATCCAAAGGCATTCCCGACGTTCCGTATATATATAGGTTCTGAGGATTACCTATGGGCGTCATCATACTTCCCATGTTAGCAGCTATGGTTTGTAAAACAACCAATGGAAGGATCATTTTCTCCTTACCGCAGCTTTTTAGAACCATAATTGCAAACGGCACAAAGGTTATGAGTGCCACATCATTGGTTATAAGCATACCGGAAAAGAAACATAAGAGTATCAAAATCAATGCCAGCTGCCAGCCTTTATTTACTTTAGCCAGCATGCTTCTTCCGATTCTGTCAAATACTCCGTTTTCTTTAAATCCCTGAATTACAACCATCAGTCCCCAGAGTATTCCGAGTGAACGCCAATCTATATACGAGAGATATTCCTTATCAGGCTTTGTAAAAAACAAAGATATAAATGCCAGAATCCAGGCTGCAACGAGCACCGGATCCGACATAAGTTTCTTGATAATTTTCATCGTATAACCGTTTCAGCAACCGTTTCTTTTATCGCAATTACTGCAATCGCCGCAACAGCCGCCACCTTTTTTCTTTTTTCTTATAGTTGAAATAACAGCTGCTACAAAAGCCGCCGCTATTATAATTATTAAAAATATATCCCAAAAATTCATACTATAATCTATACTTTATTCACACTATAATTTTTCCAAATCTTCAAATAACAGCATTCCACCTGCTATACCACGTTGAATGCCGTAAGTATGAGCCTGAAGCCGATAACAACCATCCATGCAACTGCACATTGCCAAACAACCATTATAACAGCCCATTTTCTTCCAAGACTTCTTCTGACAGAAGCTATAGCAGCCACGCAAGGTGTATATAAAAGCGAGAATATCAAAAGTGATGCAGCCGTAAGCGCAGTCATCGATGTCGTAACACTTCCGGCAAAAAGTATTTTCAGAGTCGAAACAACACTTTCCTTCGCCATAAATCCGCTTATAAGTGCCGTACAGATACGCCAATCACCAAGTCCGATAGGACTCATAACAGGTGCCATAAATCCGGCAAGAGATGCAAGCATACTGTCTTTTGAATCAGTCACAAGATTAAATGACGCATCGTAGCTTTGCAAAAGCCAGACAATTACCGTAGCTATAAGAATAACCGTAAATGCTCTTTGCAAGAAATCCTTTGCTTTCTCCCAAAGAAGTCTCGCTACATTTTTCGCACCCGGCATTCGGTAATTCGGAAGCTCCATGACAAAAGGAA
>DFDU01000118.1:0-17858 GCA_002369325.1 Lachnospiraceae bacterium UBA3820
AGAAAGAAAAACGGCTGGTCTCAGGAGGAGCTTGCTGATAAGCTTGATGTATCCAGACAGTCAGTATCCAAATGGGAGGGCGCACAGGCTGTACCCAATCTGGATAAGATTTTGCAATTAAGTGAATTATTTGGGGTAACTACCGATTATCTATTAAAGGACGAGATTGAAGATGAGGAATTTACCGAAAATGATGATACAAGTGTAAAAAAAGTTACTATGGAAGAAGCAAATAGTTATCTTGATACAGTAAAATCAAATTCAAAGAAAAATGCAATTGCAACATTTCTTTGCATAACAGCAGCAATGCCGCTTATGATTCTTCTGGCATTTAGTCAGGGAAATCTGGTTGGAATATCAGAAAATGTTGCGGCTGCCATAGGTATAGGAATTTTACTTGTTATGGTTGCAGTTGCGGTTGGTATCTATATATATGCGGATTCGATTATGTCTCCGTATGATTATATAGAAAAGGGAGAATTTTCGAATGAATACGGTGTAAAGGGTATGGCAGCGGAAAGAAAGAAGGATTATAAAAATGATCATACCAAAGGAAATATTTGCGGAGTATTACTTTGTGTTGTTTCGGCTATACCTCTTATAACGGTTGCATTTACGGAAAATAATTCCGCAATACTTGCAACGGTTGGCTTGCTTCTTGTGATGGTAGGCTTCGGAGTCATGATACTTATTAAGACCAATTCATATTGGGATGCACTTAACAGATTGTTAAGCGAGGAAGAGTTTTCAAAAGAAAAAAAAGAAGAAAATGAGTTTGAAGAACGTGTAGGCACAATTTATTGGTTGTTTTTCACCGCAATCTATCTTACATTAAGCTTTTTAACAGAGGCATGGGAGAAAACCTGGATTGTATGGGTGATTGCAGGTGTACTCTATGCAGCATTTTCTGAGGCGGTTGAAATGTATGTTGAGAAGAAAAAGAATAAGACAGGGGAATAATATTTAAAATAGAATAATAAAGAAAACATTATCATATTATGTAATAAAAAAATAGGAAGACATAGTATGAAGAAAAAAAGTCATAACAAAAAGCGCAGGATAATATTTTTCTTATCTGCGCTTTTGCTTTGTCAATTTGTAACGGCATGCGGAATAAAGAAGGATAAGCAAAGAGTCGAGATGGAATATACGGTCTGTGATGAAACCGGGCTCCCGGATGAATTAAGGGATATAATAGAAGAAAAGAAAAAAGGAGTTTTCAAGTTAAGTTACGTGAATAATGACGGAATGTACATTGCTGTAGGTTACGGCGCTCACAACAGACAAAATCTGAGTGTGATTGTAGAGGACGTGTATAAAACCGATAATGCCATATATGTAGATACGAATCTTTATACTTCGGATGAAATAAATGACTCAAATATCGCAACTGCAGGTGATGCAGTAAAGTCGGGGCAACCGTCCATGTATCCGTATATTGTAATAAAATGTGAAAAGACGGATTTGCCTGTGGTATTTGATGCGGACTAAAGCGGTTATGACAAATATACGAGGTGTAATGAGTATTGTTTCGGATGAAAGAAAGATAAAGAATATAACATAAATAATAAGGCCTTCGAATATAATTATTTACAAATGGAATAATTAAAATTATATGGAGGTATTATGGACTTTAGTAAAAAAGATATACATACAAGCATACTTAAGGATGTAAGAAATTCACAGCTTACCATAGATGATGATTTTAATATACCTGACAATAAAAAGGATGTTGAAAGAATAATTGCCGAAACGGGAAATGTAACGATTGAAGAGGTAATTGCCGAGGAGGGCAGGGTAAAGATAACCGGAACCGTTTATTTTAAGGTGCTTTATGAAACAAATGATGATAACGGACCGGATATGGAAATATACGAGAATGAAATTTTGTTTGAAGATATCGTGAATATTGAAGGCGTAAACAGGGCGAGCAAACCGGAGGTACGTTGCGTGCTTGAGGATTTGTCGGCAAGTATTATAAATTCAAGAAAGCTTGAAGTAAGAGGTCTTATCGATAATCAAATTTGTATTTATGAAGAGTTTTTTACAAATTGCGCGACCGGGCTTGAAAACGGAAATGGTATAGAGTGCCGCCATACGGATATAAATATCAGTGAAACCGTAATTAGTAAAAGAGATGTTTTCAGGATAAAGGAAGAGATAGAGATTGCACAAAACAAACCAAATATAAAGGAAATATTATGGTCAAACGTGGCTCTTCGTAATATCGAAGTAAGACCGATGAAAGATAAGCTTGCGGTGCGGGGAGAGGTAGAGGTTTTTGCGATTTACAAAAGTGATGAGGAACACGTGCCGGCGCAATATGTTTTTTCTGTAAGAACAATTGAAGAAGAAATAGAATGTTTGGGTGCGTCGGAGGAGCATATTGCCTGCGCTGACTTATCTATAGGAAAGGGAGACGTAAGTATAAAGCAGGATTCCGACGGTGAGGACAGAATTATAGGCATAGATTATAATGTGGATATGAATATCAAAATGTATGAGGATAAGGAAATCAGTATATTAAGCGACATGTATTCACCTCAGGTTGAGATAGAGCCGGAGAAGGAGAACTTTGTATACGAAAATCTTATTATGAAAAATACGGCGCAGGTTAAGATTTCCGACAGATATAAGCATGACAGCGAAGAAGAAAAAATACTCCAGATATGTCATGTTTACGGAAATGTTTTTCTGGATGATATAAAGAAAAATGAGAACTCTGTTGATATTTTGGGAACGGTTAAAGCATATATTCTCTACATTCCTTCAAGTGACAGACCTATGGA
This sequence comes from Lachnospiraceae bacterium UBA3820, assembly GCA_002369325.1. Lineage (GTDB taxonomy): Bacteria > Bacillota > Clostridia > Lachnospirales > Lachnospiraceae > Coprococcus_C. The sequence goes on from DFDU01000118.1 coordinate 2,790, forward strand.
TTTAATAGAGATGGATATTCCTTTTGAGTATAATGTGGATACCGGAAGAATTTCCGAGGAAACCAATGTCAAGGTAGTTCCGAAATTGATAAGACTGTCTGCAGCAATGCTTAATTCCCGTGAGATAGAGATAAAGGCGGAGGCCGGCCTTGAAATAATGCTCTTTGAGACAAGAAATACAGATGTGATTACGGATATGACGATTTCACCGATTGATTATGAAAGAAAGGCAGCTATGCCCGGCATAGCGGGATATGTTGTTAAAAAGGGAGATACAATCTGGTCTATTGCAAGAAAATATTATGCGACAACGGAGTCGATAAGAAAGATAAATAATCTTGAAAAGGATGAGATAAACGAGGGTGACAGAATTATCGTGGTAAAAGGATAAACAAAAAAGATTATGGAATAAAGATATATACTTAAAAAGGGACTGCAATATAATTGCGGTCCCTTTGTTGTATAGTGAAACCTATACATAGTCTTAACCTAAGACCATTCGCTGAATTAGATTAAGATTATTAGGTTCCACTCAGGAAAGCTTTGACTGAGTTGCGAGGATACAATCATAGCTTTCATACAATATATCGGAAATGTTTTCCGATTACTTAATATTATATCTAAAAAAAATAAATAATCAATACAAAAATATAAAAATGACTTTATATTTTGGAGTCGGTTTGTTAAAATGTATATTGTATACAAAGACCTTTGTTTTAAGGAGATTATGGTATGAAACTGATGTTAAAAGCATACGCCAAGGTTAATCTTGCCTTGGATGTATTAAGAAGAAGACCGGACGGTTATCATGATGTAAAAATGATAATGCAAAATATTGATTTATATGATGTGCTGACATTTTCCGTAGCGGACGAAGATATAAATAATTATCGGGAGAAAAAAAAGGAAAATGATAATTCAAAAAAGTGTAAAGCAGAAATCACATTAAATTCGAATAAAAGCAATATACCGCTTGATGAGAACAATCTTATATGCAAGGCTGTCAGACTTATGTATGAAGAGTATGGGATAGAAGCGGATATGGATATTTATCTGGAAAAAAATATTCCTGTTGAGGCCGGCATGGCAGGTGGAAGCACGGATTGTGCGGCAGCCATTAAGGCGGTAAATGAAATTTTCGGATTGAAGCTCTCCGAAAAAGAAATGATGGAAATAGGTGTTAAGCTCGGCGCTGATGTCCCGTTTTGTATTATGGCTAGAACAGCCCTTTCGGAGGGAATCGGTGAAAAACTCAGCGATGTTAAAAAACTTCCGAAGTGCCATGTTCTGGTGGCAAAGCCTCCGATAAGTGTAAGCACGGGTATGGTATATAAAAATCTTAAATGTGATGAGCTTAAGAAACATCCGGATGTTGATGGAATGATAGAGGCACTTTCAAACGAAGATTTAAATAAAACCGCAACATGTATGGAAAATGTTTTGGAAACGGTTACTGTTAAGCTGTATCCAAAGATAGAAGAATTAAAAAATATAATGAAGGAACAGGGCGCGCTTAATGCCATTATGAGCGGAAGCGGTCCAACCGTGTTCGGATTATTTACGTCCGAAGAGACTGCAAATGAAGCAAAGAAATACATAGCGGATAAAGGACTTTCGAATGAAGTATATGTGGTCAAGCCTGTGTAAGGATACCTGAGTAGATTATGAAAATTTTGAAACGGATAGGAGGTATTTATGAAGAAACTTAGTTTAAAGCTGGACGAATATCTGCCGCTTCGTGAAGTGGTATTCAATGCCTTAAGACAGGCAATTATAGAAGGCGAGTTTCAACCGGGAGAAAGGTTAATGGAGGTGACTCTTGCCAATAAGCTGGGAGTAAGCCGTACACCGGTAAGAGAAGCAATTCGAATGCTTGAACTTGAAGGCCTTGTGGTAATGGTTCCGCGAAAGGGAGCGGAGGTTGCAAAGATTACGGTTAAGGATCTAAAGGATGCACTTGAAGTTCGTATGGCGATGGAAGCTCTTTCTGTAAGACTTGCATGTGAGAGGATAGATGAAAAGGGTAAGGAGGAATTAAAGACAGCCTGTATCAGTTTTAAGGAAGCTATTAATTCCAAGCTTGTTCCGGCCATAGTCGAGCGTGATGAGGCGTTTCATAATGTAATATATAAGGCCAGTAAAAATAATAAGCTTATAAATATAACGCAGAATTTAAGGGAGCAGGTATACCGGTACAGAGTCGAATATGTTAAGGATTTCCTTTATCATGATAATCTCGTAAGAGAACATGATCTGATAACCATGGCGGTTTTAAAAGGAGATGCGGATTCTGCGGAAAAGATAATGAAGGAACATATTTACAATCAGGAGCAGATTGTTATAAAAAATGTAACAAATGCAGAATAAAAATCATTAACCCCGTAAACACTATAAAATAAAGAAATTTATGGTGGATATGGGGTTTTTTATGTTTGGGTTATATGATGAAAAGAACAGACTTACTGTAGATATAAGCTCGTCAGTTGAAGAAAATATCAAAATACTGGATATGATTTTCAACGGATGCAATGATGTCGTGAGTAAGTCTTTTTTTATTGGTAACAAAGAAAGAAGAAAGCTTCATTTAATCTATATTGATGGACTTTGCGATCATGAAATGATAGAGCAGACCGTCTTAAAGCCTCTTTTGTATGAATGGCATTTAAATGAGCTGTCAGAGGAGAAACTGTGGGAAAATATATTTTATGTTGAGGCACAGACTGTTGATATAAAAGAAGAAAAATCCTTTGATAAAGCGATAGAGAGTGTATTAAACGGTGATACTGTAATTTTTGTGGACGGTTATAACAAGGTTTTTGTCGTATCATCAAAAAAATATCCATTAAGAAGTATCGCAGAAAACGATACGGAGGCAGGAATGAGGGGTCCGAGGGACAGCTTTGGTGAGAGTATTAGACAATGTACGGCACTTATAAGAAGAAGACTTAAGGATTCAAAGCTCAGGGTCGAGCAGGGAGTTATAGGTCAGCGTTCAAGAACCTCATATGCAATCATGTATCTTGAGGACCTGGTTAAACCGGGACTTGTGGATGAGATAAAAGTAAAACTCGAAAAGTATGAGATAGATGCTGTTTTTGACAGCGGAATGGCTGAGCATCTTATGGATGATAATTGGTATTCTCCGTTTCCGATATTTCAGACAACTACAAGACCGGATAAGGCAGCAGCAGGAATAGTTGAGGGAAGGGTGGTTGTGGCATTTGATAATTCTCCTGAAGTGCTTCTTGCACCCTGTGATTTTAATATGCTGTTGCAGGCCTCGGATGATTATTACAATCGTTGGGCTGTCGGAACATTTGCGAGATTTATAAGATATGTAGCGGCATTTATTGCCATAACTCTCCCGGGGTTTTATATAGCGGTAACGGTATATCACAGTGACATGCTTCCGACAAGGCTTTTGTATGCTATTGCCAATGCACGTTCTATGGTGACCTTTCCGGTAATTGTGGAGATGCTTATTATGGAATTTTTGTTTGAACTTTTAAGAGAGGCAGGCATAAGGCTTCCCGGACCCCTGGGAAACACCATAGGTGTTGTAGGAGGTCTTATCGTCGGTCAGGCAGCAGTGGAAGCCGGCATAGTAAGTACTATTGTTGTGATTATCGTTGCCCTTACGGCAATAGCTTCGTTTGCCATACCAAACGAGGAATTTGCATCGGTTTTCAGGCTGCTTAAGTTTTTTATTATGATTACATCATCTGTTGCGGGACTTTATGGTTTTGTTTTGGGGCTTCTTTTTATCGCGATACATCTTTCGGAGCTGAAAAGCTTCGGAGTACCTTACATGATGCCTGTGGTATGCGGAGATATGAGGGATGATGATTTTCATAATAAGGACTTTATTTTACGGGCTCCGATAAGCTTTATGAAAAAACGACCGATTTGGACAAGGAAAGGAAAAAGGATAAGGCTTAAGGAAAATACAAAGGAATAAATCTATTAATGCAAAATATAGCATAAATTTAAGATTTTATAATTTAGGAGAATAATTATGAGACTTGATAATGGAAAAATATCCGAGAGACAGTGCTTTCGAATGGGGATTCTTGAAAATATCACTCTTGGAATTGTTGTAATTCCGTATATTTGTACCGGGAATGCAGGAGAGTGGCATTATATGGCATTTGCATTGGGGCTTGTATTTACTTTTTTGTACAGCCTTGTAATTTATGGCTTTTCCAAAGCCTTTCCTGATGGGATGATTGAGGAAGCGGACGGACTGCTTGGTCGTAAGGGAAAAATTATTGATATTTTATATTGCTTACGGTATTTACTCAGAGCTTCACTGATTATTTTGTTTTTTTCGGTTATGTTGCGGGGATATATGTTAAGAAGCTTTAATGTATGGACAATAATTATATCATTTACCGTAATCTGCGGTTATGGTGCATCAAAAGATATCGAAAAAAGAGGAAGACTTTTAGAGCTTTTGTTCTGGTGGATGATAATTCCTCTTATTCTTGTTGCGGTTTTTTCGGTGAGCAACGTGGACTGGGAATTGGTAAGGATGGAAAAACAGGCTGACTACAGGGGCATATTGAGAGGAGCGTATTTGGTTCTTATAATCATGTCATCAATAGAAACCATGCTGTTTACACTAACCAAAGTCAGAAGATTGAACAGGAGCGGATATCTCAAAAGTGTAATATGGATAATTATTTCTGTTCTGTTTTCATATATATTTGTTCAGGGTATCATAGGCGATGGTTGGGCAAAAGACAGCAGTATGTCCGTCCTTTATGTTATGGAAGCAGCGGGCTTTCCGGGAGGAATTCAAAGATTTGATTATGCGGTTGTGGCATTTTTTCTTATAGGAGTATTTTCCGTCGTGAGCGGATATATGTTTTATGCGAAGGAGTTTTTAAGAGTAGCATTTTCAAAAAGGTGGAATGTTTTTGAGAAGGAAAATAAATCCGGCTCTATAGAGGTTGTTTCCGATAAATGGTGGATAATGATAGTTGTTATGCTTATGACAATTATCTTTTCATGGTTTTGGAGCCTTTTTGAAATATCGGGTATTCTGGCTGATTATCTTATATGGTTTGACTTGGGAATCAGTCTGCTTATCCCTCTTTCGTTGCTTTTTATAAAAATGCTTAAGGGAAAAAATAAAGCACTTGATAAAGAAAAAATATCCGGAAAACTAAATGTCGGTATTGTAGGTAAGAAGACAATAGGAATAGTTTTGCTTGCAATCGGAAGTACATTTCTGACTACAGGCTGCAAAACGAGAGTTGACTTTAAAAAGATAGATGACAGGCAATCATCGCTTGAGTCCATGGATTATGCGGTAACGCTCACGGTAAGAAACGCCGGCTGCGAAGATAATTCGGACCATGAAAAGGAAGAAGCCGGCGAAGATACGGGAGAGGTTGGCAGTGAAAGAGATACAGAGGAAGTGAACTATTACTTTGAGTTTGAGGTAGCGGATCTATCCGATTATAAGGGAGATTCCGGGGATATGCTTAGTACAAGACGTTATGAATCTATGGCATCGGATTTGAAAACGGCACTTGATAATTATTATGCGGCAAAAGAAAAGCATCTTGATCTTGGGCATCTTAAGCTTATAAACCTTTACGGAGATGTATCGAATGTTGTAATGGAATTAAAGGATATGCCGTCGGTGACGAAGTCGGTGGAAGTTGAGATAAGCTATAATGACGGTATCCAAAAAACAAATTTAAGAAAAATGATTAAAAAGCTGTATGCGGGGGAAGAATTCTGATAGAAAAAGGTCAGACAATCCTAAACAGGATTGATATGTCTGACTTGCAAATATCAGGAGGGAAAAATGGGTATAAAAATAGCAAGAGGTGCATTAATCGGAATATTTTTGGGAATCGTGGGCGGTATATCGCTTTCTTATGTTTTCTATTTTGTGAGATTGTTAAGGGTTGAAAAGACGGATTATCAGACTTCGGATATTTCACTGGTGGAAAATATGGATTCCGACAGCATGGAAAACTCCGTGGAGGCCTTTAGTGAATATGAAACACCGTTTTGCGACAGCCTGGAGGATGCAATACTTAGGTTTCACGTAAGGGCAAACAGCAATAGTGAGTCGGATCTGGCCTTAAAATACAGAGTAAGAGATGAAATACTTATGAGAATCGGAGCCACACTTGAAGGAAATAAAACAAGGGAAGAAGTTATGGCATACCTGAATGATAATCTTGATTATATTAAGCAGATAGCGGAGGAGACGATAAGACAGGCGGGTTATAATTATAAGGTAAAGGTATATATTTCAAAGGACTTTTTTCCGATAAGGCAATACGGAGAGCTTGTGCTTCCTGCCGGAGAATATGAAGCACTTCGAGTCGATATAGGCGAGGCAAGAGGCGAAAATTTCTGGTGCATCCTTTATCCGATGATGTGCTATCCGCTGGAGGCGGGAGCGGTTGTATCAAAGGAAGACGGAGAAAAACTCGAGGAGGTGCTTGGCGAGGAGGATTATAAAAAACTGTTTATCGAACATGATGAAAATGAAGAAAAAAAGGTTACTGTGAAATTTAAGCTATTGGAAATATTTGGTTTATAGAAAACGGGGACAGCTCTCTTTGCTTTGTTTGGGGAGCTGTCTTCTTTTCTTTATTGGATTATATATAACGTTTATATTATGTTACATGATGGTTTTTTGATTTTTAATTTTGATTACGATTTTTGTTGACAAAAATAAATCACGATGATATCATAATGATATCAAATAGATAAAACAAGCTTTTCTTTAAATGACAAGGAGGAATAGTTATGGAAGAAAAAATTATTAGCAAAGGAAAAAACGGTATGGTTATGCTATTGCTTATCATAGCTTTGCTTGGAGGCGGTATTGCATTGCTTGTATTGGGTGCCATGTATGCACCGGCACTTATAGTATTAGGTTGTATCAGTATGGTTTTGTCATTTTTCCTTATGCCGGGTCTTAAAATTCTTAAGCCTCAGGAAGCACTTGTGCTTACTCTTTTCGGTAAATATGTGGGAACACTTAAGGGTGATGGATTCTATTTTGTAAATCCGTTTTGTACAGCAGTAAATCCTGCAGCATCAACAAAGCTTAATCAGAGCGGTGATGTAAAAGAAACCTCATCTGCGGCAGTGGCAGCAGCTGCGGCATACTCTTTACAGAGTAAAAAGATGTCGCTCAAGATTATGACACTTAACAATAATAAGCAGAAGATAAACGATTGTCTCGGTAATCCTGTAGAAATCGGAATTGCTGTAACCTGGAAGGTAGTTGATACTGCAAAGGCGGCATTTAATGTGGATAATTATAAGGAATTCCTTTCACTTCAATGTGATGCGGCACTTAGAAATATTGTAAGAATCTATCCTTATGATGTGGCTCCTAATGTTGATACTACAGGCGACGGCGTTGCGGACGAAGGAAGCTTAAGAGGTTCAAGCGAAACCGTTGCAGCAAGAATAAAAGACGAGATACAGAACAAGGTGGCAGAGGCAGGTATAGAAATTGTTGAAGCCAGAATTACATATCTAGCTTATGCACCTGAAATCGCTGCCGTAATGCTTCAGAGACAGCAGGCATCTGCAATTATAGATGCAAGAAAGATGATAGTTGACGGTGCGGTTGGTATGGTTGAAATGGCTCTCGAAAGACTTAATGAAAATAAGACCGTTGAACTTGACGAAGAAAGAAAGGCAGCTATGGTTTCAAATCTTCTTGTGGTTCTTTGCGGCAACCATGATGCGCAGCCTGTTGTTAATTCGGGAAGCTTATACTAAACGGATTAATAAGTAGATATGATAAATGGGATTGCTTTATGCTGTTAAAAACAAATTATAAAAAGAAGGAAGGTGTGTCGCATGGCAGACAATAAAAAACAGGTTCCGCTCAGACTTTCGGCAAAGCTCTACGATGCCATTGCGGCCTGGGCTGAGGATGATTTCAGATCGGTAAACGGTCAAATAGAATACCTTCTTACGGAGTGTGTCAGACAAAGAAAGAAAAACGGTAAGTATGTATCGGATGAACTTGATGTTCCGCCGGAGCTTGATATTAAATAATATGCATGGTTGATTTAATATATAAGAAACGGTGTTGTGAAAGGATGCGGTTATATGTTAAAGAAGAGCAGTCTTGGAATATGGATATGGAGCCTTGTTTATGTAGGGCTGGGAATAGGCCTGGTTTATATACCTGTACATAATGAGGCTGTACTGACACGTATATTTTTGAATTATACAAGTATTGCGGTGGTCGCTTTGACATTTATTATTTACCTTAATGAAAGAGTTCACTGGTATACGGGTATAACCTACGAACAGGCTCTTGAGGCAGGTTCTGAAAGAAGGAAAGCTTACGCATTTAAGATGTTTAAAATCTTTGCAAAGGCGGCACTTGTATATCTTGTTTTATCAATTTTATTTGCTTTATTCAAATACTCGATTATAGCTGACATAATATTTTTCACGGTCATTCTTACCGTGACAGCATGTCTTACCATGCGATATAAATTATAAAATTCTGTTTGTCGGGCAGGATTGATAGAAAGGGTTTCTCTGACGGAAGCCCTTTCTTTTTATTCCGACACGAGAGAAAAAATGTAGTGTATTTACAACGTGCCTTCAATTTGCTAAAACAGTGCATTCGTGCTTTCGAGATTTGCACGAAAACGAAAACTCGCTACGCTCAAACAGTTCGTTTTCTGAGCAAATCATCTTCAATCACTCATTGCTGTTTTAACACAAATCGGGCAAAGTTGTTAAAGACCCTACGCTTTTTTCTCTCGCGTCATATTTAAGTTTACGAAAGCTTCCGTCAATGGAACCCTTCCTTCTAATTTAATAGCAGATAACATGCACTTACAGTGCAATTTGAGTCATTAATACAGACTATTTTGCATAAGGCTTAAATTTAGTCCGTATATTTCTGCATAGCATACAGACTATTTTGCATAAGGCTTAAATTTAGTCCGTATATTTCTGCATAGCATACGGACTTTTCTGCATAAGGCTTAAATTTAGTCCGTATATTTCAGTAAAGCATACGGACTTTTTTGCATAAGGCTTAAATTTAGTCCGTATATTTCAGTAAAGCATACGGACTTTTTTGCATAAGGCTTAAATTTAGTCCGTATATTTCTGCATAGCATACAGACTATTTTGCATAAAGCTTAAATTTAGTCCGTATTACTTTGTAAATGCTATGGACAAAATTTCTGCTTTATATTATTTTATATTTCCACTAACGGAAGTCTTCCACACTGGTGTAAAACAAGCACTGTAAGTGCATGTTTTATGTCAGTTACGTACCCCTGCCTGTTATACTACCTGCACACGAACCGGTTATCTGTCTGCCTTAGCTAGACAAACAGGAATTTGGGGTTGGAGTGTATAGAGCAAAAAATCTTCTTGACATTTAAAAAGTGTAAGAATATAATACAGTTGAAAAAGTTAGTTGATATAAACTAACAAAGCTTTGCATAAAATTATTATAAAAAAGAATTCGTTTGAAATTCTTATTTTTTTGGATATGTAGTTAGGTTATTGTAACCTAATAAGGAACATGCATTTACGTAAAGTGGGGAGGAATGATGATGCCGTTAACATTTGCCAATGAAAATGAAGAAAAAAAGATTTTGAAACTGGGTGGAAAGCCTGAAGTAAAGCAGCATCTTGCAGATATGGGATTCAATATAGGAAGCAATATTCAAATTATTACAAAGTCCGGTGAGAATGTTATCGTCAAGATTAAGGGCACAAGAATAGCGTTGAGTAGAGAACTTGCAAATAAAATTATGGTATAGCGAGCAAAGCGGCGGACATGCTTGCATGGACCGACATGTTGCGAGTAACTCCATCGAGCTGATAGGCGAGATGGTATAAATTTATTGCCAATAAAGGAGGAAACATAATGGTACTCAAAGATGTTAAGGTAGGTCAGACCGTTAAAGTGGTTAAGCTTACCGGAGAGGGTCCTGTCAGAAGGCGTATTATGGACATGGGAATTACCAAGGGCGTTGAGATTTACGTTCGTAAGGTTGCGCCGCTCGGCGATCCTATGGAACTTACGGTTCGTGGCTACGAGCTTTCAATACGTAAGGCAGATGCCGAGATGATAGAAGTAGGATAATCCGGCGTTGAAACCGGTTATCTGATTTCAAAACCAGTTATCTGATTTCAAAACAGGTTATCTGATTTCAAAACAGGTTATCTGATTTCAAAACAGGTTATCTGATTTCAAAACCGGTTAACTGATATTAAATTTCAATACATGATTCAGGAGGAAATATAAATGTCTGTAAAGATTGCGCTTGCCGGCAACCCTAACTGTGGTAAGACTACATTGTTTAATGCACTTACCGGTGCCAACCAATATGTCGGTAACTGGCCGGGTGTTACGGTCGAGAAAAAAGAAGGAAAGATTAAAGGTCATAAGGATGTAATACTTCAGGATTTGCCGGGTATTTATTCTTTGTCGCCATATACCCTGGAGGAGGTTGTATCACGTACATATCTCGTTAATGAGAAGCCGGATGCCATTTTAAATATCGTTGACGGTACAAATATTGAGAGAAACCTCTATCTTACAACACAGCTCGTTGAGCTTGGAATACCTGTTGTAATGGCGATAAATATGATGGATCTTGTTCGAAAGAACGGAGACAGTATAAATATCGCAAAGCTTTCCAAGGAGCTTGGATGCGAGATAGTTGCTATAAGTGCATTAAAAGGCGATGGTATAGATGAGGCTATAAATAAAGCTATAGCGGCTGCAAATACCGGTAAGGCTGTCAGCGTGCCTGCAGCTTTTGACGAAAAGGTTGAAAATGCCATATCGGATATATCCGGACAGATTGAGGGCAGTGTTGATAATAAGCTTATTCGTTGGTATGCCGTTAAGGTTTTTGAACGTGATGAGAAAGTACTTGAGGCACTTAAGCTTACAAGTGAACAAAAAAAGAATATTGAAGAAGCAATTTCAATAGTTGAAAAAGAAATGGATGACGATGCGGAAAGCATCATAACCAATGAAAGATATAACTACATAGGAAGTGTCATTACGGGAACCGTTAAGAAGAAAAGAGGTTCCGACAAGATGACGGTTTCGGATAAGATTGATAAAATAGTTACAAACCGTATCCTTGGACTCCCGATATTTGCGGTTATCATGTTTCTTATATATGCGGTTGCCATGGGCGGCTGGGCTGTTTCAATCGGTACAAAGGCTACAGACTTTACCAATGATGTAATATTCGGTGAATGGGTTCCGAATCTTTTTGATAAGATTCTTACCGCAATCAATGTAAATGAAGGCACATGGCTTTACGGACTTATTCAGGATGGTATAGTTGCCGGTTTCGGAGCGGTTATCGGTTTCGTGCCTCAGATGCTTGTTTTGTTCCTGTTCCTTTCAATACTTGAGGATATAGGATATATGTCAAGAGTAGCATTTGTAATGGACCGTATCTTCCGTCAGTTCGGGCTTTCGGGTAAGAGCTTTATACCGATGCTTGTTGCAACAGGTTGCGGTATCCCTGGAATTATGTCTTCACGTACCATTGAAAATGATCGTGACAGAAAGATGACGATTATGACTACGACCTTTATGCCTTGCGGTGCCAAGCTTCCGATTATAGGACTTATCGGCGGAGCATTATTCGGCGGTTCCGCATGGGTGTCAACCTCGGCATATTTTATAGGCGTGGGTTCGATTATACTTACAGGTATCATACTTAAGAAATTTAAAGCATTTGCGGGAGAGCCTGCACCGTTTGTTATGGAACTTCCTGCTTACCATGTTCCGTCAGTCGGAAATGTGTTAAGAGCAACATGGGAAAGAGGCTGGTCATTTATTAAGAGAGCTTCATCGGTTATTGTGTTATCTTCGATTATCATATGGTTCTTATCCGGATTCGGTTTTGTAAACGGAAAATTCGGAATGGTTGATGATTTGTTTGAGGATGATACCGTAGCAACTGAGGAAGAGATTGAAAAAATAGCCGACAAGATGGATATTCCTGTGGAGGACGTAAACTCGATGGATGCGTCACTTCTGGCTAAAGTCGGAAACGGAGCGGCATTTGTATTTAAACCGCTTGGTTTCGGACAGTGGAGACCTACTGTTGCAACCGTAACGGGACTTGTGGCTAAGGAAGAGGTTGTCGGTACCTTTGGTGTACTTTACAACTATGATGATCATGACGGTGAAGAAGAACTTGAAGAAAACGGAGATCAGATCTGGGATAGAGTTGCAGCTGATTATACCAAGCTTTCGGCATTCGCATTTATGATGTTTAACCTTCTTTGTGCACCTTGCTTTGCGGCAATAGGCGCTATAAAGAGAGAAATGAACAATGCAAAATGGACATGGGCAACAATCGGCTTCATGTGCTTATGGGCATATGTGGTATCACTTTGTACCTACCAAATCGGAAATCTTATTGCAAACGGGGTATTCGGTTTCGGAACAGTAGTTGCCTTTGCACTTATCATATTGCTTATCTACTTATTGTTCCGCAAGGGATATAAGCCTGATGAACACACTCGCTCGGTAACAAGCGTTGATGCAGCAGATAAGTAAGAATTAATCAGTTTATCAGAAACCCTTTTTATATTATTATATTTTTCGAAGGCGCCGGACTTACCCGCAACAAGTCCGGTTGCTTTCAATAATAAGAAACATGTGTTACAAAATAAGTATTTTGAAAATGTTTATCCGGATTTGGAAAGGTGGAATTATTTATGGGAACGTTTATTGCGTTGTCTGTGGTGCTGTTAATTGTATATTTATGTATAAAGGACCTTTTTAAATCACATCAGTCAGCCGGCTGCGGTTCGTGTAGTAATAACGGTTCCTGCAACGGATCATGTTCAGAATGCGGAAATGAAGAAATTCTGGTAACAATAAAAAGAAGAAAATAAAATTGTACTAAAAGATGAAATTATAGGCGGCTTTTGACCGCCTAAAAATTTTCATTTTTGTCTATAATTTATATGTTGACATACAAGATGGTATGTGATATATTTTGTATGGTTAGGTAACACTAACTATCGTGTGAATCATGTTGATTCTCTTATTAGCTGTAACTGCTGAATACAGCTAAACGCCGGAGTCCCCGCTTCCGGCGTGAGAATCATACATTATTTCTTTTTAGAAAAAATAAATGGAGGGAATACAAAATGAATTATTTGGAAATTGAAAAGGTATACGGAAGAGAAATACTTGATTCAAGAGGTAATCCAACAGTTGAAGCCGAGGTTACTTTGATTGACGGTACAGTCGGAAGAGGAACAGCACCGAGTGGAGCTTCCACAGGAGAGTTTGAGGCACTTGAACTTAGAGACGGCGATAAAGGCAGATATCTTGGCAAGGGTGTTTCAAAGGCTGTTGAAAATATAAATACAATTATAAATGATACAATAACAGGTATGGATGCTTCGGATATTTATGCTGTTGATAGAGCAATGATAGCTGCTGATGGAACCAAGGATAAGTCAAAGCTTGGAGCTAATGCTATTCTTGCTGTTTCCATAGCAACCGCAAGGGCAGCTGCAACCGCACTTGATATTCCGCTTTACAGATTTTTGGGTGGTATTCAGGGCACAAAGCTTCCTGTGCCTATGATGAATATATTAAACGGAGGTGCACATGCTGACAGCGCTGTTGATACGCAGGAATTTATGATTATGCCGGTAGGCGCTCCGTCATTTAAGGAAGCTTTAAGATGGTGTGCAGAGGTATTTCATAAGCTTAAGAGTCTTATTAAGGATATGGGCGATGTAACCGCTGTAGGTGATGAAGGTGGTTTTGCACCTAATCAGTTAAAGAGTGATGAAGAGGCTATAGAAAAGATACTTGAAGCGATTAAGGCAGCAGGATTTGAGCCCGGTAAGGATTTCATGATTGCCATGGATGCCGCTTCATCCGAATGGAAGAGTGAGAAAGGTAAGGGATATTATAAGCAGCCTAAGTCAGGAAAGGAATTTACTTCCGACGAGCTTATAGCACATTGGGAGTCACTTGTAGATAAATATCCGATCATTTCTATCGAGGATGGTCTTGATGAAGAGGATTGGGAAGGCTGGCAGAAGATGACGGAAAAAATCGGTCATAAGGTACAGCTTGTCGGAGACGATCTCTTTGTTACAAATACAGAAAGACTATCAAAGGGAATCAAGCTTGGCGCAGGAAATTCAATTCTTATAAAGCTTAACCAGATAGGTTCTGTTTCGGAAACTCTTGAAGCTATCAAGATGGCACATAAGGCAGGTTACACAGCCATTTCATCTCATCGTTCAGGTGAAACTGCCGATACAACTATTGCAGATCTTGCTGTGGCACTTAATACCTGTCAGATAAAGACCGGTGCACCAAGCCGTTCCGAGCGAGTAGCCAAGTATAATCAGCTTTTAAGAATAGAAGAGGCTCTTGGTGAATCTGCTGTATATCCTCAAATGGATGCATTCAACGTAAAGAAGTAAATTACAATAGATGTCCCCGAAGATAATCATAAATCCAAAGATGGGAGATATAAGATGGGAAAAATCAAGAAAATATATGCCAGTGAGATAGTTGCAGTGGCATACGACGGAAATGAAATCAACAACTTTGAACAGAGCGAGGCATTTTGGATATATGCGGTTGATGGGGATAAGATTGTAAGGACTCAGATATTATCTCTTTATCCGAAGGATATTAAGGATGCGATAGATAAATTTAACATTTGTGCCATTGATGTGCTTATATGTAAGAATTACAGCAGTAAATCAATGTCTGTTTTAAAAAAATCAGGTTTTAAAATATATACATTTGACGGAGGTGCGAAGGCTTCGGTTAAGGCTTATGCCGAAGGGAAATTGGCAGAGATATAAAAAAGCTGTCATGGACATCAAACCGTGTCACCGATTACGAAAAAAGTATGGCTGAATCGGCTCAGCCATACTTTTTTTGGGGTTTTTGTGAAATTATATAATTAACCGAAAGATCGGTTGAAGGAAGTTAATTATCATCCGAAGGCTTTTCCGGTGGAGTCTTTCCGTCATCCGAGGGCTTCTTAGGAGGTTCACCGTTGCTGCTCTGGT
>DFDU01000118.1:17988-31245 GCA_002369325.1 Lachnospiraceae bacterium UBA3820
ATTTCCGGAGGTTCACCGTTGCTGCCCTGGTTCATTTCCGGAGAATCGCCGTCCGGCGTATTTGAGTTGTTACCTGATGCGCTTTCAGATACAATTTCTATGGCTTCACCGGTTGAAGAAGAACCGTCGGTATATGCCTGTCCGTTTACATATAAGGTATGGCCGTTAAGGTTGATACAGCCCTTGTCACAGGTAAGTGAGGTTATATATGAGTCTGCGGTAAGAGTCCAGGTAGAAGTGCTGTCAAGTTCGACATATACTTCACCTGCTTTTCCGTCTTCATTTATGGAGCCTGCAAAAGTGCTTTCCTTGGTAAGATAAAGGTTTAGTGCCGATACATCATCTACGGAAATATCACCGTTAATTTCCTGTTTTGTTGCGGTTAAGGTTACTTTTCCGCCGTTCGAACCGCTGTTGCCCCAGCCTGCGGCTTCAGCTCTTAAAAATATTCCGTCAGAATCATTATTTGTTATTTTAACATCATTTAAATCTATCGTGCAGGCGGTGTTGTTGACGAAGAATATATCTCCGTTTGCATTTGTAAGTGAGCCACCGGTCATATTGAACGAAGATGTTCCGCTTGTTGCATCACCTGACATTGATTGATATATCATAACAGCCTGATATACATCGGATTTATCACTGTTTTTGGTGTTGTTATCGGCTATTAACTCACAGTTGTTTAAAGTAACCGAATTTTTGCCTTCCACAACGACGCCCTGTGAGGCGGTTGATTCAAGGTAAGAATCTGAAACGGTTATATCTGCAGTTGAGTAAATAACAGGTGATCCGGTTCCTTCGGTTTTATAGTATCCTCCGTTAACATTTACTGTCCCGCCACCGCGATCGGAACGAATAGCTGCCGAAGAATTCCCCGTTGTGTTTATTGTCAGGTTGCTTGCGTTCATTGTTCCACCGCCTGTTGTCATCAGACCGCCCGAACAGTTGCCGGCAGTTTCTATAACGGAGTCGGAAATGTTTATAGTGGTTCCTTCGCCGTATGAAAATACACCGTTGGCATGTTTTCCGTCGGTTTTAACATATATACCTGAAAGAGTAAGGGTTGCACCGTTTGTTGCAAATATTGCTGCATTTTCGCCGTAGAAATCTGCTTCGTCGCCGTCAGCCTCACCGGTCTTTACAACTTCTATATCAGAATACTCTGCGGTTTCGCCGTCAGCCTCTATGGCATGTGTTCCGTCGCCTGTGTCTTCATAAGTCTCATTAATGGTTAAATCTGATTTTGAAAGATAATTCCCCGATGACGTTTCATTGGATTCCGATTTTTCCGTATCAGAGGAATTATCATCCGAAGTGTTATTTTCTGCAGATTCCACAGAAACCTCGGAAGTGCCTGATGTGGTAATGTCCTTTTTGGCTCCACAACCCCAAAGGCTTGTCGTAAGTAAGCTTCCCACAAGGAAAAGAGCAAGGCTGTTTTTTATGGTCTTATCATTTGTTTTATTTTTAATTATCATATGTACTACCTCCTTATTTTTAATTAAGAATAAATCCGAACTGCTGCTTGTTTTATCCTTCTCATGTGTTAACTATATAATGTGAACCTTAGGCGAACCTTAAGTAAAAAAATTTTTTAAAGTTTTGATGTGTATTGTTTTTATAGGCGTGCTATATTATAATAAATATATATTTTTGCGGATTTTAAACATCAGATAAGGATAAAATATGAACATAAAGTTGATTGCTCTTGATATGGATGGGACACTCCTTGACAGTAAAAAAAATCTTCCGTCGGATTTTATCCCGTGGGTTAAGTCACATCCCGAAATTATGACTGTTATTGCAAGCGGAAGGCAATATCATACACTCGCAAAAGATTTTTATATGTTAAAAAACGAGCTTATGTTTATTGCCGAAAACGGTGGACTTGTTTTAAAGAATGATGAAATCATTTATAAAAACGAAATGAAGAAAGAGGACATAAAAACATGTCTGGACATTGTCGTTAAGCATCCTGATATGACTCCTGTTTTATGCGGGGTAAAATCGGCATATATGCCAAAGGCAGAGCCGGAGATATTTAAACAGGTGGATATGTACTATGTCAACCTTGAGGTAGTTGATAACATTTACGATTGTATAGAAAAAGACAGTATATTAAAGCTTGCTGTTAATATCAAAAACTTTGGGGCGGAACGTTCAATGCCGGTTTTTTCGGTCCTTGAAAAGCATTTGAAGCCGGTTTTATCGGGTGACAGCTGGATAGATTTGTCAAATGCATCTGTCAATAAGGGCGAAGCAGTTAAGGCTATATTAAATAAATACGGAATTGACAGGAAAAATGCCATGTCTTTCGGAGATTATTTAAATGATTATGAACTCATACAAGCCTGCGAAGAAAGCTATTGTATGGAAAACGGTCATCCGGACTTGAAAAAAATAGCAAAATATACGGCAGATACAAATGATAATGATGGGGTTATGAAAATATTGAGAAATTTGTAATTTGCCAATTGGGAAGGTACATCAGGTTAAATTAAATCAAAAGCTTTATTTATGGGGGCGTGCTATGAATATTTTTAAGTATATATCATCCAATATCGTAAAGTGGTGGCAGATACATATCACGCCGATACTTCAGATTAACAATAACAAAAGAGGGCGCGGCCGTTTTGTGGGAGGAGACGGAACTCTCGAAACTCAATATGATGAGCAGGCGGCAGTGAAGGCTGAAAAAATTGAGGAAGAAGAAGCAAAGAAAGCCAAAATACAGGCAGAGGAAGAAACTTTGGCCGCTTATGAAAAACAGAGTAAAATCAACTCCGATATATTAAATAATAAGATTCCTGAGGGAACCTCGACGGATGCTATGGAGGTGCTTAATCGTATTAACCGTGAAAAGGAGGAGGCTCGAAAGAGGGCGATTGAAAAGCAGTGGAAACAGCGTGAGGAGGAAGAACGAATTGCGGCTATCATGAATTCCAATAAGGTTGATGTCGGAGCATTTATAGAAGAGGGAAAGCATAAGGCAAAGGAACAGGAAGCCGAGCCGGATATAAGCATTGATAAACCTGAAGAAGCAAATATTGATATAAAAGAGGAGGTTGCAGATGCGGGTGCAACTGATGAGCAATTAAGACGTGCACAGGAAATAATCGACAGACTTAATCGCGAGGCTGCGGAGGATGAAGCAAAAAAACAGGCAGAGATAGATGCCGCTAAGCAGCAGGCAAGGGAAGCAGGGTTATAATAATATACAGAGTAATTAAAAACGGGAACGGCACTTTGATAAGCAAGCAGCCGTTCCCGTTTTTATTGATTTGATTTTAATTATTTTTTTCTTTTCCGAAGCATAATGATAATAAAGAAACAACAAGCGATACCCCCATACCGATTAATGAAAAGTATGATAGAAGCTTGGAGGAAACACCCCAGGATATAAGTGTATCAGGTAAAAATGCACCGGCAAGTCCGAATAGTCCGCCGATTATAACTGCCGCATACCAAAGAATTTTTTTGATTGGTCGTTTGCCGTATGCAAGTATGGCAACAAGAAGAGGAAAAATAACACCGGGAGTGTATATTGAATAAGCATTTGTCAAAAGTGTTATAATGTCACTGCTTCCGCTTATTGCAAACACAGTTGAAAGAAAACCTATTACCGCAACTGTAATTCTTACGAGAACAACGCTGTCTTTTTTGAGAATATCTTTAACAAATATACTGGATGCATTGACGAGGCATGTGTCCGTTGAAGAAAGAATAGCGGAAAGCAGTCCGAAGATAAGCAATATGCCGACAAATTTCGGTACTATTCCAATCACATACATTAAAGCTTTACTGTTGTTTAATTCTTCGGAAGAAATATTATATCTTACCCACATTCCGATAAGTGTAATGATAAATGCAAATAAGAATAACAGTATTCCGGCTATGAGAGAGGATCGTCTGGCTGTGTCTTTATTCTTTGAGATGAAATTACGTGAAATAATATCGGGTCCGAGAAAATATACTCCACCTATAACAAAAAACTGTGTAAAAAGATTAATCGGACGATAATTTTCATTTAAAAGTTCTATGTTTCCTATAATGCTCAGGTTATATTTGCTGTGTGTGACATAGAGATAAATAAAGCATATTAGTATACCGATGACTATAATATAAAATTGGATTCGATCCGTTTTAATAACGGAAAGTTGACCGCCAATTAACGTATAGATTATTATAATGGCCGAAACCATTGAAAATATTAGCTTGCTGTTTTTGCCGAGTGCAAAGGAAATGATTCCGTTCATGGCAACAAGCTGTCCTGCGATTACACCTATCCAGGATATAACGATTATAACAGCCAGAAGCTTTTCGGCACCGACACCGACTATTTTTCCTGCCATATCCGGAAGTGTTACAGCGTCAAAGTTTCGTATTTTTTCGGATATTATGAAGGATTGAAGAATAAGTCCGATACCGCCGAAGGCAAGCCACCATATACCAGGAAAGCCAATATTGTAAACTGTGTCGGTTATGCCTATTGTTGTGGATGCTCCGATTATGGTTGCAAGAAGTGTCATAGTTACGGCATACCCGCTTTGGCTTTTTCCGGCAGCGGCATAATCGTTAAAGTTTTTGATTTTTTTAATATTCAGGATACCTATGCCAAGAAAAACCAAAATATAAACAATGAGTGCAAATAAAAATAAAGAATTCATTTAAAGTACCTCGTATAATTTAAAAAAATTTTGATGTTAATAAATAAAGCGACTTTAACAGTATATATTGTAAAAATAATATTGTCAACTATAATATAAAATATGGTTGACATTTGAGACACATTGCGGTTGCGATTGAACTTATGAAAAAAATGGGGTATAATTGCATATAATATCAAGAATAAGAAAGAGGAAATAATTATGTCTAAAAAAAATCTTGCTGTAATATTCGGTGGTCGCTCATCCGAGCATGAGGTATCCTGTATATCCGTTGTAACGGTTGCTAAAGCCGTAGATACTTCAAAATATAATATATTTCTTGTCGGAATAACCAAGGACGGAAGCTGGCTTAAGGCTGACAGTATAGAGGCTATTGAAGACGGAAGCTGGCGTGACAGTAATGCAAGAGCATATATTTCGCCGGATACAAAGGGAGAGTTGATAATTGATGAAAACGGAAGTAATACATATGTTAAGCTTGATGTGATATTCCCTGTGCTTCATGGTATGTACGGAGAAGACGGAACCATACAGGGACTGTTTGAAATGGCAGATATACCTTATGTAGGTTGTGGAGTATTTGCATCTGCCGCATCTATGGATAAGTTTTATACAAAGCTTGTTGTTGATACTCTTGAAAACATCAGACAGGCAGTATATGTGCCGGTATTAAGAGATCAGCTTGAAGATATGGATAAGGTTATAGCAAGAGTTGAGGAAAGACTCGCATATCCCGTGTTTGTAAAGCCTTCAAAGGCCGGTTCATCAAAAGGCGTAAGCAAAGCAACAGACAGAGCTTCTCTTATAGAAGGACTTAAGGAAGCTTCTTTGCATGATTATAAGATTCTGGTTGAAGAGGCAATCGTGGGAAGAGAGCTTGAATGCGGAGTCCTTGGTTACGGTGATGATGCAAAGGCTTCGGGTGTCGGTGAAATACTTGCCGCAGAGGAAGCTGCTTTCTATGATTTTGATGCAAAATACAACAATGCGGATTCAAAAACCGTTATAAAACCTGAGCTTCCTGAGGGCAAGGAAGAGGAAATAAGACAGGATGCGTTAAGGATATTTAAGGCTCTTGACGGATTTGGCCTATCAAGAGTTGATTTCTTCCTTGAAAAGGATACAAATTGCGTTGTATTCAATGAAATCAATACACTTCCGGGTTTTACAAGCATAAGCATGTATCCTATGCTTTGGAATGCCAAGGGATATGATATTAAGAAATTGGTAGAAACACTTATTGAGATGGCAGTTGAAAGACCAAGATAAGTAATTGAATGGCGGATTGTGCAATATTAACAAATATAGTTGTTAAATATTGGCAAAAATTGCAATTTTTCTTGAAATCTGATTCGAAATACTATATAATTCATTTTGTAACAGTAACCTGTTTTCAGATTATTAGGATAACGGATTACGAGAATAAAAAGATAAAAAAGGAGAATAACTATGGATAATGGTATGCAGCCGGGAAACGAGTTCCCACAGGGCGATTTCCAGCCACAGGAAGATCTGGCACCACAGGGCGGTAAGAAGACCGGTTTAATCATCGGTATTGCTGCAGCAGCAGTAGTTGTAGTTGCACTTGTCGTTTGCTTCGCTTTGGGTCTTTTCTCAAGCAAGAACGGTAAATATGTATGCGAGGACTACGCATCATTTGGTGTAGAGATGACTCTTGAGGTTAAGGGAAGCAAGTTTACTCTTTCCATGAGTGCTTTCGGTGAATCTGAAACTACTAAAGGAACTATCAAGTTCAAGGGTAACAAGGTTGAGCTTACTTCTGATGGATCTACTATCGAGGGAACTTACAGCAAGAAGGACAAGACCATAAGCATTGAAGAAGATGGTATGGCATTGGTCTTCAAGAAGAAGTAACTGCATAATTCAACATAAAAAGAAAGCCTTTGTTTTAAGAACAGGGGCTTTCTTTTTTTGTCATGCAATAAGAAAAAATAAAGTAGTTTTATGAATGAAAAAGAGTTATAATATATCTATAAGTAGCTTTTGGTTTAAAACATTGGGCAGAAGAAGGCAGCTTTGTATGCCGACGAAGCTTTGAACCGGCTCAATGATGGAAAAAAAGGGGGTATGCGGATGTTAAAGGAATGGGTAAAAGACGAAAAACCGGGTGACGAGGAGTTATCCGAGAGACTGGAAAAGGCAAGAGCAGAACTTGCTGTAAGACAGATGGCCATTAAAGAGAAAAATCTTCCGGTACTTGTCGTAATGGACGGCTGGGGGGCAGCCGGAAAAGGAAGCGTACTTGGAAGAATAATTAAGAATCTTGATCCGAGATTCTTTAAATGTGAGACTCTCAGCAAACCGACCGAGGATGAAACAAGAAGACCGTTTTTGTATCGTTATTTTGTAAGAATTCCGAAACAGGGAAAGATTTCATTCTTTGACGGAAGCTGGATGGGAGAAGTAACTTTACAGTATTTGCAGGGAGAGATTGGAAAAAAACAATACAAGTCAAGACTTACCAGTATCAAACGATTTGAAAGACAATTAAATGACAACGGATATCTGGTTGTTAAATTCTTCTTCCATATTGACGAAAAAACTCAAAGAAAACGTCTTAAAGAGCTTGAGAGCGACACTGTAACAAAGTGGCGTGTAACCAAGAAGGATTTATGGCAAAATAAGCATTATGATAAATGTCTAAACGTTTATGACGAGTACATAGAAGCGACAAACCAATTTGTTGCACCATGGTATTTCATTGATTCCACAAGCAAAAAATGGGCAGAGCTTCAGATGACCGAAATACTAATTTCAAGCATAGACACAGCACTTGCAAATGCCGAGACGGAACAAAAGGCACCACTTTTGCAAAATACCTTCCCTATGAAAAATACTCCGAAGCTTGCGGATATTCCTCTTGATAAGACCTTGACCGATGAGGAGTATAAGGAAGAACTTGATAAGCTTCAGGCTCGTTTGGGAGAACTCCATAATGAGCTTTATCATAAGAAGATACCTGTAATAATAGCCTATGAAGGCTGGGATGCCGCAGGAAAGGGAGGAAATATTAAACGTCTTGCTGCAGCACTTGATCCGAGAGGCTACGAGGTACATCCTATAGCAAGTCCTGAGCCTGCAGAGAAGGCAAGACATTATCTTTGGAGATTCTGGAACAGACTTCCTAAGGACGGTCATATCGCAATTTTCGACAGGACATGGTATGGTCGTGTAATGGTTGAGAGGCTTGAGGGCTTTTGCACGGAAAATGACTGGCAAAGAGCTTACAATGAGATAAATGAATTTGAGAAAGAACTTGCGGACTGGAATGCGGTTATAGTTAAGTTCTGGGTTCAGATAGATAAGGATACGCAGCTTGCCAGATTTACCGATAGACAAAATACACCTGAAAAGCAATGGAAGATAACGGATGAAGATTGGCGTAACAGGGAAAAATGGGATTTATATGAGGTTGCTGTTGATGAAATGATTCAAAAGACAAGTACTAAATTTGCACCTTGGCATGTCCTTGAATCCAATGACAAGAAATACGCACGTATTAAGGCGTTAAGGACTGTTATTAAAGCCATAGAAAAGAAGCTCGAAGAGGTTAAATAAAATTAAAACCGGCTGATTTTGTTTTTGAAATCAGCCGGTTTTTAAAAATATTATATTGATAATAATTACATTTGTTCAGGACATTCTATACCAAGCAAAAGCATAGCGTCTTTAATTGTCTTCTTTGTGATATAAACCAAAGAAGCTCTTGAATTGCGTAATTTTTCATCATCTACATTGATTCTGTTTGCATTATAAAACTTATTAAAGGCTTGAGCCAAATCCACAGCAAAACGTGCAACTACGGATGGTTCGTATTTTTCTGCAGCGTCACTTACTATTTTAGGGAAGCGGCTTATTTCTTTTAATAACTCCATTGAATCAGCATCGGTAAGAGCAGAAAAATCAACATCGGCGGAAGGAGTATAGTTGTCAAGCTTTCTCAAAATACTTGCACATCTTGCATAAGTATATTGAACATAAGGACCGGTTTCTCCATCAAAATTAAGGAGCTTTTCCCATTTAAAGGAAACATCCTTTATACGTTGATTGTAAAGATCATTAAATAATACAGCACCTACACCGATTTTTTTGGCGGTCTCGTCCTTATCCGGAAGCTCAGGATTTTTCTCATCTATGATTTCTTTTATCTTTGATATTGCTTCAAGAAGAATATCCTCTGCGTATATTATATTTCCGCTTCTTGTGGAAAGCTTTGCGCCTTCGAGGCTTACCAGACCGTAAGGAATATGAACAAGTGAATCCTTTGCCCATTCATTTCCCAAAAGCTCAACAACCTTAAATACCTGTGCAAAATGAAGCTTTTGTTCCTGCCCGGTCACATAGAGGCATTTTGTAAAGTTATAAGTTTCTTTACGATAGAAAATAGCAGCAAGATCTCTGGTTGCATATATTGAGCTTCCGTCATTTTTAAGTATAAGACACGGAGCCATATTATATTCTTCCAAATCTACGATTTTTGCGCCTTCGCTGTCTTTAAGAAGCCCTGCATCGGAAATCTTTTTAACTATATCATCGGTTTTATCGCGATAAAAACTTTCTCCAAGGTAGTAGTCAAAATCCATACCTAATAAATCATAAGTACGCTTATATTCGATAAGGCTTATATCCTTGAACCACTGCCATATTTTAAGAGCCTCCTCATCACCGTGTTCCATTTTTGCAAACCAGGCACGTGCCTCATCGTTAAGGGAAGGATTTTTGTCAGCCTCCTCATGGAATTTAACATAAAGCTTCATAAGTTCGGCAACGCCGTCCTTTTTTACGGTTTCTTCATCACCCCAAGCCTTGTAAGCCACAATGAGCTTTCCGAACTGTGTACCCCAGTCTCCGAGGTGGTTGATTCTTACAACATTGTAGCCAAGCTTTTGGTAAATTTTATAAAGAGAATTACCGATAATTGTTGTACGAAGATGTCCTACGTGGAAATTCTTTGCAACATTAGGAGATGAGTAATCAATGCATATGGTTTTTTCATTGCCGATATCTGAAGAACCGAAGTTCTCATCAAATGCAGATTCTATCATGGATTTAACAAATAATTCTTTTTTGATAAAGAAGTTTAAATATGCCCCCTGAACCTGTATCTCGTCAATAAATGAAGCATCCGATGAAGCATCAATAGCCGTCTTTATATCCATAGCTATCATTTGAGGTGCCTTGTGCATGGACTTTGCAAGTCTGAAACAAGGAAAAGCAAAGTCACCCAATTCCGGTTTAGGCGGGATCTCGATTAATTCGGATATTTCATCTTTGCCAAGAGAATCGACACTGTTTGCAATTAAATCAATTATTTTATTTTTCATAATGTCCTCCGGATTATTATATTTAAATTTAGCATAATGATTTTAATTAATCATGATTAGTTTTGAATCGGAAATCTGAATTTAACAACGGTTCCTGTTTCTTCGGCTTTGCTTATATTTAAATTTCCGTTTAAAAGATATATGGTTTCATGAGCCTTATGCAGGCTGCTGTACCATGGTGAGGTTGTGAGATAATCGGAATCTATGCCGTCTCCGTCATCACATATGGAAGCCTCGATAACATTTTGACTTATGGATAAATCCAATTTTATTTTTTTGGCATTGGCATGCTTGAAGATATTATCGAAAAATATTTCAAGAAGCCTGAAAAGATTAATCGAAAATACAGGATGAAGAATAAGCTCGTTATCCGTATATTCAAGATTTGATTCTATCAGGTATTCCGGATTAAGCTCACGCTTGCTCATAATATAATCCTCAAGCTGACCGAGTAACGGCTTTGAAGAATCAAATTTAGAGGAAAGCTTTTCTTCAATATCCGTGACAGAATCCAATATTTTTTTAAAATTATATTGGATGTCTTTAAGTGTAAGCTTTGCTCTTGAAATATCGGTTCCGAGAAGATAAGAAAGAACATCCAGTTTATGATTGGTGCTTTCTATACCGTCCTTAATACTTCTTTCGATTATGGTTGAAATGTAAGTATCATTAAAAGCATTGAGCATAAGGATATTGTATCCGTGTTCGGATTTCTTTTCGTCTTTTTCATCAGTTAAGAATGTAAAGTCATCATCGGAAAGTTCCGAATCGGATTCTTTATATCTGAGGCTTAATGCATTTATCGCATCCTGAGCTTCGTTAAGTATATTAAGCCTTTTCTTTAAAATATTGAGTGAAGATTCAAGATTGATGATTTTAGCATTTAACAGATCTTTTACATCATTCAAATCATTTATCTGATCATCGATAATTTTGCTTTTTCCGGTTTCTTCGGCCTCCATCGGGATAGGCGAAAAAACACTTTTTTTGGAACCTGATTTTAATGCGTAAATATCTTTGGTTTTGTATAGCTCATCAAGTTTGATATCTATTTCGAAAGCCTGGGTTTTTAAATCCTGAATAGTTTCCAAATCATCAATAAATGAATCGTTAAAATAATCAAGCATAGACTGGTTGGCATTTTTAATAATTTCCAAATCTGCTTTTGAATGATTTTCCATTTTAAACTCCTTTGTATATGTTATTTATTGCTGATTGCAACTTAACGTCTTCGGCTGTTTATCCGTCTTTGAGCACGTATTCTGTCCTTTATGGATCTTTGCTGTCGTACATATCTTACTCTTAGGAATATAATAACAATAAGTACGACAATCATCAATAGTGTTGTTACGATAAGAATCTTCATAATGGAATGTGAGGATTCTTTTTTTGGTGAGACAGTGCTTGCCGTTTCTTCTACGGGAAGTTCTTCCTCGGGGACAGACATATATGCATATCCTGAATAATAAACCGGCAGGCTGATGTATGTTTCGTTTGCTGTTCCCACGGACAGCGTTCCGACCTGTTTTGTTTCTTCGTTGATTGGTTCGGTATTAAAGGTTAAAACCATATTGTCACTACTAAAACCGTTCCTTACAAGAAAACGCGCATTAGTGTCGACGGAAAGACTTAAAGTGTCTGCATTAAGTCCGTTAAAATAATTATTTAAAGCCGTTTCCGCTTTGCCGATATCCTCAGGAGTAAATTCAAATCCCGTTAAAGGCGTGGCATAAGAATAATTATTAAAAAAATATTCATAAAGGGCTTTGGAGTCTGTATATGTTGTAGAAGTAGGTCTGCTGTGCATTACTACGCAAATAAGCTCCGTATCATCCTTCTTTGCCCATGTCACCAGGGTTCCGAGAGCCTGATCGGTAAAACCGGTTTTTCCTCCTTCGCAATAAGGGTAGTAGAAAGCGGATTCTTCTTTGATAAGCTTGTTATTTTGCCAAAGCTCTCGTTCTTCCTCCTGTTTGTTGGTAGGAGGGATAATATAATGAGTTGTGGCGGTTATCTCCCTGAATTTATCATTTTTAATTGCTTCCCGGGCTATTAAAGCCATATCGTAGGCACAGGTATAGTGATTATCATCATGGAGACCGTTTGCATTAACAAAATGTGTTGAAACGCAACCAAGTTCTTCTGCCTTTTGATTCATTAATTCGCAAAACTTTTCAAGAGTTCCGGAGATGTGTTCCGCGACGCCCCAGGCTGCTTCGTTTGCAGATACGAGTAATACCGCATAAAGAGCATCCTCGAAATTTATTTCTTCCCCCACATCAAGTGCGATGTGGCTGCTGTCACGTTCTATGCCCCATACAGCAGTATCAGACATGGTTATTGTATCATTAAGATTTCCGTGTTCAAGTGCCACAAGAACCGTCATTACCTTGGTTATACTTGCGGGATATCTTTTTTCATAAGCATTTTTTTCGTAGATAACCTGTCCAGTGGCAGCGTCCATAACAACAATTGAATCTCCTACCGTATCGGGAAGACGTCCCGGTTCATCGGGGTATTCGGTTGTTTTAGGAGCTTCGGTGGTCGGTTCCTCCTCTTCCTGTGCAAAACTGACAAAACAGTAGGATAATGACAAAAAAAAGAGCATTAACACGGAAATTATGTATATTATTTTTTCCTTCATATTAACTGTTAATGATTATATAAAATGATATAATCCTGCATCTTTCTTAGTTTTAAAAAATCCAACAAAAGCATTTTAACATAAAAAAGCAGATAATAAAATGTTTTTTATTCACGAATAATAAATCTTTTAAAGCCGGACTTTTAAAATAAATGAAAATATAATATAATAGGCAAAGTGAGTTTTGAAATATATATAAATAGTTGGAGAAAACAATGAGATTAAGAAATGTCAAGGGATCACGGGATGTGATTGCAACAAATGAATATGTAATAAGAGATGAGCAAAATATGAAAGGAAAATGGCACGGGCTTTTTGGAAACGATAATCCGATACATATTGAGGTCGGAATGGGTAAGGGCAGATTTATTATGGATATGGCACGACTCCATCCGGATATTAATTATATAGGCATCGAAAAATTTTCAAGCGTACTTGTTCGTGCTATTGAAAAACAGGAAATAGAAAAGCTTCCAAATTTATACTTTATACGAATGGAAGCAGAATACATTGAAAATGTTTTTGAAAAGGGTGAAGTTTCATATATATATCTTAATTTTTCCGATCCATGGCCGAAGGACAGACATGCAAAAAGAAGACT
>DFDU01000041.1 GCA_002369325.1 Lachnospiraceae bacterium UBA3820
GGTTAGCCCAAAAGCTGTTATACTCGGGATTTGATACGGTAGTATCAAGAATTAAAGCTTTTTCTGCATCCGTAAACATCTTTCCATAATAGTCATCACCATTTAGCTGTTCTCTTAATGTGGAGTCCTCCCATAATATCCTACTCCAATCTCCATTCTCATCCTTTTTACTCTCATTTATTTCAAGGAATTTACAATGCTCTATACCGTATTCTGTTATAAGAAGCATCTTTCCGTCTTCTATGGCGAGAACTCTCCATGAAACAGGCTCAGGTCCGTTAAAGTAAAAATCATCACACTCAAAAGCACCGAATGAAACTATATCTCCGACCTGTGCATTTTTAAGAGCCTCAACATTTCCGGCATCCAGCGGTTTTGACATATCAACTTTTGTAATACTTCCGTCGGCTGTATCGGAATATTCATTTTCGCATGCCGAAGCCTTCGCCCTGTCCACTCTTATAACCGGTCTTGAACCCATATAGCTTGCCGTAACCTCAATACACGGAAGCTCTGTATCATCACTCAAGCTACCCACTGCATAGCAAACGTCTGTGTTGTGAACGCCCGGTGACCTTGTCCAAAATCCTGCAATATCACTGCCATCAAGTGTATAATCCGTAGTCCACAAAAATCTGTTTTTGGCAAATTCGGTAGGCATAGAATATCTGTCATTTTTATCAGGCATATATTGTCTTACTTCGCCTATGTCAAGATAATATACCTTATCAACCGTCTCAGGTCCATCATAACAATCAACCTGTTCCCCTTTATAATACTTTTCAAGATTTTCGTCATATGCTTCATGAATATAATCCGCATATGCCAGGTTTGATAATGTTGTTTCAAGAATCGCATCCTGCTGAGCCTTTGAGAAAGTGTAATTATAAAACGGTCCGTTTAACATTGCTCTTGCATCACACATATCCCAGGTACACATTTCCCAGTCATAATTATAAAGATTTGAATCGATGACATATTCGGTTATAAGCACCAATGTTCCGTCATCTTCCACATCAAGAACCTTCCATGATAAAGGCTCTGCTCCGTTATCAAAATCATTATCCTGTTCAAAATATCCGAAACGCACGTAGTCACCTGTTGTAGCATCCGCTATCGGGACAATCTCGTTTTCTGTATATACCTCTTTTGTATCAAGAGGATTTTCTTCTATAATTTCCTCTGTAGTCTCATCCCGACCTGTTTCTACCGGATTTGCATCGGATAAAGTTCCATCCTCATCGACATGTTTCTCTTCCCATTTCTTCTTTGTTCGTTCATTATCTATATTGGATTTCTTACCACAACCTGAAAGCATCGACGCAGAAAGCATCAAAATCATTCCGGTTGATATAAGCTTCCTTCTGAATTCTCCCATAAATCCTCCTTTTCATTTTAAACTTGTATCTATAAACTCAATTATCACTAAAGTTGAAATCCATCATCATTATAAAGGAGGCAGTTCCTGCCATCCCGGTGGTGCACTCCCGGGATCACCGTAATAGTATTCATCATTGTTTTGATAAAGCGTTCCTCCGTCATGAGGCGTCTTTACTATGCTGCCGTCAAGAGACTGATAAGAATCTCTTTCATTTATTACATCACACCAGCTTTCGGTAAATCTATCGGCTGCGGTTCCTCCCTGATAGTCATTTAACAGATCATTAAATTCCCTATTCGATGCATTTTGTGCATCAAGTCTTATCGCCCAGAGCTGCTCTGAGTAAGCTTTGACAAGATATGCAAATCTTGGCATAAGTGCGAAGTTTTCATAAATTATCTGATAATAATCATGATAGTAATCAAAAGCCTCATCACTTGTTGCGGCATACATCATTACAAAATCGTTATCCCAAGAATCAAAGGTTATACTTGCGGGATTAGCTACCCATTGAATCTCAAATCCATAATTTAC
The DNA here is from genome assembly GCA_002369325.1 of Lachnospiraceae bacterium UBA3820. Taxonomy (GTDB): domain Bacteria; phylum Bacillota; class Clostridia; order Lachnospirales; family Lachnospiraceae; genus Coprococcus_C. The sequence goes on from DFDU01000041.1 coordinate 1,916, forward strand.
AGCCATTGCCTCAGTATGATATTGTATACCGTCATAATTAAGATAATCCTGTCTATATCCAACTGTCGCTTCCGCCCCGACGAGGCTCCAGTTATTGCCCATCGTATTTCCCGGCAGAGAATTTACCATTTCAAGCTGCTCCATACTTGAAGAAACCATTGTTTGGAGATTTCCGTCCACATAATCTAAAAGTTCCTGAGGCTTATTTAAATCACATATCCATGTATGATCGGTCGAAAAATTATTATCATAAAAATATGTTATATACTCATCCGCTGTCATATACGGCTGTATCTTTATTCTCTGAACCGGATCAACCTTTGGCTGATCCACGTTTCCCATGGAATCCATACTCTGCTCATAATGAGACGCCGTCTGGTAAATAACTGTCGCTGCCCCATCCGGACTTTGAAATACAACTGTTGCCTGTCCCGGGTAAGACATATCTGCAGTATTCCAGTTTACGGCAGTCTCCATAGTCCATCCGTACGGTACAAAGGCTTCTACCACCTCTACACCCGAAGCCTGATCGTAACCCGTCTGCATACTTCCGAATATTCCATTATATTGCGAAGTATCAAGGCTTGATACAGGCTGTGCAGGTCCCTGACTTGCCGGACTTTCGGTTAAGGAAGGACCTCCGACACTTACAAGGGATGGTTGTCCCTCTGTTGTACTTTCTTCGGATATTTTATTTGTCTTGGAACAGCCCGACAGAATCCCGATGCAGAGAATCCCGGTCAAAGCTGCCGCAATAAATCTTTTTTTCTTCATATAGTCACCCTCTCATTACCCATTTTTGTTTTATTCCATTTTAAATGCAGGTGCAACACATTTAAACATCGTATCCGAAACCACAGGATCAAAATTATCCGGATCTCTCCATACCTCTCCTTTATCTACATAACATTCCGCTATTTCATACTTCATGCCTATTTCCACTTGATCCCCATCATGTATGACTTCATCTGTATCAAGCCAACCCTGGAAGTAATGAACAGTGTGCGGATACAAATAAAAGCCAAAGCAATTTCCATATGCCGGTTGTCCGTTTGCCTCTATCTCATCTCCCCAGCAATCAAAATGATAAGCCATATCCGAATCATTAACAACAAATCCCTTCATAAGATTGGTAGAACCCTCTTCTTCACGTGTATTAACTCTTGTTATATAAAATTTTACGCCATTGTAATCAATCATTGGTGTAAATGCCGATAAATCAGGGACATCGCTTACAACATTTTCCTGTCCGTAAGGATAATATGAAGCATCTTCCGCAATAAGTGTAAGATAATCCTCATCCTGAGCTACAGCGATAAATTCAATACTTGTCGGATCAGGAGAAAAGCCCGTATAATCATAATCCCAATTATGGTCATCAAGCCAAACTATAGAAACTTCTCTTGTTTGTCCTTTTGCGACTCTGGATTCAGGTGTAAGTGATTTCGTACCGATTTCTACACCGTTATATCTTACACAATTCAAATTAACCCATATACCGCCTTTTTTTCTGTTGTTTGTTACTTTCAAATCCCATCTGTAATGTGTATCCTCAAGTTCTCCATACTCATCTTCTGTATTAGGATGATGTATATTTATTATCTCAATAGTCATAACCTCATTATCAACAAGTATCGGATTTTCAGGAACGTAATCCTCTCCATTGTCCGGATCGTGATTTACATTATCCGATTGCTCCTCGGTTGA
>DFDU01000008.1 GCA_002369325.1 Lachnospiraceae bacterium UBA3820
CGTAAAGCTGCTTCCACCACTCGGAAACATAATGAAGAGAAGGTTCATAATTAGCAAGAATCTCCATACCGAGACCTTTCTCATGAAGAACATTTCTAACTGCGGCATATTTTAATGCATCATTATTGTCAAAGTCATCATTTATGCAGTATTCTCTTGCATTTGCAGCACCCTGCATAAGCTTATCTATATCTGCGCCGCTTACAGCGATTGGAAGTAAACCAACTGCAGTAAGTACCGAGAAACGGCCTCCTACATCATCAGGTACTACGAAGGTCTCATAGCCTTCCTCAGTAGCAAGAGTCTTAAGAGCTCCCTTAGCCTTATCGGTTGTCGCATAAATTCTCTTTGCAGCCTCTTCCTTACCATACTTAGCTTCAAGCTTCTTCTTGAAGATTCTGAATGCGATTGCCGGCTCGGTAGTTGTACCTGACTTTGAAATAACATTTACTGAAAAATCTTTGTCAGCGATAGCATCCATAAGGTTTGAAAGATATGTACTGCTTATATTGTTACCGCAATAATATATCTCAGGAGTCTTACGAACCTCTTTTGTTACCGAATTATAGAAAGAATGACGAAGTGCTTCGATTGCAGCTCTTGCACCAAGGTATGAACCACCGATACCGATAACTACAAGCACATCTGAATCACTCTTAATCTTTTCTGCTGCCTTCTTGATTCTGTCAAACTCTTCCTTGTCATAATCAACAGGAAGATCAATCCATCCGAGGAAATCATTTCCTTCACCGGTCTTCTCAAGAAGAGTCTTCTTTGCAGCCGCTACTCTTTCACTCATAGCTGCAACATCACTCTTTGAAGCCTTAAACTCAGTGTTACTGAAATCAAACTTTACTGTTTTAGCCATAATATATCTCCTTATCTTAATAAATTTAAAATCAACTAAGCCCTATTTTAGCATTTACAATCTGTTAATACAAGGATAAAATTACAGCAAAAATAAAGTTTTTTTTGTTAATATAGCTCATTCAGACTCGCAAATCGATAACCCTTTGCCTTCAGATTATTTATAACCGTTTTTAAAGCCCCTGCATTTGACGAAGAGACATTATGCATAAGTATAATTGCGCCGTTGTGATGATATTTATCAAAATGATTTATTACATAATCAACGCCCGGTTGGTTATCAACATCATAATCCAGATATGCCATACTCCAAAAAACAGTTTTATAGCCTAAGTCACGGGTTATCGCAAGAGTTCGCTCGCTGTATTCTCCGCATGGCGGGCGAAGGTACGGATCCATATCATATCCGGTTGCTTCCTTCATATATTCGGCACAGCCGCAAATCTCTTTTTGAATCTCCTCATATGACTTCGTCGGTAATGACGGATGGGTTATGGTATGATTTCCAACCTGATGTCCTTCTTCCTTCATTCTCTTTGTCAAATCCACATTATCTCTAATATAGGTTTTGGTAACAAAAAAACATGCAGGCACGTCTTCATCACGCAAAACATCAAGAATCTCACCTGTGAATCCATTTTCATACCCGCAATCAAAGGTGAGATACAAAACCTTATTATTATCATCAACATTATAATCAAGATACCACGCATCATAATCCGAAAGCTTAACCTTATCATCGCAACCGCTTTGACCATGATTTTTATCTCTTTTAAACCACCAGGCAAGCTTTTCGTTACTGTAATCATAATAGAATTCCTTCTCACGAAGGCTGCTTACTATGGGATAGTGCAAATATCTTGGATTACTGCTTTCCGTATTGTTATCTTTATTAAACTCTTCATCCGGATTTTCCCTTACTATGTCCTCATCATAGTATCTTATTTTTATCTCCTCATCCGGATTCTTATTGTCACTTGCTGTCTCTTTAATATCTTTTTCACTATATGCAGCATCTGTTTTATAGCTTATAAACTTTTGACCATTTACAAGCCATAAGGCAAGCATAATTCCGACCACAATCAGAAAAATTTTTATAAATCTTAATTTTTTCAAGAAAAGAATTCTTTAAGAAAGCTGTTTAATACTGCCTCATCGGATTCCGTATCATCCTCTGCCACACTCTTTATATGTGGCGTGGCATCTATAACATTGTCACTTTTTATGTCCTTTATAGCCGGCTCAGGTTTTGCAATGATATCAACAGTATTTTTCGGGCATCCCGGAACATTATCCAGATAATCCCTTATATTAGCCTTCAATATCTCCAATTTATTATTTATTAAAAATATATTCTCAATAATCATCAAAAATGCACATACGCAAATTCCGTTTGCAATAAATTCAACCATTTCCGGGCTGCCCCTCCATGATATATCATTATATAAAAATGCACCGGAAACCATGCCGACTATTCCAAGCGACAACAAAAACCCCGTCCGCCGCCATACATAAAGCGGAAATCCCAGATACCTCAGACTCCTCACATTTTTATCGACAAATGAAGCACTGCTTCCTGTATTTATTCCCAGACTTTTTCCGTTTATGTATTTTAATCTCATTATTCTGAGAGCTCTTCTTTTGGTGGTTGCCATATTGCCGGAAGCCTTAATCATTCTTTTCATATGTACATTTGCCATAAGCTTAAGAACAAGTCCCAATACTCCCATCCCCCAAAGAATGTACACGCTCATTTCAAATCCCGGATTTAAATCAAACATTTCATTTCCCTCTTTCATATTATATTATTATACGGAAAAATATTTCGCCGAATCTTAGTCTGACCTGATGATGCCCTCCATATACGGCATCCAAAATAATATTTGTCCAAAAGATTTCGAACCGGAATTCTCCATATAACTTTGCGGTGATTATAAAGAAGGTTAAGTTGAGAAATCAATAGGTTTACGCACGAATTATTTTTATATTTTTCGACAAAAAATATTACTTTAATGTGATGTATATATATGTTATACTTAATGAACGAAAAAAAAGAACACGTGAAAAGCGTGATTGTAAGGTTAACTTTAAACCGTTTTTAAGGAGGCTTAAATGAAGAAAATAGTTCTCACGGGCGGAGGAACCGCCGGACATGTCACTCCGAATATTGCTCTTATTCCGACACTTAAGGAAAAGGGATATGAAATACATTATATAGGCTCATACAACGGTATAGAAAAAAAGCTTATAGAAGAGCTTGATATTCCTTACCACGGAATCGCCACAGGAAAACTCAGACGATATCTAAGTCTCAAAAATCTGACGGATCCGTTTAAGGTTATTAAAGGACTTAACGAGGTCGGCAGAATCTTAAGAAAAATCAAACCCGACGTGGTATTTTCAAAGGGCGGATTTGTGGCCGTTCCCGTTGTGGTAGCAGCTCATGCCTTAAAAATTCCATGTATAATTCACGAGTCCGATATGACTCCGGGGCTTGCCAACAAAATAGCCATTCCAAGAGCCGTAAAGGTATGCTGCAACTTCCCGGAGACCCTGGATAAGCTTCCTGAAGGTAAAGCTGTAGTAACGGGAACTCCTATCCGAAAGGAATTATTCGAAGGCGACTCGGCCAAAGCCATGACTTTCTGCGGTTTTAAGGAAGCACGACCTACACTTCTTATCATAGGCGGAAGTACGGGAAGCGTTCGCGTAAATGAAGCCATATGGTCCTGTCTTGATGAGATAACAAAGAAATTCAATGTTATACATCTTTGCGGAAAAGATAAAACCAATAAGGATAAACCAAATACCGAAAACTATGTTCAATTCGAATATATCAAATCCGAACTTGCCGATTTACTCTCACTTGCCGATGTGGTTGTATCGCGTGCGGGTGCAAATGCAATATGCGAATTGCTTGCATTAAAGAAGCCGGCAGTACTTATCCCTCTTTCACTTGAAGCAAGCCGCGGCGACCAGATACTTAATGCCAGATCCTTCGAAAAGAGCGGATATTCAAAGCTTTTGGAGGAGGAAAATGTAAATGATGCTTCATTACTTGAAGCCATTAATGAGGTTTACGATAACCGTGAAAGCTATATAGCTGCCATGAATACGACACATCAGACCGATGCAATAAATATTATAGTTGAACTTATAGATGCCAATGCAAAAGTAAAAAAATCCCGCAAGGAGAAAAAAAAGAAACTGTCCCAGAGTAAAACTGAGACCGACATAGAAAACAGTTGATAAAACAAAGGCTGTCGAATCCGACAGCCTTTTTAATATTCCTTAATCCTAATATTATATTTTATATTTTGTTCTTTTTTCTGTTAAGATATAAAATGCCAACCACAGAACCTGTCATAATCATCAATAGCCAAAAAACAGGCACTTCATCACCCGTCTTCGGTGATTTGTCGTTCGTTTTTGATGTTTCGGCAGTTGCCGCAGGCGTTACTTCTGCAGTTGCCGCAGGCGTTACTTCTGCAGGTGCCGCCGTTGTGGTTTCGATTTTCCCGGCAGCTTCTTTAATTAATAAACCGACCGTAGCCATACCATCGTCAAACAAAACACTTACCTTATATTCACCGACATCCATTTTTTCCAAAGTCGCTGCTTTAAAGGTTATAATCGTACTTCCTCTTTTTGATGTATAATCAATTCCTTCAGTTAATAATGTATCCCCTATATAAACCGACTTAAACAGGTCATAGCATATTTCATCATTTTCTTCACGTTTTATGACAAGCTCGATATCTTTATTACTTCCTTTTTCAAAAACAAGAGCACCGTTTGGGGAATAATTACCTTGCTTTCTCGTCCATTTTGCATAAAGTGTTGTGTCAGCTGTCACGGTATCGGTATCAAAGTTCCATGCTGTCTTACATGTATTATCTGTATACCAGCCTCCAAATATATAACCTTCCCAGCTTAAATCAGCAGGCTTTAAAACCTTTGACCCGTATTCTATGGACTGATTATCAGGTGCATTTCCGTGACCATTCGTATCAAAAGTCACGTTATATTTCTTTACTGTTTTAGTATAGGTTGCTATATATGTCACATCACCCGTTACATAATCCGCTATCTGCTTATCCCATCCCGAAAATGTATACGTATATTCCGCCGTTGCCTGTTTTTCAGGAGTTTCTTCATTATACGCCGGAACCTTATCATTATAATAAAGACCTTCCGTTTTCTGGAGCTCGGTTCCGTCCTCATCTACATAGGTTACGGTATATTGATTACCGTCATAATCCGGCTTTAAATACAAAATTGACGGATGACCGGCTGAACCTGCTATACTTACAACATTCCATCTTTTTACTTTCGGAACTCTTGCTATAGTATAGGAATCAGTATCAGCAGATTGAGCATTATTTACATCAGTAAGATTAAGATCACTATGACCACCAGCCTGATATTCTATATGAAAATAACCTTGATTTATCACATCACCCGCATTAAGATAGTATTCTTCACCTTGCCCGGTTATTGCAGTAAATTCATTTTCAAGAGCATCAAAGCTCATCGTACTTGCCTCAACCGGCACTTCATATATCAAAAGAAAAAGCACCATCAAAAATGCACCAAAGCTTCTTTTTCTCCTTTTTATCTCCTGACTTCTTATCTCTTTCATTTTTACCTCCTTATTAAATATGACAAATGTCTGAATCCATCTCTTACTGCTCTTAGTTTTGACTTCCTGTCATACATACACCTTCTTAATACAACAGGCACTTCCATAATCCTGAGATCATTTCTTTTTGCTTCCGCTATCATCTCCGTTGCAAATTCCATACCTATAGTGTGAAATTTCATTTTCATTGCTGCATTTTTTGTCATTCCTCTTAATCCGCAATGAAAATCGCCGATATCTGTCTTGTATTTCATTCTGCCGAGAAACGATAATACCCGCACTCCGATTTTATGTGATAAAGGCATGGCACCTTTTTTTATACCACCCTTAAATCTGTTTCCGATTATTATATCACTTTTTTCTTCTGCAAGCAATCTGTACATATCCCATATTGCACTAAAATCATAGGTTGTATCACAATCGCCCATGATTATTACTTTTCCTTTGCAGGCATTTATTCCTGTCCGAAGTGCTCTTCCATAACCTATTCTTTTTTCCTTTATAATGCTTGCTCCGTTTTTTTTGGCAATAATTTCCGATTTATCTGAAGAAGCATTATCAACTACTATTATCTCACCGTTTATCTCATTTTCATCCAAAAAACATCTTGCGGCTTTAACGCAAATACCCACTGTTTTCTCTTCGTTTCTGCAAGGCATGACTATTGACAGTTCAGGTACGCTTTGTCTTTCTTTTTCCTGCATTTTTATACACCTTTCTGCTCCGTATCGTAACCCACACCTTAAGCTCACTTAGTATAAGCGAACCCGCAAGTATGGTTCCAAGCTGTGCTCTGTATGTAAAAAAGTAATGCATAAATGAATGGTTATGCAAGACCAAAAATCTCAAATACGGTATACAACCAATCAATAAATATATAATAATTTTTTCTTTGTTTATTATTTCACAGCGATATACATACGCAATATATAAATAAAATATAATCAGGGCAATTCCCAAAAGAATACCTCCGACACCAAACTCAAACGGAAGCATACATTTTATATTTCGTGACAACGCACCTGTCAAATATCCTAAAAGGCTAAGATTTTCACTTGTCTTTCCACCTAAACGTTCCGTTATATGTCCGCTTACGTAAGGCATTACATTTTCATGGAGTACCAAAGATGCAAGAACCCATTTCATTACCCATGCTCCCGCATAACCGCTCCCCCATGAAACTACGGAATTAATTGCAACCGAATGAGGAGTTACTTTTTTGCTGTCTTTTTTCCCTTCCGTCCAAAGCACTATCAAAAGAGGAACCGTGAGTGTCAATGTCTCCGTTGTAAGGAAATCAAAAAAATTCGTTATCATGCCAAAGCATAAAAACATGGTTCCATACCATTTCGTTTTTTCATGCCAGGCCACATTAAATGCCACAAGCGAGGCAATCATCATTAAAAGAAACGTCCATGTATATTCGAGCGAAAAAGGCACAAACCATGCCGATGTAAATATAAGTCCCGCAATCATTCCTACAGATAAAGCATATGCCTGCCTTTTTAAAAATACAACAAAAAGAATTACAATAAATACAAGAAGCCAAACCGCATTCCAAAAATAGATTTCTTTAATGGACATAAATAACAAAAGTGGTCTGACTACCAGGATGGAGCCATGCCAATATCTTAAGTACTGCCTGTTTGCAGGCAGATTTTCATTTACTGCAGCTGCCAGATTTTCATTTTCATTATGAGTTTCACGGAAATAATATGCGGAATACATAACAGACTTTAACGATTTATTACTATCATACTGATATGCAATTCCAAGAAGAATAGAATCCGCATAACGGTCAATCTTGCTGCTTTCTATGTCTTTCAAAACACATCCGAACAATTCCGAATCACATAAAAACTCCGCTGAATCTGAAACTTTCTCTCGAATTGACGCACGCGGGATCTTCGCTACGATAACAAGTCCCACGACAAATAATGCCGTCATTATAAAAAAAGCAATAATTTCCCTGATCGGTAAAGATATCTTTTTATTCACGCCGGATCTCCCTTGATATTTCAGTTAAATACATCATTAAGACTTTCTATATGATTTTTGGAATCCGTTACAACCGTTACCAGATCACCCTTTTGTATATAATTATCTCCCTTTGGCAAAATGAGCTCTCCTTCACGATAAATAGCAATAACCAGCGTGTTTTTCTTCATATTAAGTCTTACATCCTTAAACGGCATATTCATCTTTTTAAAGCCTTCTTTCGCCGTAAACAACAAAAGCTCAGCCTTATTATTAGCTATTGCCATATATTTTTCTATATCATTTTCAGCCGCCTTAACCTCAATATTTTTTATAAAATCAATCACCTTACTGACTGCAATTTCGGAATATGACAATATAATATCAAGGTTAATCTTATGCAAAAGCGGAAGGGTTCCCAGAGCATTTATCCTTGTCAATATAGACGGTACACTTCTTGACCAGGCATACATACTTGTAACAAGATTGGTCTCATCCGAATCGGTCAGCGAAAGATATGCGTCCGTTTTTTCCAACTTCTCATCTTCAAATATCTCGTCCATTTCTCCTTCTCCGTAGGAAACATGAATTGAAGGATATTTTTCCATAAGTTCCTTACATCTGTTCAAATTACTCTCGATTACCGTAATATTTTTCTTATCCTTTAAAAGCATATCTATAAGATACTTCGTCGTTACTCCGCCACCCATTATCATAACCTTTTTAGCGGCATTTCTGACTATTCCCATTTTTTGAAGGAGCCCGAGTATTTCCGCCTCTCGTCCTATCAATCCTATCCTGTCGCCAAGACAGAGGACAAAATCGCCCTTTGGAATATACACCTTATCTCCGCGAAGGACAAAGCTTATTACTAAATCAGCATCTAATTCTCTTTTGATAGTCATAACTTTTTTATCTAAAATAGGCGAATCCTTTGTTACGGAAAGGGTAATCATTCCCATATCATTTAAAAATGAGCCTTCCGATTTGACAAAGCTTGGAAATCCAATCGAATGAGCGGCGATTTCAGCCATGGCATAGCTTGGATTGAGAATATAGTCAATATTATGTTCTTTTTCTATCTCTTTTCTGTTCGCCGCAAAATCCGGCTGATCCACTCTTGACACGGTGTACTTAACCCCTACGGCTTTTGCCTCCACACAGCTCAAAAGATTTATTTCATCAACAGGTGTTACGGCTATCAAAATATCAGCCGAATCGGCGCCGGCCTTAAGAAGTGTTTCTCTTGAAGCACCGCTTCCGACTATTCCGTTTACACTGTATCTGTCCGTAATTGCTTCAATAAGCTCTTTTTGTTTTTCTATCACGGTAACATCATATTTTTTTGCGGTCAAAGCCTTGACCAATGCGCTTCCCGTTCTTCCACAGCCCACTATAATGATTTTCATAGATCAGTCCTCCTGTATTTTCTGTGCTTTTAGCTCTCTGTTCTTTTTCATTCTTTCCGCTTTATGCTTTTCAATTTCCAGATAAGCCCTCTTAACGGTAAGTCCCTGAACCAGCACGGTAAAGAAGATGGTTGCATAAGTAACATTTAAAAATATAAGATATATCTCATTTGGTAAAAATTCTTCCGTTCCTATCGCCAATGCGAGTGAAAGTCCTCCCTTCAATGCCGACCAGGACATAAGTGTAACATATTCCCCAAGATTATAATTGCCCGGAAGCTTTTTTGTTCCCGTAAGAATACTGCTTATGGATACACCGCAGACTCTGGCGATTGTATTTATAACTAAAGCTGCAGGAACAACTATAAATACATATTTGCTCAGGCTTACATTCAAAACCAATATTCCTATCATAACAAACAAAATGGAATTAAGAAGATTTTCCACGATTTCCCAGAATATCTTATATTGTTCATCCGGATCGATAACTGCAACTCTTCTTTCCATTTTTCCCATTGCCCATGAAAAATACATGCCGCAAACAACAGATGCTATAACGCCGGAGCAGCCAAGCTTTTCACATATTAAATATACAATCGAGACATCAAGAAGTGATATACAGATATACATAATCGGCTGATGCGTCAGCTTCATCAATTGGAAGAAAAGGAACGAAACAAGAAGAGCAATGGCAAATGCTCCCAAAACCTCTCTCATCATAAGTATGGCAAATCCATCTTCATGACTTTTTACGACAAGTCCGCGTACAAATATAAATAAAACCACACCGGTTCCGTCGTTAAAAAGAGATTCATTTTCGATAACAGAGCATACATTTTTTGAAAGCCCGATTTTGTTAAGAATTCCTGTCGCCGCAATCGGGTCTGTAGGTGATACAACGCATCCAAGCAAAACACAGGTCCACAAACCCATATCAATATGAAACAATGCAGCCATTCCGTAAAACAAAAGTCCGTATACAAATGAAGAAATAAGTGTGGTAAGAAGTGCCAAAAGACTTACGGCACGTATATTTTCCCTGAATTTATATAAGTTAACCTTACCCGCACCTGAGAAAAGCATAAAGCAAAGAACTCCGTCAATAAGATATTCTTCAAAGCCGAAGCTTCCAAGCTTTCCGAGCATATTGGCAAGGGTATCGTTTCCTAGCACCCTGCTCATAAATAAGAGAAATAATGCTATAAGCAACGAAAAAAAGAGCACAGCTATATCACTCTGCATATGAAATATCTTTTCATTTAAAATTCCGATCACAACAATAAACGCAAGTATGACTATCAATAATGTAAAAACGCTCATATCATTCTCCCCTAATCAGCACAAAGCACTCATTTGCACCGATTATATCACAACAAAAGCGTTTTTACCAATTGTTTTTACTTATATATCAATCATCCTCATCCATGGAAATAACAATTTTCTTATCAACAACACTGACCTTGACTCTGTTGCTGCCTATACCGGCCGCATCAAGCATATCCTCGGACAGTTTTATTCTTCCGGCCTTATCCAAAAGCTGGTACTCGTCATGACTGTCTTTGCCGCTCTTTTTCAATTCTTCGAAATCATATCCGTTTAATTCATCCAGCTTTTGTTTATATTCATCCTTTAATACCCGTTCTGTGCTTATCTTTCCGTCGGAAATCATAACCACTCTGTCAACCTTATCCGCGAGACTTAAATCATGTGTAACTATAATTATCGTTATGCCAAGTTCTCTGTTTATTGCCCTGAAAAGCTCCTGTATCCTGTCCTTTGTTTTTTCATCTACTGCGCCCGTTGGCTCATCGGCAAGAAGTATCTTCGGTTCACTCATAAGAGTCATGGCTATTGCCGCTCTTTGCTGCTCACCACCCGATAGTTCAAGTGGAAAGCTGTCCTTTCTGTTTTCTATTCCGACACGTTCCAGCAAAGAAAGTGCTTTATCGTAAGCCTCCTTTTTCTTCATACCGTTAAATCTTGCATAGAGCAAAAGATTTTGCATTACATTAAGATAAGGCATAAGATTAAGTATGCTTTTCTGCCATACAAATCCGATACTTCTTTTCCTGTATTCAATCATTTCCTTTTCGGAAAATGTACTTATATCTCTTCCCTCAAATAAAACATTTCCCACGGTAGGTTTTTCAAGACCTCCGATTATATTGAGCAAAGTGGATTTTCCGCTTCCCGACTTGCCTATAATAGCCATAAGCTCACCGGCTTTCACACTAAGATCAAGTCCCTGTAAGGCCATAACCTCTGTTTCGTCTGTTTTATAAATCCTGACAAGATTATCACATACAATTATATTTTCTTTTTCATTTTCGGCAGTTTTATTTTCTTCCATATATATCTCCTTAAAACATGTACTGTATGTTTTTCCGTATCAGTTATCGTTTGAGTCTTCTTTTACAATTATTCTTTTTTCTTCAAGATTTATAAGCACATCCGCCATGTCCATAAGACCTTCATCATGAGTAGTCATAACTATGGTTAATCCAAGGTGTTTTACTAGTTCTCTGAAAAGCTTTACCACCACCAGTGCCGTCGTTGTATCCAGTGCTCCCGTAGGTTCATCGGCAAATATTATCTTCGGTTCTTTAACTATAGCTCTTGCTATGGCTATTCTTTGCTGCTCACCTCCGGATAATTGAAACGGAAAATGAGACGCTCTGTCCGAAAGCCCGACCAATGACAGGGTCTCTTTTATTTTTTCTTCATTGTCCTTACATTTTCCAAGTGTTCTCATGGCAAAATCTATATTCTCATAAGCTGTCATCATCGGAAGCAAAGCCACGGATTGAAACACATAGCCTATTTCATTTCTTCTTATCTTCTCTCTTTGAGCCTCGCTTAAGGACGACATATCTTTATCATCAAATATAACCTTACCTTCATATTCCGAATCGAGTGCCCCCATTATATTAAGAAGAGTAGTCTTTCCGGAGCCTGACCTTCCTTTAATGATAACGAGACTTCCGGTAGCAAGTTCAAAGCTCATATTTTCTATTACATTAAGCTTTTCTCCGCTTCTTAACATAAAGCTCTTGGAAACATTATCAAGTTTTAATAAAATATCCCTATCAGCCATATCCAAAACCTCAATCCTCTCCAAGCTTTATAACCTCGGTTATCTTAAGCCTCTTAACTATCCTTCTGATAATCACAAAGCATACCGCAAAGGTCAAAATCAAAACAATGCCAAGTCTTATATAATCCCCAATATCTATAAATATTCCAACAGGTATATTATGCTTTTGAGGAAGGTAAACTGCCGCAAATATATTTATAAAAAGCCCGGTTGTCAGTATTCCCGAAAGAGTTCCTGCCGCAATACCCGAAAACAGTACTCCCGAAACCTCAATCAAAAGCATACGGTTAATCTCATGCATGGAAATACCCATCGCCCTGTAAACTCCGAATATTCCCTGTCTGTCACGAAGCTCCGTAATCTGATAAAGAAGGAAGCCTATTACAGAAAAGAGTATTGACAATATAAAATTAATGGTAAATAAACCGTTGGTTATCTGAATGACAGCCTGGCTGTTCATATCGGAAATTTCCTCATCACGGCTTACATAATATTCCGTTTTTCGTCCCTCGTCCGAAAACCTACTCTTGATATAATTCTTTGCACTGTCTGTATCCTCACCGCTTATCCAGACCTCATAAGGTGTCAGGCCGTAAGTACTTATCGCATTTGCATAATTTATAACCATAAGGTAGTTTTCTTTTTCCTTGATATTGCCTTCCTCATCCACATATGTTTCGTATTGGACAAATCCCGGAAATGCATCTACTATTCCGACTATTTCATAATGTGCCGTCGCATGAATATCCTTATCCTTTGCTTCCGGCGGCGAATATCTGAAGCATCCAATCGTATCACCTTCGCTTACCTCATAATACTCTGCGAGATTCCTTGAAATAATAACACCATTTGTTTTAAGAGCCAGCTTATTAAGATAATTGTACCAATGCATATCATTTAATCCCGATTTCAAACGAGCCGTCTCACCGAATTCCCTGGTATTTATGCCAAGCATGCATACTCCCTCAAGCTTTTTCGCACCTATAACGGCTCCTGCCTTATCGTCCTTTATGACACGTGTTACTGAATCGGCATACCCGTTTTTATTAAGATTTCCAAACACCTCATAATCCGGCTCTTCATAACGCCAGCTTAACGGCGGAACCATACCCGAAAGCCTAATATTCCATTTTTCTTTATAGACAAGATCAGCTCCGACATTATAGTTTATCCTTTCACGGATATTTTCATTTACCGTTCTTGCGATATTGGCATTAAATATACTTGATGCTACGGTTATTACCATAAATATCGATATAATATTGCTCTTCTTTTTATTTCGTATAACGTACAAAAGCGCCGCAAAACCTGCCGGCTTTAATTTATTTTTTGAAACTCTGTACAGCCCCCTCAGCAAATAATTTATCAATCTTATAAATATCAATCCGAGTGCCATCATAAATACGGTGGCAGACAAAAATATCATCGGATCAAGGCCTTTACCTACAAGCGTATCATGTCTCAATGTATCAATCTGTTTATTAAAATTATAAACCATATATACCGCAAATATCATAAGCGGTATATCAAGAAAATATCTTTCCCAAAATGAGCCCTTAAATTTTGCTATTTTTTTACTCTTTAAGCTTATAACAGTATCCTTATATGACATAATAACAGGTATAAGCTGAAGCACGGCCGATATCAAAGCCCCCACGCCGGCATATAAAAATACTTCTACGTTAAAATAATCAACCGTTCTTATATTTTTCGAAATACTTAAGAAACCGTCCACTCTTTTTGCAAAACCGTAAAGTCCGTATCCCAAAAGGATACCTAAGAAATATGCTATAGCTTCCAAAATAACGGTCTGAATCATATAAATCTTAAGTATTTCAAATGATGACAGTCCTCTGCTGTGAAGTGAAGCTATCTCCGTTTTTTCCGAATCGATTATTCTTGAAGATATCATGGATATAAAGATGATCAGCAAAAACAAAAGCGGTACGGCTATTACATAAAGTATTGTTTTGATATTTTTTCTTGAAATGATATATTGCTTTAAAACCTCACTCGCATTTTCCCGGAGCTTCTCATCTTTTCCATGGAACTGATTCAAATAATCAAGTATTTCATCGGCATTTTTCGGATTAACAAATCTGTAATCGACAAGCTCGTAGCATTCATATGTAACGTAATTAAAGTTAAACCTTTCGGCTACGGCATCAAAGGTTGCCTCATTTGTATAAATGGCAAGTGAAATCTCGGACAAACTCTTATACCATGAATAGTCATCAAAACTTTTCTCTTTTACTATTCCCTCGATACGAAAAACAAGTTTAGTCCCCTTTTCATCCCTGATATTTGTGAAGACTATTTCCTCACCCACAACAAGATTATAAAAATCCATAAGTCCCTGATCGATAACACATGGGTAAACATCCTTATCCTTGTTTGCATCAAAGGCATCAAAGCCTTTTCCATAAACGGTTTCAAGCTCTCCGCCTTCAATATAGCTGATATCAAGATAACCGCCTTTATCCTTATATGATAGCTCTATCGGGCAGCCCTTTAATGTATATATACATTCCGAAGCAAGTCTCGGACAGCCCAGATACTTATCCCATGATTCTTCATAGCTTTTTACGTTTTCCCTAAGTTTAGATATCTTATCCGTCTTTAATATATCATTTCTTGACAACACAAAAGGAAAGCTTTCATTTTTCTCATAACTATCGTAAAATCCGTCATTTATAAGTTTCTCCATAGCTCCGTTTCCGTAAAATGAAATAAGTGAAAAAACGGCAAGAATAAATATCAGTCCGAGAAAAAGGCAGCTGTATAGCTTATATTTATTTTTTATTTTTAACAATATAAATCCCAGCATATATTTTACTCCGTTAAAATTAAATCTCCTTCTTCAATCCCGTAAACAACTATCTTTTCGTCACTCATACTTTCCACTATCTTTACGTATTCCTTAACTATGTTCCCGTTTTCAAGTTTCCATACATAGTAATTTTTTCCGCTTTTTTCTTTATCCTTATTATCTGTTTTGTTTGTCTCCACATATATTGCCTTTGCCGGAACGGTTATAACATTATCAAGACAAACACTGTCAAATTCACAGCTTATACTCTTTGCCCCGGCAATCGCCTTTGAGATTTCTTCATCAGTCTTTATAAAAAACTGCTCTTCGTTTCCGCTTTTATACGGTTCGGAATGCGTTAAATATTGCTTATCTTCCTTGGTAAACAGATATTTTTTATCGGCATAACCGTTTTTTCCGATGCAATCAATCTCATACTTCTTTCCGTCGATTTCAAGGCTTACCTTACTTCCCAACGAAGCCGATACACCATTAAGATCCGGCAAAGCATTTTTATTTACCATTACTTTGTACAGATTGTCAGCAGGCCTTACCACCGAATATATAAAGTCTCCGCTGCCTACAGGATCCGACTTTGAAACACCTATATATCCTATCTTTCCGTCAGCTTCCGAAAAAGAAGTATATCCTCCGTTTCCCTGCTTGCTTAAAAGAGCATATTCATTACTGAGGCTCTTCTTTTGACTTTCATAAGAAGCCGCCTCTTTACTCCTTTCTTCCGCTATTATTTCAAGCTCGACTTTCAGCTGTTCATCCTTATACAGATACTCTTCTAAAGCATCCGTTTCCGATGCGACCGGATCCTCTTCATTATAATAAGCCGAAAGCTCATCATTTACTTCCTTTTCTCTTTTGTCAAAATCCTTTACGGCATTTTCATGTTCGGTATCCGCCGATGCCATAAGCGTTCTAAGCTCTGTAAGCCTTGCCGTACCTGATGCATTATCTATAAGGCATACCGCAGTGCCGGTTTTAACTTCATCATTTACGGAAAGATAAATATCCGAAACTACACCGCCTGCTCCTGCTGTTACGGCCACAGTATCATTTTCAAGAGGCGTGATGATGTCGGTTTTATAGCTTTCCCTGTACTCTCCTCTTTTTACGGTCTGTCCGGTATACTCAACAGGAACTACTGATTCGGAAGCATAATATACAAGCTCGCCCTCGGACAAGCCTTCCGTCACCTCAACATAATAATCATCGGCAACTCCCGTCTTTATATCTCTTCTTTCAAGCTCATAATCATCTCTTCCGTCAATTTCCCTGCATACATATACAAATGTTCCCACATCATCCTTATTGATAGAATCAAGCCCTACCGCAAGAACCTTCTTTGATTTATTTTTTTCAAAATATAATATAAGATTATCTCCTGCTTTGATTTTTTTGTTTTCAGACTCATCACTCAGCTTAAATCTTGCACACGGATATTCCTTAAGAGTCGAGGCATAGCTAACCTCAGGACTTTCATATTCGTATTCGCTTATATCAATTCTTTTTCCGTTTTGATATGTATATTTTTCTTCATAGTCCTTGAACTTATATTTATTTATATTAAGCTCCGGTGCTTCTATATAAAGATTTTCAAAATCGGATATCACGGCTATATTTTCATTAAAGGATGCTGTCGGCTTTGCGGTAATATCCTTTATAAATGTTACAGTTCCGCTGCATGGTGCCGTAAATGTCAAATCATTTTTTTCCGACTTTAAAGTATTTATTTCCTTCGCAAGCTTATCTATATCGGCATTCTTGACTTCCTCATTGTATCTTTTATTTTCCTGAAGTATAACTATTTCCGTATTAATCGCAGCGACATTTATCGCATTTCCTACCTGTTCTGCCGCATCTCTTTTATATTCAAGCTGTTTAATCTCTTCATCCGCAATGTTATTGTCACTTTGAAGTTCTGACACAATTGCATTTTTTTCATCCTCCTTAGCGGCTATCTCACGTTCATAAAAAGTTGTATCACCATAAGCCACCACATCTCCCTTATTTACGTAATCACCTATATTTACGGCAAAGCCCTTTATCAATGCACTTTTCCTGCTAACAACAAATGATTGCTCCGGGACAACCACACCCATAAGGCTCTCAACTCTGGCAACATTTCTGTATGATATCGGGCGCATAGTCGTTATCTTTGATGCAGGCTCCAGAAGCTCAGGTGCCTCTTCCTTCACATCCCCGCATCCTCCGATACAAAAGGATATGATAAATGCACAGGCAAGAGCTATGATGCGCTTATATTTTTTATATTTAGCTTTAACTAATCCCATAGTTCTACCTCATCTCCCTCGGAAAGACCCGACTTTATTACAATCATATCGTCTATATGATCTCCGACAGTGACCTCTCTTGCTTCTCTTGATCCATCTTCATTATATAAATACACATAGCTGTGTCCGTTCTCTTCAAACACGGCCGAAGCATTTACGCACAATACCCCGCTAAGCTTTGGCTTTTGTATGGTAAGTGTAAGATCTTTTTCGGATATTACCGATCTGCTGTTTTCTTCCGGTTCGAAAACTATCTTTGTTTTTTTACCGTCGGTTGTAACCTCTGAAGCCACAAGTTCGTACTTTGTCATATCATTTTCGATTGAAACCACGTCACCCTCTTTTATATCTATATCTTCCTCTGTTTCCGCAAAATAATTCTCGCTGCTTGAGTATGCCTTGATAAGCACCTCGCCTATGACGGCAAAATTATCATACAGATATGGATTAACATAGCTTATAATTCCGTCTTTATCCGCTCTTACATTAACCTCTTCATAAAGAGCATTTATATCGGCAATATATGCATCCGCGATAACCATATCCTGATTGAGACTGTCTATTTCGCTTTGATAATTATAAGAATTATCAAGCTCTGCCAAGCGCTTATAATGTTCTATGGCAAGCTGATCCTTTTCCTTTTTATCCTCATATGAGGCAAGCTCTTTTTCAAGCTCCTCGGATTTAAAGGACACAAGCAAATCTCCGGCTTTAACATAATGCCCGTTATCTACCCACAGTCTGTCCATGGTAAAATTATAAGCTTCCAGTCTGAGCCATGTCTTTTGATCGATTCTGTAACTTTCTTCTTCATAATCGGAAAGTGTAAGAAAAAGAGAAACAGTAGGATTGACATCCTGCTTTACAACGATACCGGTACTGTGTGTAACAGGTATATAAGTCTTATCCGATGGCGGCACAAGCTCGCCATAGCCTTTATTGGCACAGCCCGATAAAATCAAGATATTTATTATTAAAAATAACAAGAATAATTTCTTTCTCATAATTGTCTTTAATCCCTATACACAAAGCAGTTCAACTATATTTATATCCATAATTACGTATACTTTGTTTCTTTTTTCAGGCATTTCCCTTATATTATACTTTATTTTAACTCAACTTTGTATCATAAATGTTTCAAGTATATATTTTTTTTAGAAACATTTCGGATACATCTTAACTTTAATATATTATATGGGATATAATAGTCTTGTCGGATGTAACTATAATTAAAACATACGGGGTAAATATAATGATTAAAATACTTATTGTCGAAGATGAAAAACCCATATCGGACCTTATTGTAATGAATCTCACCCGTACAGGCTACATTTGCACGGCACTTTACGATGGGAAAAGTGCTGCGGATATTCTCGAAACAGAAAACTTTGATTTGATTCTTTTGGATATCATGCTTCCGGAAATAAACGGCTACGAGCTAATGGATTATATACGACCTATGAATATTCCGGTTATATTTATAACAGCGAAAGCTTCCCTTGATGACAGGATAAAAGGCCTTACCTCCGGAGCTGAGGATTACCTTGTTAAGCCTTTTGAAATTGTGGAACTTCTTGCAAGAATCAATATAGTTTTAAGGCGATACAATAAAGCAGACAGCCTTTTATACTTTAAGGATATTTCGGTAGACACCGAAAACCACATCGTTAAGAAAAATAACGAAACCGTGTCACTTACCCCAAAGGAATTCGAATTGTTAACAGCATTTATCCGTAACAAAAACATTACCCTGTTTCGCGACAGATTGTACGAGCTTGTATGGCCGGAGCTTATCTACAGTGACGAGTTGTCCGCGACAAGAACCCTGGACCTTCATATACAAAGATTAAGGAAAAAGCTCGATTTAAAAAATGATCTTAAAACCATTTACAATACAGGCTACCGCCTGACCGAATAAAAGGATGTACAAATGAAATTCAGATATAAAGTACTTATAATCAATTTACTTTTGCTTTCCGGTGTTTTGCTCGCTGTCGGCTATATAGTTCTTAAGAAAAACTATGAGATGGCACTCAACTCCCGGATTGAAAATGCGGTTTTGGAGAACAACCTCGCGGAAAGCTCAATTGAATATTCCCTGCTTGATGTTATTAACCGCTCCCGTTATGACTTAGGCGAAGAGCTTAACAATATATCGGGACAGGTATATGCAGGTATGATGAACGATACCTCCGATCTTATAATACTTTATTCAGATAAAACAGTATTTTCGAGCAGTGACGGTATAAGTATTCCGGCCGGGCTTACAACCCGGGTTGAAGATAATATCAAAAATTATATGATACGCGAAGAAAACGGAAGGCTTTATATCTATATAACTTCATTTTGCACGATAGATAATGGTATGCTTAATATCATTACCAGGCATGATATATCAGAACTTAATCACTTTATCCAAAAAAGTGTCAATGATTACAGAAACCTTTCACTTATCATTCTTGCAGGTGCCACAATTATTATATATGTCATAAGTTATTTTCTAACCAAACCTCTGGAGAAACTAAACAGGGTAACCGATGCCTTTGCAGGCGGAAATTATAAAGAAAGAATCTCTGTAAAGGGACATGATGAGGTTGCTCTTCTTTCGGATAAGTTCAACCGGATGGCAGACTCGGTCGAAGGTCATATCAACGAATTAAATGATATGATAAAAAGGCGCGACCAATTTGTCGCCGATTTTACTCATGAGATAAAGACGCCTATGACGGCAATCATCGGATATGCCGATACCATGCGTTCCATGGACTTGAGTGAGGACCAGCACATTATGGCATTAAGCTACATTTTTTCCGAAGGAAAACGACTTGAAGATATGTCCATGAAGCTTTTTGACCTGATATATCTAAGATCAAACGAAATCGAAAAAAAGCCTTTATCGTCCACAGCTTTTGGAAACGATGTGATAAACAGTGTTCAGCCGATACTTTCATCTTCCAAGATAAGCATAGAAAAAAACTTCGATCAGGGTATCATATACGGCAATAAGGAATTATTAAAAACGGTATTCATAAATCTTATCGATAATGCACGTAAGGCTTCAGAAAGCGGTTCAAGGATAATCTTTTCAGGTTGCAGGTATGAAGACGGCTATAGCTTCATCGTTAGGGACTTTGGTGTGGGTATAGAGAAAAAAGATTTAGACCGTATATGCGATGAATTTTATATGGTCGATAAATCCCGTTCAAGAAAAAAAGGCGGTGCGGGGCTCGGACTTTCACTCGCCGCACTTATTATAGATAAGCACGATGCAAAAATGGATATCGAAAGCGAACCCGGTAAAGGAACTAAAATTACCGTAAGCTTTAAAATATATGATGAAGGTAAAACGTATGAAAAATAACAGTGTTAAATCTAATAATCATTCAAAAAAACATATTTCGATTATCGGTACATTTATAATATGTATATGTATTTTTTTTGCGTGCGCTTCCGTATACCTCCCGAAGCTGTTTCTTGACAGACAGCAAAAGAAACATCTTGATAAAGTAAATGTTGTTCCAACCGAATATTATTCGGGCCCGTCCGTTGCAGTTGTAAAAAGCGCATCGAGACAGCTATCTTCGTACCAGAGACTGCAGCTTATAACCAATGTATGGGACAGTAATATTTCTATAGCATCTAAGGAAGAATGCGGCATATCCGAATATGATGCTTATACACTTGCTACCGACAGCATTTTCAGGCTTCATCATAATCAGGAACTTTATCCTGAATTATTAGGCTCTGCATACAGGAATTGGTATTCGTGGAAAGCAACACCTTACAAAGCTGTTGATACTACATTCGGAATTTATGCAGCTATATATTGGGAGATAGTTTTTACAAAATATGACGGCTCGGAAACGCATACCGTTATTATAGACGAAAACGGTGAACTTCTTTATGCCTTCGCAAGCGGGAAAAAAGATTATTCCGACTACGAGCCATACATAAATAAAACTATAACAGAAGTATCCGTAAACAATATAAGTAAAGATATTATAAGCAACTATCATATCAGCGTTTTGGAAGAAAACCCGGATACAAAAATAATAACATATACCGATGTAAAAGGAACCTCAAACGAGCTTTATAATTATTATATAATAAAGGGTGATGAATATTACGGAATATTCACCACCCCATAGTGTAAACATATGTAACACGAGGACAGGCATCTTGTCACATTAACATACGTAAAATAAACTGCGCATAAAAATGTGCTAAGCATAGCGTGAGCGTTAGCGAGCTATGCGTGTACATATTTTATGCGCAGTTGTGTTTCGTCAAATGTGACAAGGTGCCTGTCCATATGTGACAAACTATTCGTATCCTA